>DATKNZ010000234.1:0-2661 GCA_035541055.1 Candidatus Acidiferrum sp. | reverse complement strand
TGAGATTTACGAGCACTTGCTCTACGACGGCGCCCGGACCCGCAGCGTGGCGAGCTTCAGCCCCGCGCTTTACGAGCACACGATTGTCACGCACGGCTTCGCCAAGGCCTGGAGCATGACCGGCTGGCGCCTGGGGTGGTGCGCCGCCCCGGAGCCGATTGCCAAGGCCATTGACGCCGTCCAAAGCCACAGCACCAGCAATCCCACCAGCTTCGCCCAGAAAGGCGCCGTGGCCGCTTTGACCGGCCCGCAGGACCACCTCAAGACGTGGCTGGCCGAGTTCGACAAGCGCCGCAAGTATGCCTGGGCCAAGCTCAACGCCATCCCCGGCCTGTCCTGCGTGAACGCCAAAGGCGCGTTCTACCTTTTCCCGAACATCTCGAAGACCGGTCTCAAGAGCACCGAGTTCTGCGCGAAGCTCCTCGAGTCCGAGAAGGTCGCCGCCGTTCCGGGCATCGCCTTCGGCGCCGACGACTACATCCGCCTGAGCTACGCCACGAGCATGGCGAACATCGAGAAGGGCCTGGCCCGGATCGAGAAGTTCTGCCAGACGCTGGTGAAGTAGGCGTCGGGGCAACTGAAGCAAGGCCGAAACCCGAAGGCCGAAGGCCGAAAGAAGGCCGAAATCCGAATCCCGAATACGGCAGGCTGCTGGCCTTAGCCACGCAGGCCGTCTGCTTCGGGTTTCGGCCTTCGGGCTTCTTTCGGCCTTCGGGCTTCGGCCTTCGGATTTCCTCCGCCTCGCCTCCTCAATCCATAGACTCCCTCCCGCCCCACCGAAATGAGTGATTGCACAGAGTGGAAATTCGGGTAAATACTATCCAACTTTAGCTTAGGCGTGCGCGCGGACACGCTCCGCCGGACCATGAAGAAGACGACACATAACTGGAGCGCGGGGGGGCCCAAACAGCCGTTCGGGCCGCCGCCCAAACAGGGCCTCTATGACCCGCGTTTCGAGCACGAGGCTTGCGGGGTGGGGTTCGTAGCCGACATCAAAGGCCGGAAATCCCACACGATCATCCAGCAGGCCCTGCAGGTGCTGCTGAACCTGAACCACCGCGGCGCCTGCGGGTGCGAGGCCAACACCGGCGATGGCGCCGGCATCCTCATCCAGCCCCCCCACGACTTCCTCAAGCTCGTGGCCCGGGAAGGCCGCGTCTCCCTGCCCGGCCCGGGCGAATACGGCGTCGGCATGGTCTTCCTGCCCCAGGACCCGGCGCAGCGCGCCGAATGCGAGAAAATCTTTGGCGAAATCGCGGCCGAGGAAGGCCAGCCCGTCCTGGGCTGGCGCACTATCCCGACCAGCAACGTCACCCTGGGCGGCACCGCCCTGGCCTCCGAGCCCTTCATGCGGCAAGTGTTCCTGGCCCGCAACTCGAAGCTCACCGACGACATGGCCTTCGAGCGCAAGCTCTACGTCATCCGCAAGCGCGCCGAAAATGCCATCCGCTACTCGGGCAAGGTCGCGGGCGGCGAGAATTTCTACCTGTCCAGCCTTTCCTACAAAACGGTCGTCTATAAGGGCATGCTGCTCACCGAGCAGCTCATCCAGTATTACCCGGACCTGTCGCACCCGGCGATGGAGTCGGCCCTGGCGCTGGTGCACTCGCGCTTCAGCACCAACACGTTCCCAAGCTGGAACCGCGCCCACCCCTACCGCTACCTGGCTCACAACGGCGAAATCAACACCCTGCGCGGCAACATCAACTGGATGCACGCCCGCCAGGCCATGTTCCTGTCCGACCTGTTCGGCGACGACCTCAAGAAGGTCCTGCCCGTCGTCTGCGAGGATGGCAGTGACTCGGCGATGTTCGACAACTGCCTCGAACTGCTCGTGCTGGCCGGCCGCTCATTGCCGCACGCGATGATGATGATGATCCCCGAGCCGTGGACCAAGCACGAGAGCATGAGCCCCGAAAAACGGGCCTTCTACGAATACCACTCGTGCCTCATGGAACCCTGGGATGGCCCGGCCTCCATCGCCTTCACGGACGGCAAGAAAATTGGCGCCGTGCTCGACCGCAACGGCCTGCGCCCCTCCCGCTACTATGTCACGAAGGACGACCTCGTCATCATGGCGAGCGAAGTCGGCGTGCTGGACCTGCCCGCCGAGCGCATCCGCCAAAAGGGCCGCCTCCAGCCCGGGCGCATGTTCCTCATAGACACCGAGGAAGGGCGCATTGTCGCGGACGAAGAGCTGAAGCAGAAGATCGCAGCGGAGCACCCCTACCGCGAGTGGCTGGACAAGAACCTCATCCGGCTGGCCGATGTGCCCGACCCCAAGGTCCTGCCGCAGACCGACCACGAGACCGTCCTGCAGCGCCAGCTCGCCTTCGGCTACACTTTCGAGGAACTGCGCATGCTCCTGGTGCCTATGGCCCGCGATGGCGCCGAAGCCGTCGGCTCCATGGGCACGGACACGCCCCTGGCCGTCCTCTCCAACAAGTCGCAGACGCTGTTCAACTATTTCAAGCAACTCTTCGCGCAGGTCACCAACCCGCCCATTGACTGCATCCGCGAGGACATCATCATGTCCACGGAGACGGCCATCGGCTCGGAGCAGAACCTGCTCAAGCCCACGCCCGAGCACGCGCGCCTGATCGAGCTCAAGTCGCCCATCCTCACCAACGAGGAGTTCGCCAAGCTCAAGCACGTGGACCT
>DATKNZ010000233.1:0-9284 GCA_035541055.1 Candidatus Acidiferrum sp. | reverse complement strand
CATCAAGCCCTCCAACATCCTGGTCATGCTGTCCGATGACGTGCCGATGCCCAAGGTGATTGATTTTGGGATTGCCAAGGCCATCGGCGAACGGCTCACCGACAAGACGGTTTATACCCGGTTCGAGCATTTCATCGGCACCCCCGCCTATATGAGCCCCGAGCAAGCCGGGATGAGCGGCCTGGACGTGGACACGCGCAGCGACATCTACTCGTTGGGGGTCCTGCTCTACGAGCTGCTGACCGGCCAGACGCCCTTTGAACACAAACGCCTGCTGGCGGCGGGGTTGGATGAAATCCGCCGCATTATTCGGGAGGAGGAGCCCTCGCGGCCCTCGACGCGCTTAAGCAAGCTCACCGCCGAGGAGCAGACCACGCTGGCCAAACGCCGCCACGCCGACCCGCCGGAGCTGATCCACCTGGTCCGAGGGGACCTGGACTGGATCGTCATGAAGTGCCTGGAGAAGGATCGGGCCCGGCGCTACGAAACGGCTAACAACGTTGCGCTGGACCTTGAGCGTCATCTGCAGTACCAGCCGGTTAGCGCCGCGGCCCCGGGCACGCTATACGGGGCGCGGAAGTTCGTCCGGCGCCATCAAGTGGGCTTGGCCATGGCGGCCACCTTGGTGGTGATGCTGGCGGCGGGTGTGGTGGTCAGCGCGTGGCAGGCCGTGCGCGCCAGGCGTGCCGAAGCGCTCGAGAAGGCCCAGCGCGCACGCGCCGAGCAGCTTCGGACGGTCGCGGAACAGAGCCGGGCCACGGCGGAGGCACAAGCCAGACAGATCGGATACCAGCTCTACGCCTCAGAACTGAACCAGGGCCTCAAGGCCTGGCAGAGCGGCGATGTGGCCGGCGCCCTGGCCGTGTTGGACCACTACCAGCCAAAGCCGGGGCAAGAGGATTTGCGCGGCTTTGAATGGTATTACCTGTGGCGGCTGTGTCACAGCGAGCAGTTTACCCTGGCCGGCCACAGCAACCTCGTGCGTGCCGTGGCCTTCTCACCCGATGGCCGCTGGCTGCTCAGCGGGGGTGATGACGGCAAGGCGCGGCTGTGGGACGCCATGACCGGACGTGAGGTCGCCGTGCTGGTGGGGCCCACCAACGGGGTCAGCGGTGCGGCCTTCTCACCGGACGGCAGGACGATTGTGACGGGCAACCGTGACGGGACGGTGCGACTGTGGAACGCCGCTACGCACGAGGCCAGCGCCGTGCTGGGCACGATGGCAAACGAGGTGGGTGCCGTCGCTTTCAGCCCCGATGGCCGCTGGTTGGCCGCCAGCAATGCCAGGCTGGGCAGCGGGGTGGGCACGCCCGATAGCCGCTTTATTGCTGAAGGCTCCTTTGGCGCAGAGATCAAATTATGGGAACTGCCCAGCCGCTTCGAACGGGCGACCTTGCGCGGCCAGACCGCCGGCATTCGGGCGCTGGCCTTCGGCCCAAACGGTCGGACCCTGGCCAGTGGCACCGTTGCCGGTGAGGCGGCGCTCTGGGAGCTGCCGGGTGGGACGTCGCACCGTGTGCTGGGCGAGTTCGGGGTCCCGATCCTGGCGCTGGGATTCTCCGCCGACGGCAATGACCTGGCGGTGGGCGGTGGCGACCTGCGCCGCCGCGAGACGTTGTTGAAGATACTTGACCCCACCACGGGCCGGGAGCGAGCGGAACTCAAGGGCCATCGCGGGCCGGTCTTTGCACTGGCGTTCTCGCCGGACGGGGAAACGCTGGCGACCGCCGGGCTGGATCAGACGATTCGGCTCTGGGACTACACCCTGGGTCGGGAACTGCGCCAACTCAAAGGTCACACCGCCAGCATCTGGTCCCTGGCCTTCGATCCCACCGGCCGCCGCCTGGCCAGCGCCAGTTGGGATACAACCATCAAAGTATGGCTGGCCCGGCAGCGGCAGGACTGTCGCGTGCTTTTGGACTTCGAAGACTACTCGCTCGCCTTCTCTCCCAAGGGCGACTGGCTGGCCGGCGGTGGGGTGGGCGTGCGGCTCCTAAAAGTGGGCTCGGCCGAACGGTCCTTCGCGCTGCCGGATTATCGTAGTGGTGATGTCCTGGTCGCCTGGTCTCCGGATGGAGCGCTGCTGGCAGCGGCAGACGTGGACAATCAGGTCACCCTGTGGGAGGCACAAACCTGGCGCAAACTGGCGGTGCTGGGGGGCCATGGAGGGGGCAGGTTTCCCTTCAAAGTCTGCAGCCTGGCGTTCTCGCCGGAGGGCCGCTGGTTAGCTACGGGCGGCAGCTTCGACGACCCGGTCGTGCGCCTCTGGGACGTCGGGCAGCGCCAGGCCCGCACGCTGGCGCGCCTGGAGGGGTTAACGATTGCCGGCCTGGCGTTTACGCCCGATGGGAAAAGCCTCCTGGCCGCCAATCGGCGCGGAATAGTCAGCCTCAGTCTAACCACCGGGCAGGAGCAGTGGCGCCGTACTGAGCCGGGACCGCATTCGGGGGTGCGGCTGGCCATCTCGCGCGATGGCCGCTGGCTGGCCGCTCGCGGCAAGGATGGCCCCTATTCGCTGCAGGTCATGGACTTGGCTCGAAAAGAAGTGAAGTGGAGCGTCCAGGCGCACAACGACGAAGTGTACACTCTGGCATTCTCTCCGGATGGAAACACCCTGGCAACCGCCAGTTGGGATGGCTCGGCCAAACTCTGGAGTACGGCTACCGGTCAGGAACTCTTCCGCTATGAGGCGCCGGGCATCGTCTGGTGCGTGGCGTTCTCACCTGAGGGCCGCTACTGGGCCGTGGGCAGCGGCGGCGCTGGCCACGCCGAGCTAGCACTCTTCGAAGCGGCAAGCGCAGCCGAGGTAACGGCCCCGCCCATGGCGCGCCCACTGCCGCCCGAACCAGGACTCGATCCCGAGCAGTTGGAAATCTGGCGCGCACGCGCTGAGGCGCTTGCCAACCGCGGGGATACAGCCGGCGCGGCCGCCGTCTATGAGCGGGCCCTCCAGCGATATCCTTCCAGCCCCGAGTGTTGGAGGGCCAAGGCAGAGTGGCTCTGCAAACACAGCCGACTGGCGGACGCGGCAACCGCTTATGCGAAGTTGACCGAGCTGCAGCCAGAGAGCAACGAAAGCTATCACGCCTTGGCTGCCTTGCTGGTCGAGTTGGGCCACATGGAAGCTTATCGCCGCCATTGCGCCCAGGCCGTGGCTCACTTCGCTACCACGGATGATCCGCTCACTGCCGAGCGCATAGCCAAAGACAGCCTCATACTGCCGTCTTCGGGCACGGACCTCGCTACGGTGGCCAAAATGGTGGATACCGCCCTCGCGGCGGGGACTAATCACTGGGCGTGGGAGTATTTCCGATTCGCCAAGGGCCTGCTGGAGTATCGGCAGGGCCATTTCGGCGAAGCCATCGAATGGTTGGAGCAGATCCCACGGACCGGAGAAGATAGGCTCTGCCGCAATGCCGACGTTTGGCTGGTGCTGGCCATGGCCCGGCATAAACTGAATCAGCTCGCCGAGGCCCGTGCCGCCTTTGATCAGGGTAACACGGTGGTCAAGACCAAGCTGCCGACATCCGAAGGCGCCTTCACCTCTTCGCCCGACGTCTGGATCGAGTGGACCATCACGCAGGCGCTGCTGCGCCAAGCCCAAGAACTGATCGAACCTCAGCCGTCCGGCCGCCCTGAATCCTCATTCAGTGTTCCGACGCAGCGCTAGAGACAGAAAGGTCAGTATGAAGAACTCAATTCATCTCTCAGTTATTAACCTGCTGCTGGCAGCTTCCAGCCTCTCCGCTGCCACGCACTACGTATCACTGGAGAGCACGAACCCAACGCCGCCCTACGCCGTTATGGCCAACAGCGCCAGCAACCTGCTGGCCACGCTGCCCGCCACCCAACTGAGCGGGACGGTCGGCAACGCTCAACTAGCCAACAGTTCTGTCACGGTCACGGGCGGGGCTGGTCTCGTGGGCGGCGGCACGGTGCCCCTGGGCGGAGCGGTCATCGTGAGCAATACAGGTGTGCTGTCCGTCACCGGCAACGCGGACGTCACGGCCTCAATTGTGGATGGCGCGCGGTACCCTTTGAAGGCCGCATCACAGCCACCATCACGCGCGGCGGCGAGACGGAGACGCTCCTTTACACCGTCGCCACGAATCAAATGCGCGTCGAACGCGGCGAGACCGACCGGCCGTATCCGGTGGACATTCTCAACCGCGCTTCCGGGGAGTTCACCCTCCTGTTCCCCAACAATCGCAGCTTTGTCCGACTTCGGCTCTCGACGGAAAACCAGTCGGGCACGTCGGGTTTTTCTGGGATGCCCGACATGACCATGCCGCCGGACGTCAGACCGCAAGCACCGTCTCCGGCGGCAACACCCGAAGTCGTTGGACCGACAAATTTGCCGGGGATGCCGCCCATGCGGCCCATGCCACAGGTGCCGCAGATGCCGCAGATGCCACCGAGGGTTGGCCCGCAAAGCGGTTCCTGCGTCCCAAACATGCCAGCCATGCCCATGATGATGCCGCCGATAATGATGGACAAAGTGGAACTCGCGGGGACAACCGACACTACCAATCTGCTGGGCTACGCGTGCACGCGTCACGAAATCAAGCAGCACGGCGAAGTGATGGAGATTTGGGCGACGGACCAATTGCTGGCTTTCCAACCGTATTTGCAGAACCAGCCGCACCGCTTTGGTCCGCCCAGGGTCGAGGAACATTGGGGCGAATTGCTCAAGGCCAAAAAGCTGTTTCCGCTGCTCGCCGTGTTAAGATTTGAAACGCCCGCGGCACCCGGCAATGCCACACGGCCGCCTAGCCCGGAGCGGATGCGCTTCGAGGTCAAATTGGTTACGCCACAGCAAATCAGCGACGGGACGGCCTTTGAGCCGCCGTCGGATTACCAGGAAATTCAACCGCTGCCGTTTTAGGAAATGGCCAAGCTCAACAAAAAACCAAACCAAAACATAAGTATGAAACTAAAATCAAGCATTCAAGCCGCCGCTCTTGGGCTGGCGGGTTTAGCACTCAATTCTCAATTCTCAACCGCGCTCGCCCAAGGCAGCCTCACGCCGCCCGGACCGCCTGGCGCGACGATGCTGACGCTCTCGCAGATCGAGCCGCGCACGCCGATTGCCTCCGCGCCCTTCACCATCACGCAAACGGGCTCCTATTATTTGACGACCAACCTCACCGTCAGCACGGGCGACGCGATAGACATCAATACCAACGGCGTGACGCTGGACCTCAATGGCTTTACGATCTCCTCAACCGACGCCTATAACAATGGCAACGGCATTACCATCAAAGGCACGTTGGGGAACATCACGATCGCCAACGGCTTCATTCAAGGCGGCGTGACCAACAACGGCAGCGGCGTTTACAGCGGCAGCGGCTTTTCCTACGGCATTGTGGGCCCCACGGCGGTGAATGTGCTGGTGTCGCGCGTCTCGATTTCGGGCTGCAGAACTATCGGCATCTATTTGAACCTCAGCGATTCGACGGTGGTGGAATCCTGCACGGTGCGGACGGTTGGGGCTAATGGAATTTACGCTTTCACGATCAAACAGTCATCGGTTATAGACTGCGCCGGCGACGGCATCCTCGGCACGGTAGTGTCCGATTGCCAAGGCCAATCCACCTTCAACGGCTCTGGCGTTCAGGCCGGCACCGCCCAGAACTGTTGGGGTGACAGCAACGGCAGCTATGCTGGCGTGAATGCCTCCACTGCCCTGAACTGTTCGGGCTCCAGCAGCAGCAGCGGCAATGGCGTTGAGGCCTCCACCGCCATAAACTGTTGGGGCAGGTGCGATGGCAGCGGCAGTGCAGTTCATGCCTACACCGCCCAGAACTGTTACGGCCTCAGCCAGGGCAGCGGCTATGGCGTTTATGCCGTCTACATTGCGAGTGGCTGCTATGGCTACAGTGCTTCCGGCACGGGGCTCTACGCTCAAAACGCCGCGTTTTGCACCGGCTATCGGACCAACGGCACGGCCATTCAAGCGACCATTGCCACCGGTTGTTACGCCGCCAGCGGCACCAACTACATCACCTACAAATACAATATGCCCTGACTCTGCATGAAGCAGGTGAAGGCAGAATGATGAAATTAACCGCCATGAAAACTAAGATGAACCTCGCCGCTTTCGTCCTGGTGCTCTCAAACCTCAACTTCCACCTCTCAACCGCCCGCGCTCAGGGCAGCCTCGCGCCGCCCGGACCGCCCGGCGCGACGATGCTGACGCTCTCGCAGGTGGAGCCGCGCACGCCGATTGCCTCCGCGCCCTTCACCATCACGCAACCGGGCTCCTATTATTTGACTACCAACCTGACCGTGAGCAGCGGCAACGCCATCACGATTGCCGCCAGCGGCGTGACACTGGACCTCAGTGGCTTTACGATCTCCTCCACCGCCGCCAGTGCCACTGGCTATGGCATTTTCATCAACACCAGCAGCGGCATTTTGCGGAATATCACCATTGCCAACGGGTTCATTCAAGGCGGCGTGACCAACAACGGCAGCGGCGTTTACACCGGCAGCGGCTTTGGCTACGGCGTTTATTATTCGGGCGTTCCGCCAGCGAATGTGCTGGTGTCGCGCGTCTCGGTTTCCGGTTGCCTTTATGACGGCATCGTTTTGAGCAGCGGCTATTCGACGGTAGTGGAATCCTGCACGGTGCAGACGGTTGGAAGTTATGGCATTTGGGCTTCCATAGTCAAACAATCATCGGCCTTTGACTGCGGCCTCCAGGCGATCTACGGCCTTCAAGTGTCTGATTGCTTGGGTCAAACCAGCGGCAGCGGCGGGAGTGGCGTGTATGCCTACACCGCCCTGAACTGTTCGGGCTCCAGCAGCAGCAGCGGCCTTGGCGTTGCCGCCTTCACCGCCCTGAACTGTTCGGGCTCCAGCAGCAGTGGCACTGCCGTTTCTGCCGACACCGCCGAAAACTGTTATGGCTACAGCAGCGGCAACGGCAGTGGCGTGTATGCTGCCGACGCCGCCCTGAACTGTCGCGGTTACAGCAGCAGCGGTTATGGCGTTTACGCCTCCGGTATCGCCCTGAACTGTTCCGGCTACAGCAGCAACAGCTTTGGCGTCTATGCCGGCTCCGCCGAGAATTGTTCCGGATATAGCAACAGCAGCACTGGTATTTCTGCCCCCAACGCCCTGAACTGTTTCGGGTATGGCAACGGTAGTGGTGATGGCATTTATGCCTCCTATATTGCCAACGGCTGCATCGGTTACAGTTCTTCCGGCACGGGTGTGGATGCCTTCATCGCCAGCGTCTGTCACGGAGAGACCAGCACGGGCACGGCTATAAGCACCTCGCACAACGTGAACTCTTACTGATCTATGAAAACCAAACTCAATCTGCTAAGCGCCGGCCTTGCGCTGGCGTTCTTCTCCACTCTCACCCCGCTCTCCAGTGCCCTCGCCGACACGACGATTGACGCTGTCAACCGCTACGCGTGGGGCGCGAACATTGGCTGGATAAATGGGGTGGCCGACACCAACAACGGCGCCGTCATCGGCGAATACGTCTGCTCCGGTTATCTGTATTCCGCCAACGTCGGCTGGATCGCCCTCGGCAGCGGAGCGCCCGCCAACGGCATCCGATATCAAAACAACTCCGCCACAGACTTTGGCGTGAACAACTACGGCTTGGGCAATCTCATTGGTTACGCCTGGGGCGCGAATGTCGGGTGGATCACATTTGAGCAGACCTACGGTCAACCCAGAGTGAATCTACTCACGGGTCAACTGAGCGGCTACCTTTGGAGCGCCAACTGCGGCTGGATTTCGCTGAACAATGCAGCGGCATACGTGCAGACCGACACCATCCGGCAGGGTACCCTTGCACCGGATGGCCTGCCCGTTGCGTGGCTGTTGTCGAATTTCGGGACCACCAACATCAGCGCCAATGACGACCCGACTGGGAAGGGGATGACCATCGCGCAGGATTACGTCGCCGGCACCGATCCGAACAATGTGAACAGTGTTCTGCGTATCATCGCCGAGGGTTTTGGTCCCGGCGGCACGACCGCCAACCTCACTTGGAGCAGCGTGCCAACAAGGTTGTATTACATCCAAAAGACCGCGAGTTTGACGACGCCGTGGATGGACAGCGGCCTCGGCTTGGTTTCGCCAGCCGGAGGGGCTTCGACAACAACCGGCTTTGACGACATAAATGCGCCGACGCGTTTCTATCGCGTCCAGGCCGTGCTGCCGTTGCCACTCCAGACCTACACGCTTACAACGGCTAGCTATCCCCCCGCAGGTGGCAGCGTAACGCTAAGCCCGAGCCAGCCGAGCTATGCCGAGGGAACACAAGTGACGTTGACTGCCGTTCCGGAACCCGGTTACCTCTTCGCGACGTGGTGGGGGGATTTCGGCGCCGGCACTAATCCGCTGGTCATTACGGTCAGCACGAATATTACAGTGAACGCCAATTTTGCCCTGATCGCGCCCATCCAGAACTACACCAACCGCTTTGACACCGCGCCCGATGCCGCCTCCTGGACCGCTTGGTGGGGGCCGCCGATCCCGGCCGTGAGTTGGGACACCGCGGAGGATGCCGAAGGTAATCCCGCTTCAGGATCACTCAAGGTCACCGAAGCCTTTACCGGGGCTGCGGGCGAGCAGTTCATGGTCTTTGGCACGCTGGCTAACCGTTGGGCCTGGGACAACGGCCTGGCGCTGGATTGCACTCGCTTCACAAACGTGATGTTCGACCTGAAGGTGGAGCCTGGGACCTGTCCCACGGTCAACAACGACTACGGCCCGCTGGAAATCTGGTTCGTGGACATACACTGGAACCCGTTCCACGTAGCCAGTTACGAGGTCCCGTTATCCGCAACCAACTGGACGCATGTCGTCCAGCCCATCGACCCAGAACTGCCCGACCTGAACTGCGTGACGGGGGTTGGCTTTCATATATGGTCCAATGGCCTGTTCACCAATGGACTTACGTTCCATGTGGACAACGTGACTCTGCAAATCAGGTGACCGCACCGACGGCACGTTCATTTGTTAGTCGGTTGAGTACGTCCGCGGACTCGTTGAACGGCGCCAATGGCAACAGTCCCCAGGCCCCTTTGATCCAGGTCAGTGACGGCAATTTCTACGGCACCACCAGGTACGGCGGGCCGAACGGCGGCGGCACCGTATTCCAGGTGCCGACCAACGGTGTGCTCACGACACTTGTCGCTTTCTGAAAGCCGACACCAACATCACCAGCCCCGGACCCTTCTTTTACCGTGTGGGCGTCAGTATACTAACGAGAGAGCGCTGGCACAAACCTCCCAACAATGATCACCACCCGTGACGCG
>DATKNZ010000232.1:0-2013 GCA_035541055.1 Candidatus Acidiferrum sp. | reverse complement strand
ACCATCCGGCGCAGCTCCTCCCAGTTCTCGCCCTGGGTGAAGATGCTGTAGCCGAGCGCCCTTGCCCAAAGGCCGCCTTCCTCGGCTTCCCGCACCTCGAAGATGATCTCGCTCATGGACTTAGCTTCCCAGAAGCCCTGCGTTGTTTCAAGCCGCACTTTTCCCGCGGCACGTCCTCGACAACCGCCCTTGCTCACTTAGATTGAAAAGCAATTGAGATGAGAACAGCGGCGATTATCGGCGCAGGCATGACGGGCCTGACCGCCGCGTTCTATTTGAAGCGCAACGGGGTGCCGGTCACGGTCTATGAAACAGGCGACCGCGTGGGGGGAGTGATCCAGTCCCTTCGCGCCGAAGGCTACCTTGCTGAGTTCGGGCCGAATACCATCCTGGAGACCTCGCCCAAAGTCACGCAGTTGGTCCGCGATGCGGGGCTCGCGTCGCGACGGCTCGACCCCGATCCCCGGGCCGAGGCGCGCTACGTCGTGCGCTACAAGCGGCCCATCGCCATGCCCGGCTCGCCGCTGGGCTTCTTTACCACGCGACTCTTCAGCGCGAAGGCCAAGCTCGCCGTGCTGCGCGAGCCGTTCGTGCCGCCGCGGCGCGACGGCCAGGAAGAGAGCGTAGCCGAGTTTGTGCTGCGTCGGCTCGGGCAGGAGTTTCTGGACCACGCCATTGACGCGCTGGTCGCCGGCGTCTATGCCGGGGACCCCTACAAACTCTCCGTGCCGCAGGCCTTCCCGAAGCTGGGCCAGCTCGAAGCACGTTACGGCTCCTTGATCAAAGGGCAGATTCTTGGAGCGCGCGAACGCAAGCGACGCGGCGAGGTGGCGAAAGACCGAGCGCCGAAGTTCTCGTTCGATGCAGGTCTGCAGGTGCTGCCGGACACGCTGCGCGAGCAACTGGGCGAGGCCGTGCGGCTGAACACGACTGTCACGGGCCTCACCCAAACGGCCGAGGGCTGGGCAGTGGAACTGCGCGCGGGCGGCCAGGCAACTCGCGCCGAGCACAGCGCGGTGATTTACGCAGGCACCGCCTACGGTCTGGCGGCCCTGCCGCTCCGGGCAGCCGTGCCTCTCGACTTGAATGCCTTCGCCGAGATTCGCTATCCGCCGGTAGCGAGCGTTGTGCTTGGGTTCCGGCGCGAAGACGTGGCGCATCCGGGCGAGGGCTTCGGCATGTTGATTCCCAAAGTGGAAGGCTTCCGCATTCTGGGCACGATCTTCTCGTCCTCGCTGTTTCCTAACCGCGCGCCCGCCGGGCACCTGACCCTGACCAGCTACGTGGGCGGCGAGCGCAATCCCGACCTGGCCTCGCTCCCGCCGGACAAGCTCTACGCGCTCACTTGCGAAGACCTGCGCATCCTGCTGGGCGTCCGCGGGAAGCCGACGTTTCAGCACAGCGTCTTCTACCCGCGGGCCATTCCGCAGTACAACGTGGGCTACGGGCGTTTCCGTGAGCTGATGAGCCGGATCGAACAGCAAGCACCAGGGCTTTTCCTGGCGGGCCATTACCGCGATGGCATCTCGCTGAGCGACACGATCGTGTCGGGATGCAGCGTGGCGGAGCGGGCAGGCGGTTGGTTGGCGGCGGCGCCGGCCGGCAAAAAAGAAGTGGGTGTCGCTGCATGACTCCCCTAGCCCCGCGTTTGCAGGCGGTGCACTCGCCCAGCGCGCCGGGAGCGCGGACTTTCCAGTCCGCAGCCGCACGCGTATCGTGCCTGGCACCCCATTCCAACCCTGAACGCGCAGCGGAGCTTGCTGCGGACTGGAAAATCCGTGCTCCGTTGAACACCGCACATGCGTAAAGGCGTTCTTCTGGTCAACCTGGGCTCGCCGGACTCACCCTCGGTGCCGGATGTGCGGCGCTACTTGCGCGAGTTCCTAATGGACGGGCGGGTGCTGGACGTGAATTGGCTGACGCGCTTCTGCGTGGTCCACTTCGCTATTCTGCCCCGGCGCCCGAAGCACTCTGCGGAAGCTTACCAGAAGATTTGGTCCCCCGCCGGCTCGC
>DATKNZ010000231.1:0-5273 GCA_035541055.1 Candidatus Acidiferrum sp. | reverse complement strand
CGGGCCTCTACCAGCGCCGGCACGGCAACGTGGATCTCTCCACGCTCCGCGGTCCCGGCTTCGGCTATCGGCTCGAGGAAATCGAGCGCACCCTGCCCGCTCCGGCGTTCTCGGCTGGGCTTTAGTACGCCTTCGGACGCCGGCAGCGGAGCGCGAACCCACCCGACCGCTTAACTCGATCACACCAGCCGCCCGGTCTCAGGCTTAAGGGTAAACCAGGCGGTAGAACACGCTGCCCAGGGAATGGTCGATCGGGATGACCACCAGATTGACATTTGTGGAGCCGCTGACCTCGACCCAGTTGGAGGCCGAGCCCACATTGGGGCTGTTGGTCTCGGCCTGCTGCAGTGTGCGGGGCTGAGGGCGGGAAGTCAACCATGGAATGCAAAATCCTTCTGCCAAATGGGCAAGCCAAGACGCTGGCCGACAAGGACTTGCGGCGGCTTGCGGTGGGCATTTGGCTCGGGGGGCGCGGCCAGGTCGGGCTTGGGGCGCGTCCGTAGCCGGGCCGCCTGCCGTAGCTGGCAGGGGCTGCAACTTCGTCCTTACACAATTGCCGGGGCCGGGCAAAGACAAAGTCAGACCATCGCACGGGTCCTCACTCGGACCAACCGCGGCTCCCGGCCGATTCACTTCTCCAGCCGCTGGAACAGCTCGTCGCTCTGCACCAGGCGGATGCCCTGCTTCTGGAGGGCGGCGATGGCGGTGTCCGGGTCGTCGAAGCGGAAAGCAAGCAGGCCCTTGCCCTCGCTCTTGAGCGTGAACCCGTACATGTATTCCAGGTTTACGCGCGCCTTCTCCACTGTGGCGAGGATGTCCGCCAGGCCGCCCGGCTTGTCGGCCACTTCAATGGCCACCATGTCGGTGACCTTCACCACGAAGCCGTCATCCTCCAGGAGCTGCTTGGCCTTCTGCCAATCGCGCACTACGAAGCGCAGGATGCCGAACTGCTGGGTGTCGGCCAGCGTGAGGGTGAGGATGTTGAGCCTGGCCTTGGCGAGCAGTTTGACCGGGCGGCTGAGGGCGCCGGGCTTGTTTTCCAGGAAGAGGGAGAGCTGCTTTACTTTCATAGAATCACGTCAGGGGGTTACATCTTGCGCTGATCAATCACTCGCTTGGCCTTGCCTTCGCTGCGCGCGATAGCCCGCGGCTGCACCAGGCGCACGCTGGCATGCACGCCGACCAGCGACTCAATGGAGCGGGACAGCTTGGCCTGCAATTGCTCCAGGGCGCCCACCGTGTCGCCGAACACCTCGGGAGTCACCTCGACCTGCACCTCCATCACGTCCAGGTCCTTCTCGCGCGTGAGCACAATCTGGTAATGCGGCAGGGCGCCTTCCACCTTCAGGAGGGCCGTCTCGATCTGCGACGGATAGACGTTGACGCCGCGGATGATGAACATGTCGTCGGCGCGGCGCCCGATGCGCTTGATGCGCCGCAGGGTGCGGCCGCACTCGCAGGTCTCGGACGCCAGGGAGGTGATGTCGCGCGTGCGGTAACGGATCATGGGCATGGCCTGCTTGCCGAGCGTGGTGAGCACCAACTCGCCCTCGTCGCCGTCGTCGCACGGCTTGCCCGTCTTCAGGTTGATGATCTCGGGATAGAAGTAGTCTTCAAAGATGTGCGGACCGGCCTGGCACTGGCATTCCATCGCCACACCGGGGCCGACGATCTCGGACAGGCCATAAATGTCATAGGCTTTGATGCCGCTGTCGGCCTCGATGCGCCGGCGCATGGATTCGGTCCACGGCTCGGCGCCGAATACGCCGGCCCGCAACGGGAGGTCCCTGATGCTTACCCCCAGTTCCGGCGCCTGATCCATTAGGTGGAGGAAATAGCTGGGCGTGCAGCAGATCGCGGTCACGCCAAAGTCCTTCATGACCATCAACTGCCGTTGCGTGTTGCCGCCGGAGATGGGAATAACCGTGGCGCCGAGGGCTTCGGCCCCGTAGTGCGCGCCCAGGCCGCCGGTGAACAGGCCGTAGCCGTAAGCGTTCTGGATGACGTCGCCTTCGTGCAGGCCGCAGGCGGCGAGGCTCCGGAGCATGACATTCGTCCAGACCTGGATGTCCTCGCGCGTGTAGGCCACTACGATGGGCTTGCCGGTGGTGCCGCTGGAGGCGTGCAGCCGCACGATGTCCTTCATCGGGCTGGCGAACAGGCCGAAGGGATAGGTGTCGCGCAGGTCGGTCTTCTCGGCGAAGGGCAGCTTGGCAACATCCTCGAGCGTCTGGACGTCCTTGGGAGTGAGCCCGCGCTCGTCCAAGCGCTTGCGGAAGAGGGCGACATGGTCGTAAGCGCGCTGGACGATCGCCTTGAGGCGCTGAAGCTGGAGGTCGCGCAACTGCGGCAACGGCAGGAAATCCGGCGCGCTGAGCGGATGGAACACGGGCTTGGAATCCTTCGGATGTCTGGTCATATACGTTGAGGCGCTTCTGCCGGCCCAGTTGTAGCCGATTCCGCGGCGCGGGCGCAACTTAAAGCGTCGCCGAGCTTTCTGATGAACCACAGCGGCGGCCGGATCGGCTTGCCCTGGCGGTCCGTGAAGGCATGAACCGTGTAGCCGCGCACGACCGGTTTGCCGCTTTCGCCCTGGTGAATCTGCACTTCGAACCGCAGCCGGGCGCGGCCCGACACCTCTACCGAGGTGGCGACGTTCAGCAAGTCGTCGTAACGCGCGCCGCCCAGGAACTCGAGGTGCGCCTCGACCAACGGCAGGAAGACCCCCTCAGCTTCCAACGCGGCGTAGGACATCCCCAACCGGCGGCGCATCAGCTCCGTCCGCCCGCACTCGAACCATTCCAGGGCGCGGGAGTTGTAGAAGGTGCCCATCTGGTCGGTTTCACTGTAGCGGACGCGCAACTGGAGCAAATCGGACAACCCGGACATGGGGGCAAGGTGGTCAAGGCTGCGAGGCGCGGCAAGAAAAACCGGACCGTGTTGCGTGTTGCGTGTTCTGTGCCCAGGCAACACGGCTTGAGAGCGGCTCAATTAAGCGCATTCATAGCCCGGATAACGTCCCCGACTACTTAGAAATAAGACTGGACATAGGAAGCCACCTTGATAGGATAACATCCACCTCTGCGGAAGGGGTGCAGGAAGGGCCGGGACAGGGCCGTCCTGCAGATGCGAAACTATATAGTGAAACAACCGGCCGGCGTTGCGCGGCGTGACAAGCGGCGCCGGTTCACGACGTAACTACTACAACTCATGACAGCCAAAGCCCGAACCCTCACCGTCCTGAGCCTGGCAGCGACCCTCATCGGCGCGCGGGCCCAGAGCGTCGCAACCAACGCGATCACCGCAACCCCGCTCACCCTCAGCCCTACGGAGCAGGAGATCCAGGACATCAAGAACCCGTTCCCCTGGCTGAGCTGGGGCGGCGATTTCCGGGTCCGCAACGAGTATTTCAACAACGCGCTCAGCCTCACCGGGGTGAGCGCGCCCAATGAGCCCGGCGCCAGCCCGCTCTTCGGCTACCTGCACGCGCAGGACTACTTCCGCTTCCGGGGCCGCGTCTGGATGGCCATTACGCCCGTGGACGATGTGACCTTCAACGTGCGCCTGGCAGCGGAGCCCCGGGAATTCATGGAACCCTCGACGATGGACACCTATTACGACCGCGAGGGGATGCAGTGGCGCTACGGGATCATCGACAACCTCAACGTCCAATGGCGCAAGGCATTCGGGCTGCCGGTCACGGTGACCGTGGGCCGGCAGGATATCTTCCTGGGCGACGGCTGGCTCGTGGGCGACGGCACGCCCGAGGACGGCTCCTTCACCACCTTCCTCGACAGCGCGCGCATCACCGTGAACCTGGCGGAACAGAAAACCACCATAGACGCGATTGGCATCATTCAGGATGGCCGGCCAGACGGCTGGCTGCCCACGATCGGGCCTTCCACCTCGCAGGGCGGCAACCCCGAGCCCTACCTGCTGACGGACCAGAACGAGAAGGGCGCCATTGTCTGGGTTGCCAATAAGAGCATCCCCCAGGCGAATCTGGACGGCTTCTTCCTGTATAAGAACGACACGCGCATCACGAGCGACCCCGCGGCGACCTTCGGCGATAATGCGGATATCTTCACCTTCGGCGGCAGCGTTTCCGGGCTGGTGGAGGACCACTGGAAATACATGGCGGAAGGCGCCTACCAGTTCGGTCGGAAGCAGGACCCTGAACTCAACGGCCAGACGCCCGCGCCCAACCCCCTGCTGGCTCCCTCAGCCCAGACCAAGGATTACCGTGACCTCAGCGCCTTTGGCGTCAACGCCCGGCTCAGCTACCTGTTCAACGACAAGTGGAACGACCAGGTGCACCTCTGCTTTGAGTTCCTGAGCGGCGACGATCCCAACACCGGCACGGACGAGATGTTCGACACGCTCTGGGGCCGCTGGCCGCGTTGGAGCGAGATGTATAACATCTACAGCTACGTCCAGGAAACGCGCGTCGGACAGACCGCAAACCTGTGGCGCATTGGGCCTATGTGGACCGTGAGCCCGTCTCCGAAGTTCGATTTCAGCGCCGCCTACTATGCCTTGTTTGCCGATCAGTCGGTGCCTACCCGTGACTTGAACGAGACCCTAAACCCGGCACTGGGCCTGCCTGCCATCGCGGGCCCCTTCAGCACCACTGGCAATTTCCGCGGCCACTACTTCCAGACCATCTTCAAATACAAGTTCAACAAGCACCTGAGCGGCCACCTATGGGGTGAGTGGCTCCTGCCGGGCGACTACTACGTGAGCAAGGGACTCATCCAGTTCCTACGGGTTGAGTTGATGCTTACGTTCTAGCTGAAGAGCAGGGCAGGCGTCTCGCCTGCCCCCTTCGATCTGTTTTTGCGTGCGCGGGGCAGGCGAGACGCCTGCCCTGCTTTCCCTGCCGCGCCCTTATCCTATTTTGTGGAAGGCTTAGCCTTTCTTGCGGGCGAGCCTCCTGCGGGGTCCCTGCCAGGCGCCCGGCCACTAACCCGATGGAGCAGGCGGGCAGGGCCTGCATCCCCCCCTTTTCCGCGGGTTTGGCGCGATTCCCGGGCGCTCGCCAGGAGGCGCGCGGGCAAGCGGCCAGGCAGCCGGGCAGCTCCCGTCCCAGCGACAGGGGTATTCTCCCGGATTGACGCGCCGGGCGGGTCTGGTACCTTCCGCGCTCTGTTTCGAAGGAACCCATCCGGCGTGGCCGGATGATTTAGACGGATCTGATTACTGAGCACTGTTTTATGGCAAAATCTGCAAAATACGTATATCTGTTTGGCAACAAGAAGGCTGACGGCAACGGC
>DATKNZ010000230.1:0-13735 GCA_035541055.1 Candidatus Acidiferrum sp. | reverse complement strand
GGCAGCTCTCCACCCCGTGTTGCCACGACGCAGTAGCCTTCGGTTTCAGGCGGGTGAACGTTCCGCCTGACAGGGACTTTCACCCTGCTGTGTGTACGCTCTCGCAGGCGCACTAGAGCAAGCCTCCGGCTTGCGACCGTCCCGGCAAGCTTCCAGCCTGCCGCATGCATGCGGAGGGGGCGCCAACCTGGAAGGTTGGCGGGACGACTGCAAGCCGGAGGCTTGCGCTACTATGAGGCGGGGGCCTTGCGCGGATGCGCCCATCCGTGAAATCGGTGTTTTTTTTGGGTGATTACCAGGAAATTCCTGGCTAAAACTGGCATTCCCGATGCTATCCACCTCAGAATATGCCCATTTTATTCGGAAACAGCCCGGTTTTCGGTCCGCGGCGGCCGTTTTCAGGCCCCCAACAGGAAGTGCTGAAAAATGTTCAAAATATTTTCAACAAACCGTTGACAGGGGGTCGGGTTTTTGCGATAGTTGGCGCACACACGGTAACACATAAACTACATATTATGAGAAAAGCACTAGTATGCGCAGCCCTATTGGCTGCAGGTCTCGCCTCCTCAATGGCGCAATCGAACGTTTACTCGCTAAACGTCGTTGGTTACTACAACCTAACCGTTGGCGCGGGTCAGAGGGTCATGATCGCCAACCAACTCAACACGACCAACAACACGTTGGAAGCCCTGATCCCAAATGGCCCGCCGAATGCCCAATTCTTCAAGTTCGTCAACGGTGGGTTTTCGGGTTGGACTTTCGACTCTTATGATCTGGTCTGGGAGCAGAACGGCCAGCCGGTTCCGGCCTCGATGAATCCAGGCGAAGGTGGTTTTTACGTCACCCCGGCAGCGACGACGCTGACATTCGTCGGTGAAGTGGAGCAGGGCTCTTTGACGAACCTCAACCTGGCAAGCGGACAAAAGCGAATCCTCTCCTCAATCGTTCCGCAGCAAGGCAGGATCACGACCGACTTGGGTTTACCCGGTGGCCCAAACGACCAGTTGTTTACCTACAACACGGCCCAAAACAATGGTGCCTACGTCACTTGGACTTTCGATTCCTATGATCTGCAATGGGAGCAGAATGGCCAAGCCAATGAGCCCGTCATTAATGTGGGCCAGGCCTTCTTCTACATCCAGGCACCTGCTAATACTGCCAGTTGGGTTCGGAACTTTACGGTGCAGTAACCACCAACTTAATAACAACCAATCAAAGCTAATTGAAATCCCACAACAAGCATAACAAACACCTATGAAAAAACTAATAGTCGCTGCATTTGCAGTCACCGCTGCCTTGGGCGTCTTGGCTCAAGGAACTGTAACATTCGTTGGGAATAGCCCGGTGGGCACGGCTCACGTCTGGGGCCCCTCCAGCTCCGCACTGGGGTTGTCCATTATCGGCAACGCCTCGAATGACAACCCGGCAGGGACGAACAACTACTCTGGCTACGGCATGACCATGATCGGTGGCACGGGGCTGACCGGCAAGTACGGTGCGTCCACCACCTTTGCCCAGTTGCTGGCAGCCAACGGGGCCGGCCAAAGTGAGACCAGCCTGCTACCGTCAGGTGGGACAACTACGTTCCGCTCGAGCAGCTCTGGCGGTGCTCCCGCCGGGATCATTGTCTCCCTGAATGACACGCTGGGTAACGTTCCCGCCGACTCTCCGGCTGCGACCCTTGAGGTTGTTGCCTGGGACAACAGCAGCGGTGCGTATCCGACTTGGGCGTCGGCCTCGACTGCCTGGAACGAGGGGTTGATTGCTGGCGGCAAGTCTGGTGCCTTCACGGTAAACAACATCGGTGGCACCGTGAACAATCCCGCGAACTTCACGTTCTCGTCCTTCAACCTCTATTTCCAGCAGGTTCCTGAGCCGACCACGTTCGCGCTGGCCGGACTGGGTGCTGCGGCGCTGTTGATCTTCCGCCGTCGCAAGTAAGCTGATACAGCTTTCCATCACGAAGCCGCCCGCGAGGGCGGCTTCTTTTTTGTACCCCTGCGCAGCCGCGGCGCTTCGGCAGAGCGCCGCACCTTTCATTTCCTGGCCCCGCGATTCCACCCCGCTTCTGATGCGTTTAGCGCCGTCCGATCCCGAAGGGATTGCATCAATCAGCCCAGGGTTGCGAGTCCGCGAGCTACCCTGGGTGAAGGCCGCCCCAAGTGATACCCCAACCCTGACAGGGTTGGATCGCCCACCCCTGAATTCAACACGTAGCGGTCGCCCATGTGATGGCATCCGTCCCGATGCAACCCCTTCAGGGTTGAGACAGGTCCTTCGGGCGGGCCTACCCAGGGTAGCTCGCGGACTCGCAACCCTGGGCTGAATGATTCAATCCCTTCGGGATTGGGCACGGCATGGCGGCGGGGAGCCTGCGCTTCCCACCCGGGGTCGCCAGTGGGCGCATCTTGGCGGTACCACCATAGCACGGAGCGCGCCCGTTCTCGGGCGCAGCAACGCCACAGGAGCTGGCCGCGCTGCCAGTATTGAACGCTGCGGCGCCCGAGGACGGGCGCGCTCCGGTGGTACTGCCAAGCTGCGCCCGTCGCCAGTCCTTTGAGCAATGCCTCCTTGACCGCCCCAATGAAGAGAGTAGTATCTCTTCCCGTCCAGGCACTACACCGGACACACTACTTAACCGTTCTGTCAGGAGTTGTGCCGCGTAATGCTTGCTCTCTGCGCAGTGCTCACACAAATATGTGTGAAGCACTTCTTGCAGCCTCTGGACGCAGTGCGGTCTAATGAGCACGGAACGGAGTCTTGTGAAATCGGCCTGTCTCCCAGTCTTAGTTGCGACCGTAGCGGCACTGGCGTGCCTGGCCGTTGGCGCATGGGCTGATCCCCTGGACAATTGGACGACGACCCAGGTCAGCGGGAATTACTTCGGGCTGAGGTCCGTTGCCTATGCTAACGGCCGATATGTGGCGGTGGGCGGGTACAGCGACTGGGGGGTGATCCTGTCGTCGGAGGACGGACGGAACTGGGTGGTGCGCGAGCTGGGCGGCATTCCCGGGGGGTCGTGCCTGGCGTTTGCGGAAGCGGTGATTTACGCCGGCGGGCAGTTTGTAGTGGTGGGGTTCTGGGGCGGAACGGCGGTCTCAGCAGATGGCATTACGTGGTCGGTGGGGAACGTGCCTTCATCGCCCGCGGATGGGCTGTATGGGGTCACGTACGGCAACGGCCTCTACGTGGCGGTGGGTGGGCCGGCCGCCTCGGGCGACCTGAACGTGTTTACGTCCGCTGACGGGCAGAATTGGGCCGCGCAGCATTCCACCAGCCCCGTCAACGCGTCGCTAGGAGATGTGGCGTTCGGGGCGGGGCGATTCGTGGCTTTGGGAATCAACCGGCTGGGCACGGATGACTCGGGCCATGTCTATACCTCCGGCGACGGCACCAACTGGACGCGGAATAGCATTTCGGGTGGCAGCCAGGTGAGCTACTGCAACGGGCGTTTCCTGATCCCCGCCGGCCCGGGAGTGAATCTGCTCTCGGGTTACGGGACGGCTTGGGCAGCGCAGGCGACGGGGGTGACTACGTTGCTGGGGAAGGTCGTGTACTGCCAGGGCGCGTTCCTGGCGCGGGCCGGGGCCTATTTGGCAGCCTCGGCGGACGGAAGGAACTGGGTGCAGTACCCGCAGTGGCTGCCGGGCACTTCAGTCGTAGTATCTGATGGTCAGCGGCTGCTGACGGTGGGCAACAATACATTGCCGTTCGTGCCGGTGTATGCCTCCGGCTACACTTACCTGTCCGACCCGGTGCTGGCGGTGCGCATGAGCTGTGGCCGGCCGCCGACGCTGGCAATTTCGGGCCTGGTGGGCTGGGCCTACCGGATTGACGCGACGGATGCGCTGGCGGTTTCAGGGGCCAATCAGTGGCAGACGCTCACGTCGGTGCAATTGACCAACACCACCTGCGTATGGACGGATGGAGCGAATCTGCCGGCACGGTTTTATCGCGTGACCACGGGCGAGTGAGCGGTGACGGATGGCGGCCCGGATGGCGCGGCAACAACGCTGGAGCAATAGCTGGCCGCGCCGGGGGTGGGTGTTCCTGACAACCTCCTGGTTGCATCGGGCCGGACGACGACGGTCCGCACCGAGAATGCGTCGGGTCTTAATGTCGTTATTACCGACACGCTGGAGAACATTCCGTTGGACGCGCCGGCAGCGACGCTGGAGGTGGTTGCCTGGGACGATGTCAGCGGGCAGTATCCGACCTGGGCCATCACCGTTTACAACATCGGCGGCGACGTGAACGTGCCTCCGGTCTTTTCCTTCAACGCACTCAACCTGTATTATGTCCCCGAGCCGGCCGCGTTCGCGCTGGCGGGGTTGGGGGCCGGGCTGATCTTGAACAGAAGGAAACGAAGCTAACGAAAGGGCAGGAACGTTCCTGAGGGCTCTCTGCGTCTCTGCGTTTAATCAGGCCCCAGGCGCTTGAACAGATCGGATATTGGGGTTGCTAACCACGGTAAATATCGTGCGTGCCAATGTCAACTGAGATGACCCGGTCCCCATCGATGTAGAACACGCAGCGCAAATCGCCCGCAAGGTTCACGGCGTAGATGGTTCGCTTATAGAGGGCCGAGAGGCGATGAATCTTATGGGTGCCCAGCCGAGGGTCGAAGGGATCGCTCTTAAAAACCAGCCACGCCCGGCGCGCGGCCTCCTTTTGTTCCGGGCTTAGGCGATAGAAGGCTGTCCAAAACGGTTCGACCGCCTCATAGCGATAGCTCATCGCAAATGCGGCGGCGGCGTCTTAAAAAGGGCCTCTTCCATACCGACGCACCGGCCTTCCGACGCGGCTTTCATTCCTTCCTTAAACGACTCCGGCACCCAGGAGTCATCCGTTTCGCTTAGAAACTTCGCTACCTCGGCCCGCTCGGACGGCGGCAGAGCCTTGATCTGCTCAATGATCTCTTGTGCGCTCACATTTCTACTCAGCCACAGAATCCCGCATCAGGCAAGGGGAATGATGCGTGGAGCATTGAAGCGTTCCAGAGAGGGGCCACGCTTTAACACCTCAGCCCTGCCTCAAACGCCAGAGGGCAAAGGGCTGACGGGTTGAAGCCTTGAACCGTCGAAGCGTTAATCCGCTGACCCGCGCTTGCGCATAATTTTAACCGTTCACGGTTCATCTGCTCTGCGTCTTTCCGCGCTCTCTGCGTCTCTGCGTTAAAGGGCTCAACCTCGTAATTGCGCATTGCCGAGTCATCCGCAGCCATTGGATAATGCTCCTTTGAATGAACCGCTATGGGTAAGCCCCCGGCCCGCCGCCTCACACAGCTCCTGATTGTCCTGGGGGGCATCGTGTTCGGGCAGGTCCTCCTTTACGGGCCGTCGCTGGCCGGGCGGAAGATACTGCTGCCGCTGGACATCTTGGCCGAGGATGGCACCTATCTGCCCCGGACCCCCGAGGTGGCGAAGATTACCCCACAGAACGACCACCTGCTGGACCAGCTCTGTTATTGCGAGCCGTCGAGGCGGTTCGAGGTGTCCGAGTTGCACGCGGGGCGGCTGCCGATGTGGGCGCCGTATCACTTCGCCGGGGTGCCATTCATCTGGCCGAAGTTCTCGCCCCTGCTGGCATTGGGGTCCGTCATCGCGTCGCCGAAGGTGCTGGCCTGGAGTCAACTGCTGGCGGCGATCGTGGCGGGTGTGGGCGCGTACCTGTTCTGCCGGCGAGCGCTGGGCGTGAGCTTCTGGCCGGGTGCGGTTGCCGGCTGGTGTTACCCGATGACGGGGTTCCTGGTCTTGTGGCAGGGATGGCCCACCAGCCTGGCCGTGTATTGGCTGCCGTGTATCCTGCTGGCGGTGGATAGGACGGTGCGCGGAGCAGGGAGAGACAACATCCAACATCCAACATCCAACATCCAACATCCAATGCCCGAGCTCTCTCCGCATGCTGGGGATTGTGTGGGCCCCTCACCCGCCCTGAAGGGCACCCTCTCCCCATCGGATGGGGAGAGGGAACGGGTAAGGGGCACCGCTTCCCGTATTGGATGTTGGATGTTGGATGTTGGATGTTGGATATTCCCAAGGTTCCTTTGGCGCGCGGCGCCCGTGGGGCTGGCTGTCGTGACCTGCCTGGTGCTGCTGAGCGGGCATCTCGACGTGGCCGGCCAGGTGCTGATGGTGTCGGGCCTGTATGCGCTGTGGTGCTTGTATGATACCTGGTCGTCCGGTCGGTTCCGGCGGGCCTTGCTGAAGCTCGCGGCGGGCTGGGCCCTGGGGTTCCTGCTGGCGGCGCCGTACCTGTTGCCGACGCTGGAATACACCCGCACGGGCGAGCGCATGGCGCGGCGCAGCGCAGGGCAGGAGGAACGACCACCCATGGGCTGGACGACCCTGCTGGAGACCGTGGTGCCCGATATGTATGGCACGGACCGGAGCGACACGTTGCGCATCGGCAACCTGGTGCAGGTGGAGAGCGCGGCGGGGGCTTACACGGGGGTGCTGGCCGCGCTGGTGTTCGCGCCGCTGGCCTGGTGCAACCGACGGGAGCGGTCGAGAAATGTCTTCTGGGTCCTGCTGTTCGCGGCCGGGCTGAGCTGGTGCGTGGGCCTGCCGGGCGTCGTGCAGTTCCTGCGCCTGCCGGGGCTCAACATGTTTTCCCACAACCGCCTGGTGTTCGCCTCGTCCTTCGCCCTGCTCGCGCTGATGGCTGTGGGGCTGAATGTCCTGGCAGCGGTAGGGACGCCTCGCCGAGGCGTCCGCCCGGACACGGACGCCTCGGCGAGGCGTCCCTACCAGTGTGAAATGCCCGGGCAGAGCGAGGGCGCCATCGAGTGGCGGCGGTGGTTCTGGTTCCCGGCAGCGCTGCTGGCCTGCCTGTGCGCGTGGTGCGGGCACCGGGTGCTGAACCTGCCCGAGCCAATCGCCACATTGCTCGCGAACGACATTCTGCAGAGGATCCCCGCCGAGTGGGTCCACGACATGGAAGGGGTGCGCCAGGTTCAGGCCTGGTACGCGCGGCATTACGCGGCGGCCGCCGCCTGGTGCGGTATCGGGCTGGCCGCCTGGCTGGTGCTGTGGTGGCGAACGCGATCGCACCCATCCGCACGAGCCCCCTCACCGGCGCTAAGGGGCACAGCTCACGCCTCGCGCCCTGAACCCGGTAGGGACGCGTTCCACCGCGTCCCCATACCTCCGCCGCAGGATTCAAGGGACGCGGTGGAACGCGTCCCTACCCGGTGGCTATTCCCCGTTGCCGCGGCGCTGGCCTTCGGAGACCTGCTCTGGTTCGCACATGGCCGGAGCGTCCAGTGCGATCCGGCGCTCTATTTCCCACCCGTGCCGGTGCTGGACGCGGTCGCCCACTCCGCTCCCGGGCGCGTGATCGGCTACAACTGTCTGCCGGCCTCGATTGTCGCCATGCGCGGCCTGCACGACATCCGGGGCTACGACTCGGTTGACCCGGCACGGCTGGTTGATCTGCTGGCTCTCGCGGCGGGCCCGGAGTCCCGATCTTACACCTACGCGCTGACGCAGGATATGGCGCCCAGGAAGGAGATCACGCCGCACGGGGAGTTACGACTCCCGCCGGTCCTGGATATGCTGGGTGTGCGCTATGTGATCGGACGCGGGGCGCCTCCACCCGACGCGCGGCCCGCGTTCCAGGGAATGGGCTACTGGGCGCTGGTGAACTCGAACGCGCTGCCGCGGGCGTTCGTGCCGCGGCGAGTGGAGATGGTGACGGGTACGCGGGCGCGACTCGAGAAACTAGCGTCGCCGCAGTTCGACCCGCGGGAAATGGCGTATGTGGAGTCGCCGGTCAGCCTGCCTGGCGAATCCCGCGGCAGCGCGAGGATTGTGGAGGAGATTCCGACGCGGGTTACCGTCTCGGTGCGGATGGAAACGCCCGGGATGGTGGTGCTGGCCGATCTGTGGGACACGGGCTGGCGGGCTTACTGGAATGGCCATCGCGTGCCGATTCTGCGCGCCAATCATGCCGTCCGGGGCGTGGTCCTGCCGGCGGGGGAAGGAACGCTGGTGTTCCGCTATGCGCCGGCAAGCTTTGCGTGGGGGCTTGGGCTGGCCGGGTTGGCGGTATTGGTGTTGGTGGGATGGGCGGGCCTTGAGGCGTTGAAGCGGTGAGCCGTTCGCGGCGCTGGAACCGGATTTAACGCAGAGACGCAGAGACCACAGCGCGGCGGAGCCGCAACCGAACCGGGCCGCGACGAGGATGGAGGATAGAAGATGGCGGATAGAAGTCCCCGGTTTCAATGGCCTGGCAAACTGTTCGCAGCCTGCGAACGATCACCGCTGTTGCAGTGCAAAGAGGCGCAGAGACAAGGACTTTGAAGCATCGAAGCTTCATCACGACTCCCAGTGCACCCAGGGGCAATCCCGAAGGGATTGCATCACTCAGCCCAGGGTTGCGAGTCCACGAGCTACCCTGGGTGTGCTCCAATCCGGAACGCCCAATCCCGAAGGGATTGAATCATTCAGCCCTGGGTGGGACAGGGGTAATGCCCTCAACCCTGAAGGGGATTGTATCGGGGATGAGCGCAATCGCGGAGGACGGGCTATACGCCTGGGATTGAAAGATCCAACCCTTTCAGGATTGAGGCTGCACTTCGGGCCGGGGCTCCCAGGGTATCATGAACCAGGCTTGCCAGCGGCCGACCTGCAGGCTCGAGGCCAGCCTGCGGAAGCCGAAGACCGCGACAGCGCGGTGAAGCCAGGCCAGGAGGAAGACCCCGCCGCGGGGGCCGAGGCAGACCAGGTAAACCGGGGGGTAGAACACGGCGTTTTGCATGTCCGCCAGGTAAGGCCGGCCCAGCCCGATATAGGGGTTCCAAAGCGGCAGTCCCCCTTCGCGAACGGCTTCGGCCAGGAAGTGGAAGTTGGGCTTGTAAAAGAGCACGTAGTCCGCGCTGCGGAACAGGGTTGGAGGCAGGAAGCAGAGGGCGCCGGCGAACAGGCCCGCTGCGACGAGCGTCAGGAGATTCTCGAGGCGGTTGGGCGGTGCTTGGTCCGGCATCGTTGCCAATGAACCAGCGTCGGGGCGGGCGAGTCAAGCCGGGGGCTGCAAGATCAATGCAGAGACGCAGAGAGCGCAGCGCGACAGGGCCGCAACCGAACCGGTCCGCGACAAGGATGGAGGATAGAAGATGGAGGATGGAAGTCCCCTATTGGCGGTGGGCCGGCAAACTGTTCGCAGTTTGCGAACCATCACGGCTCTTGCAGTGCAGCGCGACGAGGCCGCAACGGATGACGCGGTATGGGGAATAGCCGATAGCCAATAGCCAATGCAACCTGGTGGCGGGAACGGAGAATCTCCGCGTCTCTGCCTTGAAGCCGGGAGGGCTCCGCCAGGTCCGGCTGTGGGCGGGCAGACGTGCTCCTTGACCAGAAGTATTGCTTGCAATATGATCCTGGGGTGACAGCGACCGTCTATAACCGCGGTCGGATGGTCATCCCCGCGCAGGCGCGTAAGCAGGCCCGCATCGGTCAGGGAGACCTCTTGAGTGTTCAAATACAAGGTGACGGGCGGCTGTTGCTGGTCCGTCTCGAACGACCCAAAGAGCCGTCCCCCGTGAAAGTGAGAATCGTTGCGCGCAAAGGCAAGCATCCGGTCGGCGACCTTGGCCGCACGATCACGCGAGAGGAAATCAAAGCGGCCCTGGCTGATTTCCCATGAGGCACCCCTGGACGTCAGCGTCCTGTTGGCGGGCATCTGGCAACAGCCCCCTGATTTCGCCAAAGCCGATGCCTGGTTGGCAGGGCGGCAGGTGGCGACCTGTGCGCTTTCGGAGCTTGGCTTTCTGCGGGTGAGCACACATCAGAAGGCGCTTAATGCCGACATGAACGCTTCGCGGCGATTGCTGCAAGCATTCCTGGAGAAGCATAATGCGCAGTTTGTCCCGGCTGACCTGCCGGCCCTCAAATGCTCGGCCCGGAGGAGTGAAGATCTCACGGACCTGTACCTCGCAGAATTGGCTGCCAGCAAAGGCATGAAGCTCGCCACTTTCGACACCGGCATCAAGCATGCCGCGGTGGAGGTGATAAAGTGAGAACCCCGGCCGGGCGTTGAGTGGCGGAAGCCTTGAGCCGTTAGAGCGCGGGGTGCCTTTCGATCCCGGGGGGCCTCTTGGCACGGCTCGACCGGTTTTGCCATAAGAGTAAATTCAGTTTGCATGAAAGCAGTGACGATCAATGTCTCACTTAACCCGGAATTGGCAGACTTCGCGAGGGCGGACTCGGCCGCCGGCGCCTTCGACAGCATGAGCGAGTACATGCGGGAGCTGATCCGGAGAAGGCGCGAGGCAAAGATCGCGGAGGACGTGGCGGTGTTGGAGAAAGCCATCGCCGGCGCGCCGGCTGGAGACCCTTCGGAAGCTGAGTTGCGGCGGATTTACGCTGCGGCAAAGAGGGGCCGCCGGAAGTGAGGGTAGTCGTTGATGCCGGGGTGGTCTTCTCCGGTGCGGGCTGGGGCGGCGAAGCTTACCTGTGCCTCGCAGCCCTCGCGCGGCGCCGCGTCCTGGCCTTTGCCACGACTCATACACTCGAGGAACTGCGGCGCGCGGTGGAGGCAATCGGCTTCAAAGCGGTGCATTCGCCGTACACGATCCTGGAGTGGTATTACGGAGCGGCCAAAATGGTCGCTCCCGCTCCGTTGGGGAAGCAACGCAGCCGCGATGCCACGGACGATCCCTACCTCGCCTGCGCGCTGGCAGCGTCGGCCCAGTTCATCGTTTCGCGCGACCACGACCTGCTGGTGCTGGGCAAACCCTTTGGTATTGGAATCATCACGCCCAGGGAAATGCTCACGCGGTTGACGGTGGGTTAAGCGGACAAGTTGAGAGGGTAACGCAGCGATGGCAGTACTGACGAGACCCGCCCGGGGACGGGCGGCCGGATGCTTCTGCTTTGCCTTCTGCGCCGCGCTGCGTTAAACAGGGCTGCCCGACATGATAAAGCCGACGCGGCCTGCGTTCCTGATCAGCATCCTGCTGGGTGCCGCGACCCTGCTGGCGTTTTGGCCGGTGCTGCATGGAGGCTTTCTCAATTACGAGGACACTCTCTACATCACGCAGAACCCGCACGTTTTAACCGGGCTGACGCTGGGCAACGTGGGCTGGGCATTCGGCACCGCCTACTACGACTACTGGCACCCGCTGGCGTGGATGTCGCACATGGCGGACATGGAGCTATTCGGGCTAAACCCCGGCTGGCACCACCTGACCAGCCTGCTGATCCACGTGGCGAACACGCTGCTGCTGTTCCTGGTCCTGAGGCGGATGACGGGCGCGGTGTGGCGCAGCGGGTTCGTGGCGGCGCTGTTCGCCCTGCACCCGCTGCACGTGGAATCCGTCGCCTGGGTCACGGAGCGCAAAGACGCGCTCAGCACGCTGTTCTTCATGCTGACGCTGTGGGCGTATTGCCGCTACGTGGAAGTCCCAAGGCCGAAATTCGAAGAGAGGGGGGAACAACCAACATCCAACATCCAACATCCAATGAGGAGCACCACGCACCACGCAACACGTTCCACGTTTCAGGCTTCTACGTTCTTTCCCTGCTCTTCTTCGCCCTGGGGCTGATGGCCAAGCCGATGCTGGTGACCGTGCCCTTCGTGCTCCTGCTGCTGGATTATTGGCCGCTGGGGCGGTTCGCGAGTCTTGGGTCTCAAGTCTCAAGTCTTGAGTCTAAAGTCTCAGGTCTCGGGTCCAGGGAACACGCAACACGTAACACGCAGCCCGCACCGGGCATTACGCACCACGCTCGTAAATCGTATATCGTAAATCGTATATTCCTTGAGAAGGTTCCCTTCCTTGTGCTAGCCGTGGTCACGAGCGCGGCGACGTTCCTCATTCAGCGGCGGGTGGGGGCGATGGACACGTTGGCCTCGGTGGGCTTTGGGGATCGGCTGGCCAACGCGCTCGTTTCGTATATGCGCTACATGGGTAAGATGGTATGGCCGGCGCGCCTGGCGGTGTTCTATCCGCACCCGTTGACGTTGCCGGCGTGGGAATGGGCGACGGCAGCGGTGGCCCTCGCCGGGATTACGGTGGTGGCCCTTTGGCTGGCGAGGTCGCGGCCTTACGTGCTGGCCGGCTGGCTGTGGTTTGTAGGGACGCTGGTGCCCGTCATCGGTCTGGTTCAGGTCGGGGAGCAGGCTATTGCGGACCGTTATACCTACATTGCGCTCATTGGGCTGTTCATCATCCTGGTGTGGGGGGCATTCGATCTGGGCGTGCACTGGCGGTGGGGAGTCAGGGCCGCGGCGGCGGCAGGGGCGGTGGTGATCGTCGCGCTGGGTGTTCAAACGCATAGGCAGGCCACGTATTGGCGGACGGGCGCCACCCTGTTCGCCCATGCCATTGCAGTGACGGAGAACAACGCGGTGGCGCACAATAACCTGGGAACGGCGCTGGCGGACGGGGGCGACTGGGCCGAGGCCGGGAAGCAGTTCGCCGAGGCGCTGCGGCTGCGGCCCGGGTTGCAGATGGCCCGCATTAATTGCGCGCTGGCCCTCGCGCACCAGGGCCGGACGCAAGAAGCGAGCCGCGAGATTGCCAATGTGACGCAAGCGGTGGGGGCCGCGGGGCACCGCGTCCTGGGAGATGTCTTCCGCGACGAAGGCAAGGTGGCCGAAGCCATCCAGCAGTATGAGGCCGCGGTGAGGCTCGAGCCCACGGATAGCCAGGCTCGGGAAAGCCTGGGCCTGCTGCTGGCCCGGCAGGGAAAGCCCGCCGAGGCCGGCGCACAGTTCGCTGAGCTGGTGCGGATTAAGCCTGACGCGCAAACGCAGTACTATCTCGCGCTGTCGCTGGCGATGCAGGGCAAGGCCGGCCAAGCGGCAGAGCATTACCGGGAGGCGATTCGGCTCAAGCCTGACTGGCCGGAGCCGCTCAACGACCTTGCCTGGATGCTGGCTACCTCGTCCCGGGCGGAGGTTCGCAATGGCGCGGAAGCCGTCCGGCTGGCGGAACGGGCGTGTGAATTGACGGGCCGCAAGGAGGCCCGGTACCTGGGGACCCTGGATGCGGCCTACGCCGAAGCCGGCCGGTTTGCCGAGGCCATCACGGTGGCCCAGGAAGCGCGGAGCCTGGCTCTGAGTGCCGGGGATCGGGAGCTGGCAGACCTGGCCACAGCGCGCCTGCAGCTTTACCGGACGGGCAAGCCCTATCACCAGGAGCGGTGAAGCCCTTCAACGCTTCAACCCTGCCCCCTTTTCTGCGTTTCTCCGCGCTCTCTGCGTCTTTGCGGTAAGCATGGGGGCTTTTTGTGCGCTTGGGGGCAACTGGAAAGCGAGGCAGCCAAAGTGCGCTACCTGTAGTGGCTAGGCATCTCGGAAAGCCACTACAGGTAGTGCCTTTTACGGCGTTTTTCGCGCAAGGGGCTTCAGATTGCAATATTCGGCGTCGTAGGTGGGTTATCCCACGGATATGCAAATGGCGGCTCAGAGGTGGAGGAACTTGAGAGCTGGTTGTGCCCGCCATCGGCCTCTTTGATCTGTTTGCTTCCATGCCTATCCGGTTGGTTGTCCTAACGTGATGTTACGTATGGCAATCCCATTTAACCTGCCTACGATCGGACTCTGCGGACTTTGGTAAGGACCACCAACCGGATAGGCACAGAGTAAGACGGTAATGGACAGGCACTTACGAAGAAGGGCTCCACAAATCCACCTCAGCTCTACGCCCTCACCTCTCCGTCACCACACCGTATAATCCCCGTATAATCCCCGTATATTCAATTTGAATACACGGGGATTATACGGGGAGTAT
>DATKNZ010000229.1:0-4470 GCA_035541055.1 Candidatus Acidiferrum sp. | reverse complement strand
TTGATCACGTCCTTGAGTTTGACCGGCGCGCCGCCCTGGGCCTTGCTCAGGTCCGCGGCCTCCATGAAGGCGATGATCTCGACCGTTTCCTCCGGCTGCACAGGAGCTACGCCGGTCTGGAAGAACTTCATGATGGCCTCGACCAGGGGTTGGTAGCCATCGAAGGTCCCCGCCGGCGCTTCGCCCTTCTCGCCCCGGGCCAGGCCGTGGAAGGACTTGTCGGCGCGGAACACACCCTTGCGCCCGTCGCTCCAAGTGCCGGTGACTTCGATTGCGCCGTTGGTGGTGGTGGACCGCTGGACGGTTTCACAGCCGGGGCCCATGACCGTGAATAGGGCCTCGACCCCGTGCACGCCGTACCAGAAGAGATCAGGGTGATGGGGCTCCAGCTCGCAGGGGCCGTAGGTCTCGGCGTAGGTCACCTTGCCGATCGAGCCCTGGCGCAGCGCCTGGTTGGCCTTCGAGAAGCGCAGGCCGGACGAGCTGAAGATGGGCACGTTGGCGGCCTGGGCGAGGCGGAACATCTCAATCGTGTCGCGCAGGGAAGCGGCCATCGGCTTGTCCACGAACACCGGTTTGCCCGCCTTGAGCACCGGCTTGACCTGCGCGAGGTGCGGCCGACCGTCCACGCTCTCCAGCAGCACGACATCCACATTGCTGCACAGCGCCTCGACGCTGTCATAGAACTTCACCCCGTATTTCTCGCGCAAGGTCTGACAGTAGCTGTCAATGCGCTCCATGCTGGAGGGCAGGTCCGGGCTCCCGCCCTTGTAAGCGGCGACGACTTTGCCGCCCGGGATGTGGCCCTTGGCCTCGGGGTTGTTCAGGACCTCGGTGAAGGCCGTGACGTGGGACGTGTCGCAGCCGATGATGCCGATGCGCAGGTCAGCCGCCATCGCCGCCGCACCGCAGAGGAGTGAGGTTGTTAGAACGGTCAGAGTTCTCATGATGCAGTTCACGGTTACCGACAGACGACGGGGAACATAGCGAATGCTCGGGCGCCCCGGCAAGCACCGCGGTAGGGACGCCTCGCCGAGGCGTCCGTGTTGTGGCGATGGCGGACGGTTCGCGCGAGGCATCGGTGTTGTGGCGACGGCGGACGCTTCGGCGAGGCGTCCCTACCCTACGTCGCGCGCCTCAGCACCGTGTCGCGTTGCGCCAGCTCCGGGTTGGGCTGCGGATAATCCAGGTTGTAGTTCAGCCCACGGCTCTCGTGACGGCGCAGCGCGCTCGCGATGATCAGCTCCGCCACCGTGGCAATGTTGCGCAGCTCCAACAGGTCGTTGGTCACAATGAAATCCCAGTAATACTGCTGGATTTCCTCCTGCAGGTTGGCGATGCGCGTCTGCGCCCGCTGCAACCGCTTGTTCGTGCGCACAATTCCCACGTAATCCCACATCACGCGCCGGATTTCCTCCCAGTTGTGGGACACCACGACCATCTCGTCCGGGTCCTGCGCGTTGCCGGACTGCCACGGAGGGATGGCGAAATCGGCCGGCTTCGGCGGGTTGGCGACCGCCCGCTGCGCCGCCCGGTGCGCGCACACCATGGCCTCGAGCAACGAATTGCTCGCCAGCCGGTTCGCGCCGTGCAGCCCCGTGCAGGCCACCTCGCCCACCGCATAGAGGCCGATGACCTCGGTCTCGCCGTCCACGTTCGTCACCACGCCGCCGCATTGATAGTGCGCGGCCGGCACCACCGGGATCGGCTCCTTGGTGATATCAATCCCGTAGCGCAGGCAGGTCTGGTAGATGTTGGGAAACCGCTCGATGATGAACCGCGCCGGCTTGTGCGTGATGTCCAGCAGCACGTAATCCGCCCCGGTGCGCTTCATCTCGCTGTCAATCGCCCGCGCCACGATGTCCCGCGGCGCCAGCGATTTCAGCGGGTGCGCCTTCTCCATAAACTCGACCCCTTCGATGCTCTTGAGCACGCCGCCCTCGCCGCGCACCGCCTCGCTGATGAGAAACGACTTCGCCTTGGGATGATACAGGCAGGTGGGATGGAACTGCACAAATTCCATGTTCGCCACAGCCGCGCCCGCGCGCCAGGCCATCGCCACACCGTCCCCGGTCGCGATATCGGGGTTGGTGGTGTAGAGATAGACCTTCCCGCAGCCGCCCGTCGCCAGCACCGTCACCGGCGCCGCGAAGGTCTCGACCACGCTGCGTTGCTTATCCAGCGCATACACCCCCAGGCATTGGTTGTCGCCCACATAGCCGAGCTTCTGGCTCGTGATCAGGTTGATGGCCAGGTGATTCTCGAAGACCTCGATGTTGGGCCGCTGCGCCACCGCCGCCAGCAATGCCCGCTCGATCTCACGGCCCGTAATGTCCTTCGCGTGCAGGATGCGGCGCTTCGAATGCCCGCCTTCCCTGCCCAGGTCCAGCTCCCGCGCCCCGTGCGAGAGGGGAATCTCCCGCTCTGTGAACTGCATCCCCAGCTCGATCAGCTCCGCGATGCGCGCCGGCCCTTCGCTCACAATCGTCCGCACCGCCTTCTCATTGCACAGGCCCGCGCCCGCCTCCAACGTGTCCCGCACGTGCAGCTCGATCGAGTCCTCCTTGCTCGTGACCGCCGCGATCCCCCCCTGCGCGTAGTTCGTATTCGATTCCGCCCGGTCCTTCTTCGTGACGATGGCCACGCGCCCGTGCGGCGCCACCTTCAGCGCGTAGGAAAGCCCGCCGATGCCGCTGCCCAGCACGAGAAAGTCAAATCGCTTCATCCGCGGGCCAATTCAGCACACCCCGCCCGGTTTGTCCATCCAACTCGCCAGGACCCGGTGAGCCGTCTGCACGGCCCGATGCCTCTCCGCCTGGTAGCCTAACCGATAATGGCGGGTGTCCTGGCAATCCGTGGCGGGTTGCGGGATGCCCGTCACCGCCCGGAGCGCGCCCGTCCTCGGGCGCAGCAATGTCCCCTCTCCGAACGGCATACCTATACCCGGCTACGGCTGCGCGGTCGGTGATCGCTGCGCGCGAGGACGGGCGCGCTCCGGGGGCAGTGCGCGGAAGCGCCCAGCACGTTCTGACACTACCGGATGCGTTTGACGAGAATGCGCGCGGCAGCGCAGACTCTCGCGCATGAGCCCTAACCAAGTCTCCATTCCTCCCGCAGCCCTGTCGGCCACCAGCACGGTCGCCGTCAAGCTGATGACCGCCGCGTTCAGCCTGAGTTTCTGCCTGGTGCTGGCCGGTTGTTCGACCACCGCGCACGTCAACCTGCCCACGGGTTATCAAGGCAAAGCCTTTCACGATACGGTCTATCACGGTGGACCTCAGAAGATCCCGGGAATGGTTTACTGTGCCTATTACGATCTGGGCGGAGAAGGGGTCGCCTACCACGATAACACCGCAACCAACCTGGGCAGCGGCGTGCTCAACCCGGCCAATGGCACTTATCTGAATGAGTTCCGCATGACCGAAGCCGTGGACATTTCATACGTCAAGCTGCACGACGCCATCGACAATAACCCCTTCAACCTGGTGCCGCCGCCCGACCAGCTCCTTTACGTCGGATGGACTGAGCCGGGCGAGTGGTTCAACCTCACCGTGGATGTGGCGTCGGCTGGAGTGTACACGTTCGACTTGCTCTACACTTCCCATCAAGGCGGGGCCATTGCATTGGATCTCAACGGCAGGAAACTGACCGAGGCGAAGATCGTCTCGACCTACAATGCCGCCGACCCGCTGGCCTGGCGCCAATGGCATCATTGGAACCTGCTCAAGGACGCGGCCGAGGTGAAGCTTCCCAAGGGCGTGAGCGTGCTGACGGTGCGCATCCTGGCCGAAGGCAACATGAACCTGGCCTATCTGAATTTCAGGCGGAAGTAAGCCCCCGCGGCAAGTTGCTCCGGCATCGGGGTCAGGTTCTTTCCACAACAGCCAAGTGAATCAGCAGAAGGCAGTGAAGAAGGTTGTTCCGAGCCCGCTCCGCTACAAGGCATGCCGCGGTCAAGGAGTAGCCTCCCTGTTGTGTGCATCAGCGATTACAAACGGCTCCGTGGCTGTCGTCCCCGGGGACGCGGGCTCAAGCTAGGCCCGAGCCCCTCCAGAACCTCTCCTGTACCTCTCCACACCCACACCGGAGGTTCAATTTCAACCTCCGGTGTGGGTGTGGAGAGGTACAGGAGAGGTTCTGGAGGGGCTGCGGCGCCACGCGCAGTCGATGGCCTGCGTGGGCGGGTGCGCAAGTGCCGCCGCGATAGTTGCTTGTGCATCTGCGCAGGCCAGGAGCGGGGCTGGGTTCCAGGTAGGAGCTGATCCACTTGGGCTCGGGAAGGCCTCCAAGCGACTACTCCGCTAGCCTTTGGTCATCAGCCACTTAGGATTATGGATGAGGCGGGAAGTGAGAATACGCTGTTCTGCCCCCGCTCACGATTCAGAAGACCAGCATTGCCCCACCTGGCGGTTCGGGTGTAAAAGCTCCTTGATGGCTGTCGAGTCCAAGCCTCTCTTCCACCCCGAAGTC
>DATKNZ010000228.1:0-11227 GCA_035541055.1 Candidatus Acidiferrum sp. | reverse complement strand
ACGTCCAATCAGGGGACAAGAATGTCCGCGCTCCGGGCTGTGATGGGGTGAACACCCCATACCCGAAGTCGCCGACTCTTTGTAGCAACCACACCGTCAGCCGTTCAATTCAACCAATATCACTATGCCTATCGAACACGTCTTCGCAGTCATGCTGGAAAACCGCTCCTTCGACCACCTGCTCGGTTGGTCGGGCATAACCGGCACCGACGTCCAATCGAGCCAGAACACCCCTATCAACGGCGCGAGCGCCGCGAACGTAAACAAAGACGAAGACGGGGCGTCTTACCCCGAGGCCAACCCGGCCCCCTGGAGCATGGACGTCGATCCCGGGCACGAGTTCCCGGACGTGATCGAACAGCTCACGACCGTGGTCACGAAGGACCCCTTGCCTGGCGGCACCTACCCGCCCATCACCATGCAGGGCTTCGTCACCAACTGGCACAAGACCATGCTGGCAAACAAGGACACCGACCCGCCCAGCGCGATCATGGAAGGCTTCCGCGCCGATCAGCTCCCCGTGCTCACCGCCCTAGCGCGCGAATTCTGTGTCTTCGACAACTGGTTCTCCGCCCTGCCCGGACCCACGTGGCCCAACCGCTTTTTCTTCCACGCCGCCAGCTCCGGCGGGTGGGACCACAGCCCGGATCTGGCGCACATGGCGGACTGGACGCTGCTCAGCGGTTTCCGATTCCAGAACGGCACCATTTTCGACCTGCTGACCAAGGCCGGCGTGAACTGGGCCATATACTCGGATGACGAGCTGCCCCAGGTGCGCGCCCTCGCCGGCATCTCCAACTCAGACATCCGCGACTTCGATTCCTTCGCCGGGGACATCGCCAAGAGCGATTATCCCGCCGGCTACACCTTCATCGAGCCCAACTACGGAAACAAGGCCTTCCCCGGCAATTACAAGGGCGGCAATTCCGAGCACCCGATGGACGATGTCACCAGTGGCGAGCGCTTCCTCAAGACGATTTACGAGGCGCTCCGGGCCTCGCCACTCTGGGAGAGCAGCCTGCTGCTGATCATCTACGACGAACACGGCGGCTTTTACGACCACGTCGCGCCGCCGGCAGGCCAGCCGCCGAACGATGCGCCCACGGACGACGACGCCAACTCCTATGGGTTCAAGTTCGACCGCCTCGGGGTGCGCGTGCCCGCCGTGCTGGTCTCGCCGCTGTTGCCCAAGAACCTGGTGGATCACCGCCCTTACGATCACGCGGCCTGGCCCGCCACGCTCGAAAGCATCTTCAAGCTCCAGCCCCTCACGGCGCGCGACAACTCGTACCTGGCCAACGGGCGCACACTCGACAAGCTGCCGCTGCTCGCGGAGCCGCGCGCGGACACGCCGGCCACCCTGCCCCCGCCCGCCAACTCGAAGCTCCCCGTCTTCAGCGACACCGCCCAACTGCTTGAAAAAGTAAACCTGACGGAGTCGCCCGCCGCGGCCGCTCCCCCCAAGGGCACGTCGGTCGGCTTCCTGCATGTCGCCATGATGATGCATTCGGAGTCGGTGAAACCTTCCGAGCGGCAGGCGCTGGTCAAAACGGTTCGCTCCATCCGCACCCGCCGCCAGGCCGACCAATACATCCAGGGTGTGAGAACGAAGATTCGCACGCAGCGCATGCTGAAGCGGTAGCTATTCCGTTCAAACCACAGATGGACACAGATAGACACAGATAGGAACGGCCGGAGTCGCACTCCCGGGGAGCGATGTTGTCTTCACCGGACGATGAAATGGGCTCGGCGGCAGTCAGGGCAGGGTTGAGTGCAGTTCATCTGTGTTCATCGGTGTCCATCTGTGGTTTTCTTCTGCATCGGCCCGGCTGAAGTAAGCGCACCCGGTCTCAGGACCACCCGCCCTCGCACCCCGGCCTTCGCACTTTCCCCATGCCCTGCCCCGCAAATTCATTGGCCTTCGGCCCCGCCCTCCGTGTATGCTGACTTGGATGACTCAAACGAAGCGAGATCGAAAGGCATGGCTGGTGGCCGGCACCTCCGTTTGCACCCCGCCCCCCCAGCGTAACGGCAACCCCCACCGTCTCGTGCTGCTGGGCGCCCCGGGCGTCGGCAAAGGCACCCAGGCCGAACTGCTCTGCGCCAACTTCGGCGCGTGTCATCTCTCGACCGGCGACATCTTCCGCGCTGCCAAAGCCATGGATCGCCGGCAGCTTACCCCGGCGCTCCTCGCCGCGCTCGAATACATGCGCAAAGGTGAACTCGTGCCCGACCAGACCGTGCTGGCGCTCGTCACCGAGCGGCTCGCCTGCCTGCGCTGCGAAGGCGGCTTCCTGCTCGACGGCTTCCCGCGCACCGTGGCCCAGGCGGAGGCTCTCGAAAACCTCCTGCAGCGGGAACACCTCCCGCTGGAGGCCGTGCTGAGCTACGATCTGCCCCTGGAAAAAGTCGTGGCGCGCCTGAGCGGGCGCCGCACCTGCCCCAACTGCAAGGCGGTCTTTCACGTCGAAGCCCAGCCCCCCAAAGTCTCCGGCGTGTGCGACCACTGCGGCGGCATCCTCTACCAGCGCGAGGACGACCGCCCTGAGGCCGTCCGCGTGCGCATGAAAGCCTACGAGAGCAGCACCGCCCCGCTCATTGACTTCTACAAACGCCGCAGCCTCCTGCTGTCTATTCCTGCCGACGGCACGCCCGAGGAAATCTTCCAGCGCACGCTCAAGGCGCTGAAACCGAAGAAGTAGCCCGGAGCCGCACCGCGCCCCTGCACCATGACACCGGTGGGCCAATTCCCCGCGTATCGGCCCCGGCGGCTCCGCCAATCACCGGCCTTGCGGGCCCTCGTGCGCGAAACGCACCTGAGCGCGGCCCAACTGGTCCTGCCACTCTTCGTCCGCAGTGGCCGCAAGCTGCGCCGTCCCATCCCCGCCATGCCGGGCGTCTTCCAACTCTCCCCGGACGAACTCGTGCGCGAAGCCACCGCGGCCCACGAGCAAGGTGTCCCCGCCGTCCTGCTGTTCGGCATCCCTGATAAGAAGGACGCCCGTGCCTCCGGCGCCTACGCCGCCAACGGCATCGTCCAGCAGGCCGTGCGCCTGCTCAAGAAGGAGCTGCCCGAGCTGCTCGTCATCACCGACGTCTGCCTCTGCGAGTACATGGAGCACGGCCATTGCGGCATCGTGCGCCGCGACCGCAAGGGCGCCAGCATCCTGAACGACGCGTCCCTCAAGCTCCTGGCCCGCACCGCCGCCAGCCATGCCCAGGCCGGCGCGGACATCGTCGCCCCCAGCGACATGATGGATGGCCGCGTCCGCGCCATCCGCGAGGAACTCGATCGCCTCGGCCTGGCCGACATCCCGATCATGTCCTACGCCGCCAAGTTCGCCTCCGCCTTCTACGGCCCCTTCCGCGAAGCAGCCGAGTCGGCCCCCAAGTTCGGCGACCGCCGCAGCTACCAAATGGACGCCGCCAACGCCTCCGAGGCCCTGCGCGAGGTGGCGCTCGACATCCAGGAAGGCGCGGACATTGTCATGGTCAAGCCCGCCCTGGCGTACCTGGACATCGTGCACCGCGTTAAGACGCAGTTCGGCTATCCCACGGCCGCCTACGCCGTCAGCGCCGAATACTCCATGGTGAAAGCCGCCGCCGCCAACGGGTGGGTGGACGAGCGCGCCATCACCCTCGAAAGCCTCCTGGCTATGCGCCGGGCCGGCGCGGACATCCTCATCACCTACGCCGCCACCGACGCGGCCCGCTGGCTCAAGGGGCAGCCCTGAGGCCAGGCCCTGTTACTTGAACGGTTCCAACGGGCCGGCATTCCGTGGAGCAGGTGTGTCGGCAGGCTCCCACGGACGGCGCGCCAGGCGGTCCGCGCCAGCGGGCCCGGCCACCGCGCGCATCACCCCGTAACCCAGCAGCACCATCACGGCGTAGCTGACAGCGGTGACCAGAACAGGGGCCATCCCCGGCGCATAGGCGCCCCATTGCGGAAACTTGGCCATGTAAAAGTAATCCCGCGGCGGGCCGATAATTGCCGCGATGATGGCCACCACCACCAGGCCACGCCCGCCAAACCGTCGCACGATCCGCCAGGTGACCAGATGGATGGACCCACACAAGGCGAAGCCGACCAGCAGCAAGGTTATGAAGTAAGGCTCCCAGGTGAGGACCATGTGCCACCACGCCGCCTCTTCACCCAAGGCGATGATGCCCAGGGCCACAACCGCGAAGGCTGCCCCGCCCGCCAGCGCCCCCGCGATGCGCCGTGCCGACGCCCGGGTCAGGAACGCGACACCCACCAGGACCACCAGGTAGAAGCAGTTAAAGAGATACAGTTGCGACGTGGTCATGTGCTCGCCTGAACTGCCATACGCTTCTCACAGTGGAACCTGTGTTGGAAGGCCGGCCACGCTGAACGCCATGCGCTCAATACGTCTCCGCATATTCGACCTCGCAGACCCCGCACCAGGTCGCGTTGCGCACCTTCGCGGCAGTAGCCGATGAGGCAATGAACACGGCTCGCGCATGCTTCTCACCATAACCCAGGAAGTAATCGTTTGTTTTGCGATGCTCTGCGCAAACGGCACGTCCGCAGAACACACAAATCGCCTTCGCCTCCGAATCGCAATGCCAGCATTTCATAGTTAAGCAGCTTAAGAACGTATTGTTCACAGACCATAAGACCTCAGGAGCGGATGCGCTGACCAGGATCACTGTACCCGCCATCCCGGCCTCAGCAAGGCTCGGAAATGGCGGCCTCAGCCGAAACCGACCTACGCTCCCGCCCGGACCCCCGGCTGGCCACACCGTGACCCCTCCCTATCCACGCCGTCACCTCACCGGAGAACCTCTAACTTCAAGTTAGAGGTTCTCCGGTGAGGTCACGGTGTGGATAGCCAGGGGACATGGAGGGGCCTGCGGGAGGACGGGGCGGGTTAGGCTTGAGTCACAGGCCTAAGACATTGTGTCCACGAGGGTTGTGCCGGTCGAGACGTTAGAGGCCGTCCCATAAACACCGCGGCGGCTGCGTCCTCGTCCTCGTTCTCTTCCTCGTCCTCCACTTGTCCGCCGCTTTCGGGGGAGGAGGACGAGAACGAGGACAAGGACGAAGGCGCAGGACCATTTATGAGATAGCTTCTGGACTTCAGGCTAAAGACTAAGGAGGGGGTGGTTTTGGCCCTCGGATGCCGGCCTTGCTGTGCCTTTTGGCTTTCGGGCTTCGCCTCAGCTTCCGCCTGCCTGGCGGGCGGGGTTGAGAAGGTCATCCAGGCGGGACTTGTCGAGGCCGCTCATGTCCTGGGCAACCTCGCGCACGGTGCGGTCCGAGGCAGCGGCCGCCTTTACGATCTGGACGGCTTTGTCGTAGCCGATGGCCGGGGCGAGCGCGGTGGCCATGGCGAGGCTCCGCTCGACGTAGGTGCGGCAGCGTTCTTCGTCCGCCTCCAGCCCACGGATGCAGCGGTCGGCGAATAGGCGGCTGGCGGCGGCCAGCAGGTCGATGGCCTGGAGGAGGTTGTAGGCGAGCACCGGCATCATGGTATTCAGCTCGAAGCTGCCGGACGCTCCGGCCAGGGCCACGACAGTCTCATTGCCGAACACCTGGGCGCCGACCTGGAGCACCATCTCGCACATGACCGGGTTGACCTTGCCCGGCATGATGGAAGAGCCAGGCTGCAAAGGGGGCAGGCGCAGCTCGCCCAGGCCGAGTCGCGGGCCCGAGCCCAGCCACCGGATGTCGTTGGCGATCTTGATCAGGCTGACAGCGACGGTCTTGAGCGCGCCGGCGGCCTGGACGCAGGCATCGGGCGCGGCCTGGGCCTCGAAGTGGTTGGGCGCTTCGCGCAGGGGCAGACGGGTCTCTTCGGCCAGGCGCCGGATGGTGCACTGGGCGAACTCGGGATGCGTGTTGAGGCCAGTGCCGACGGCAGTGCCGCCAAGGGGCAACTCGCCCAGGAAGCCCTCGACCTGGCGCAAGCGGGCGATGCCGTGCTCGACCTGGCTCGCGTAGCCGCTGAACTCCTGCCCGAGGCGGATGGGCGTGGCGTCCTGCAGGTGAGTGCGCCCGATTTTCAGAATGCCTTTGAAGGCTTCCGCTCGTTCGGCCAGGGCGGCGCGCAGGTGCTCCAGCGCGGGCAGCAGGCTGAATTCAATGCCATCCAGCGCCGCGAGCTGGATGGCGGTCGGGATCACGTCGTTGCTGCTTTGCCCGCAGTTGACATGGTCATTGGGGTGAACGGTGCGGTCGCCGATGCGCCCGCCCAGCAGTTCGGCGGCGCGGTTGGCGATCACCTCGTTGGCGTTCATGTTGGTGGAAGTGCCCGAGCCGGTTTGGAAGATGTCCACCACGAAGTGCGCATCAAGCCTGCCGTCGGCGACCTCGTGGGCCGCGTCCCGAATGGCGGCCGCGAGGCGCGCATCGAGCAGGCGCAACTCGGTATTGGTGACGGCGGCGTGCTTCTTGATCAGCCCGAGGGCGCGAATGAAGCGCCGCGAAAAGCGCAACCCGCTGACGGGGAAGTTCTCGACCGCGCGCGCGGTCTGGGCGGCATAATAGGCGTCCGCCGGGACGCGCATATCGCCCATGGAGTCCGACTCGATGCGGAATGGGGTGCTCATGGCTCTTTGCAGGACCATAAGCGCAGAGGCTCGAACCCGCAATGGCCGCAGGCTGAGGTCAGCGGGGCCACGAGTGAGAATAGCCGATAGCCAATAGCCGATAGCCGATTCGGCTCAAGGGCGCAGGGCGGCTGGAACCCGAAGCCCGAAGGCCGAAGGCCGAAAGACCTACCCGCCCTTACAGGTCCATCTCGATGATCGATTCGGACTCGCCCACGGGAATGCGCACTTTGAAGCCGATCTTCTTGCACATGTTCTGCATATCCTTGTTCTCGCGCAAGGTGTAGGCGACCAGGCGGTCCAGCTTCTCGTTCCGGGCGATCTGCACCAGGCGGCGCGTCAGCTCGGTGCCCAGGCCCTTGCGCTGGCACTGGTCAACCACCACGACGGCGAACTCGGCCGCGTTGGTGCTGTGCAGCTTGCTCATGCGCGCGACGCCGACGATCCGGGCGTCGCCGTTGTTGCCTTTCTGCTCGGCCACGAGCGCTATCTCACGGTCGTAGTCGTTGAAGCAGATGCGGGTCAAGCGGCTGTGGGCGACGCGCTGCTGCAGTTTGAGCGGGCTGAAGTAGCGCAGATAGACGCTGCGCTCGGAGAGCCCTTCGTGGAACCGCACCATCAGCGGCTCGTCCTCGGGCCGGATGGGGCGGATGCTGATCTTCTTGCCGTCTTTCATTTTCCACGTGTCCACGTACTGGGTGGGGTAGGGGCGGATGGCGAGCTTGGGCAGTTGCTCCTCGGTGGTCTTGGGGTCGTGCAGGATGACGCGGGCGTCCAGGGCGACGAGGTCATCGCTGGAGGCGAAGAGCGGGTTAATGTCAATTTCCTTGATCCAGCGCTGCTCGGCGACGAGCTGGCTGAAGCCGACCATGAGGCGTTCGAGGCCCGCAAGGTCCACGGGCTTGCGGCCGCGCACGCCCTTGAGGGCCTGGTAAATTCTGGTCCGCTCCATCATGCGCCGTGCGAGGGTGGTGTTGAGCGGCGGCAGGGAGAGCGCCTTGTCCTTGAACACTTCCACGAGCTGGCCGCCCATGCCGAACAGGAGCACTGGGCCAAACTGCGGGTCTATGCTGCTGCCCAGGATGATCTCGTAGCCTTCGCCCAGCTTAATCATCTTCTGCACCGTGACGCCCTGGAAATGCTCCGCACCCTTCTTCTCGGTCACCGACGTCTTGATAGCGTTGAAGGCCTTGCGCACGTCCTCCTCGTTCTTCAGGTTAAGCTGCACGCCGCCGACGTCGGTCTTGTGCGTGATAGTCTCGGAGTAAAGCTTCAGGACGGCGGGGAAGCCGATTTCCTTGGCCAGCTTGGCGGCCGCGGCCTCCGTCTTGGCAATCTTGGTCACGACAGTGGGGATGCCGTAGCAGCCCAGCAGGTCCTTGGATTCGGCCTCGGTGAGGATCGTGCGGCCGGTCTTGCGAATGGCGGTGATCATCGCCTCGGCCTTGGCACGCCCGGAAGCGAGGTCGGCGGGGTCAGCCGAGGGCACCGGCGTCTCGTAGAGGGCGCGCAGGTTTTCGGAATACTGCCACATCGAGGTGAACACCGTGGCCGCGGTGTCGGGGTAGGCAAAGGTAGGAATGTCGGCGCGGTTGAGGATGGCCTCGCCGGCGGCAACGTCATCACCGCCCATCCAGCTCGCGAGCACGGGCTTGCCCTCGACATGACCGAAGGCCTTGAGCTTCTCGGCGGTGGCGGTGGCGTCGGTCATGGCTTGCGGCGTGAGGATGACCAGCAGGCCGTCGCTGTTGGGGTCGCGGCCGGCCACTTCGAGCGTCTTGGCGTACAGCTCGGCGCTGGCGTCGCCAATGACATCAACAGGGTTGTTATGGCTCCAGACGGGCGGCAGGAACTTGTTCAGCTCCTCCATCGTGGCCTTGGAGACTTCGGCCAGCGCGCCGCCGGAGGTGAGCAAGGCATCGGTCGCCAGCACGCCCGGGCCGCCGGCATTGGTGATGATGGTCAGGCGGTTGCCCTGGGGCCGGGGCTGTTTCGAGAGGACCTCGGACATATAGAACAGGTCGGAGATCTTGTTCACGCGCAGCACGCCGCAGCGGCGGAAGGCGGCTTCGAGCACATCGTCCGAGCCGGTGAGCGAGCCCGTGTGCGAGGCGGCAGCTTTGGCGGCGCCCTCCGTGCGGCCAGGCTTGATGACGATAATGGGCTTGGCCAGCGCCACTTCGCGGGCGGCGGACAGGAACGCGCGCGCGTCGCCAATCGTTTCCATGTAAATAACGATGCTCTTGGTGTTGGGGTCGTCCCCGAAATAGCTGATCAGGTCGCCCCAGCCGACGTCGAGCATGGAGCCGATGGAAACGAAGGCGCTGAAGCCGACCATTTCACGCAGGGACCAGTCGAGCACGGCGGTGCAGAGGGCGCCGGACTGGCTGATGAAGGCAACATTGCCACGGCGGGCGATGCCGGCGGCGAAGGTGGCATTGACGCCGGAGATGGGGTTCATGACGCCGAGGCAATTCGGGCCGACCAGGCGCATGTGGCCGCGGCGGGCGTGGGCGAGAAGCTGGCGCTCGAGTTCGACCCCCGCCGGGCCGGTCTCCTTGAACCCCGCCGAGATGACCACGGCGCCCGGGACGCCCAGGTCCGCCGCTTCGCCGATAATGCCCGGGATGATCGCCGCGGGCGTAGTGACGACGACCATGTCGGGCCGCTCAGGCAGGGCGGCGAGCTTCGGATAGGCCTTGATGCCCAGGACGCTGGGGCGCGTCGGGTTGACCGGGTAGATAGGGCCGCCGAAGGGGGTATTCATCAGGTTCCAGACGACGGTGCGTCCGACGCTGCCGACTTTCTCCGTGGCGCCAACCACGGCAACGGATTTCGGGGCGAAGATGGCGTCCAGGGGATGACGGCCGGCCTGGCGGTCAGAGGCGCTGAAGGGCTTTTGGATCGTAGAGGAAGTGGGGGCGTTCATTATCGTATATAGGTTGCGGGCGGAAGCGATCTGAAGTGGTTACGTCGGCAAGAGGCGAGGGCAGGCAGACAGCGCGCGGCCCAGGCGCCAGGCAAGCGCCTGGGTGCCGTGAACTGGTCGCGCACTGATTTACGTGTGCTCATCCTGCGTGGTGGCAATGTGCCGGGGACTCTTATAACGGACTTACCCGGCTTTGGCAAAGCCTCACCATCTTTTGCAGCGCCGCCGGTGCATTAGGGAAGTAGAATTAGCCGGCGCGTGCGTGGAGGTTTGTTGAAGGAGCACGGTCGTTGACTTGCAGGGGCCGTCGCGCCTAGATTCAGGAAGATGGAAACCGGCGTGGAACCGATGCAGCAGCCGATCCGCAAGAGTGTGGGCCGCCGCCCGAGTGTGTCGCGGCAGCTCGCCCACCTGGAGGATATCGCCGCTTTTCTCAGCAAATACGCACATGGAGCACTCGCCAGAGCCGAGGGAGACTACTTCCCACTTCGAAAAGCTGTTGGCCGCTCTCGTGGCCAGCGGAGTTGATTATCTTTCCCCGGCTGACCTCATCCTGTTGAAGAAGGATTCCTGGCGTGAGAAGGACAAACTGGACGTGCAGGCCATGCGGGAGATCGTAGCTCGGGAGCGACAGCCCTAATCAGGCGGCTGGAGGCGGGGCAGCCCACCTTGCTGCGCGACACGGCGCCGAGATTGGGTTACGCTGCGGGCATGCGTTATCGGGTTCTAGGCAGCACAGGCTTGCGCGTGTCGGTAATCGGGATCGGCACCTGGCAATTCGGCGGCGAGTGGGGACGAAACTTCTCGCAAGGCGAGGTGGATGCGATTCTTGACCAGGCGGCGGAGCTGGGCATCAACCTGATTGATACGGCCGAATGCTACGGGGACCACCTTTCGGAGCGGCTGATCGGCGATTACCTGGCCCGGCGCGACCGCTCGCGATGGATCATCGCTACCAAGTTCGGCCATCACTTCAATAATTTCCTGGATCGCACGGACGACTTCTCCGCAGCCGGGGCGCGGCAGCAACTCCAGGACTCATTACGTGCGCTGCGCGTCAGCACGGTTGATCTCTACCAGTTCCATTCGGGCTCGGATGCCCTCTTCGAGAATGAGGAGCTGTGGGCGGCACTGGCGGAACAAAAGCGCACGGGCGCCATCCGCCACGTCGGGGTGTCCATCATGGGCAAAGGGAGCGAAATGCAGGCGCGCGAGGCGCGGGGGCGGGGGGCCGAGGCTTTGCAGGTGATCTACAACCGCCTGGACCGGCGGCCCGAACAGTTGTACTTCCCGCACGCGGAGCGCGACAGGCTGGGCGTCCTGGCTCGGGTCCCCCTAGCTAGCGGCTGGCTGAGCGGCAAGTACCGCGTGGGCGCGAGCTTCCCGGCCAATGATTGGCGCTCAACCTTTGATGCCGCGAAGATGCGACAGGACCTCGCGGAGGTGGAGCGCATCCAGCGGACGGAGCTGCCTGCCGGCGTGCCGATGGCACAATGGGCGCTGGCCTGGTGCCTGAGGAGCCCCGTGGTCTCCGCGGTCATCCCCGGCTGCAAGGACCCCGAGCAGGTGCGGGCCAATGCGGGGGCGGCGGACCTCGCGGCTGAGGCGACCAGATAGGGCGCCGCCACGTTGTCCTCAAGGTGCATGGGGATCATGGACCCGGCCGGCGCGGAAACATCGAACATCCAACATCCAACATCCAACATCCAGTGGGCGCCGCGGTGC
>DATKNZ010000227.1:0-14100 GCA_035541055.1 Candidatus Acidiferrum sp. | reverse complement strand
ATCCCGTGGTTCGTGGTTGGCTCATCCATGGTGGCGGCGGACATCAGCAGCGAGCAGTTCATCTCGAACGTGGGCGGCGCCTACAAGCACGGGATCGTGCTGGCGGCGGGGGACTGGAACGCCTGGATTATCTACACGCTGTTGATCCTCGTGTTCCTGCCCTACTACCTGCGCACGGGCGTCTATACCATGCCCGAGTTCCTGGAGCGGCGGTATAATTCCACCTGCCGCTATATCTTCGCCATCGCCTCTATCGCGGGCTACGTGGCAGCCGTCAATGCCGGTGCGCTCTATTCGGGCGGCATTATGCTCGACAGCTTCTTTGGCGAGGACCTGTCACGCGTAGTGCCGCGCATCGTCCTGTTCGGGAACCCGGTCTCGCCCGTGGTCATGTATATCATCTTCTTCGCCGCCACGACGGGGCTCTATACGATTTACGGCGGGCTGAAGTCGGCGGCCTGGACGGACTTCCTGCAGATCATCATCCTGCTGTTCGCGGGGTTCCTCGTGCCGTTCCTGGCGCTGCGGCACGTGGGCAACCTGGGCAGCTTCATTCATGAGCACCCTGAGCACTTTCAGATGTTCAAGCCTCCGACGCATCCCGTGTTTCCTTTCACCGGGCTGTTCACGGGGTTCTTGTCCGCCGGCATCTGGTATAGCTGCACGAGCCAGCACATGGTGCAACGGGTGCTGAGCGCCAAGGACGAGTGGAACGCGCGCGTAGGCGTCGTGTGCGCGGGGTTCTTGCATACCATCATGCCGTTCTTCTTCATCGTGCCGGGCATCATTGCGCTGAAGATGTTTCCGGACCTGCCCCGGCCCGACCAGGCCTACCTGCTCCTGGTGAAGCAATTGATCCCGACCGGGCTGAAGGGGCTCTTGTTGGCGGGCATGGCGGCGGCGCTGATGGGGCACGTGGCCACTGTCCTGAACTCGGCAGCTACAGTGGTCACCATTGACCTTTACAAACGCCTGACCCGCCGCGAGGTCACGGATGCGCAGCAGGTGCGGTTCGGGCGCTGGGCCGGGGTCCTGACCCTGCTCGCCAGCGTTTGGGTGGCAATCTCGTTCACGGGCAATACGGCCCGCCCGCTATTCGAGAAGATCCAAACCGTCTTCTTCTTCATTGCGCCGCCGTTCGCCGTCGTATTCACGCTGGGCATCCTGTGGCGTCGCGCGAGCGCCACCGCGGCCGTGGTGACGATCATCTCAGGGTTCGCCTTCTCCTGGGTGCTGCTCCAATTCGAGCTGCTGGGCAGGTTCAACACCTTCAACCATCGAGCGCTGGCGGCCTGGATCTTCTGCATGTGCGTCATGATCACGACATCCCTGCTGACCGCGCCGCCGCCCCGCGAGCAAATCCAGGGCATCATCTGGAACAAGTCCTACCTGTCGTTGCCCGAGGCCGAGCAGAAGCGCTATCGCGGGCTGAAGGATTGGCGGATATGGTGGCTGCTGTTCGTCGGCACGGTGCTGAGCATCTACGGCTTCTTCCTTTGGTATCGCCTGCAGCATCCCTGGACCTGGTAGGCGCCGCCGCCGTGCTCGGCTCAGCGCAGCGCCGAGAGCGCGTCCAGGAAATCTTCGGGCAGCGGGGCGCTGAAGCTCATTCGCCTGCCGGTGCGAGGGTGCACGAACGCGAGCTGGCCCGCGTGCAGCATCTGGCGTGGCGCCGTGTAGTGCGTCAACTCTGCCAGTCGCTGGTTCTGCCGGTTCCCGTAAGTCGCATCTCCCACCAGCGGGAAGCCCAGGAACTGGAAATGCACACGGATCTGATGCGTGCGGCCTGTGTGCAGGGTCACCTCCGCCAGGGTTGCGCCGCGCAAGCGCTCCCGTACCCGATAGCTCGTGCGGGCCTCCCGCCCGAGGTCATCGTCCACGGCCATGCGCTTGCGGTGCGAAGGGTGACGCGCGATGGCGGCCCGAATCTCGCCCCGGTCGCGCGGCAGCTCGCCGCAGAGGATGGCTTCGTAGATCTTCTCTATCTTCCGGGTGGCGAACTGGGTTGACAGCGCGAGGTGCGTCTCGTCGTTCTTCGCGACTACGAGGCAGCCGCTGGTCTCCTTGTCGAGGCGATGCACGATGCCTGGCCGGGCGATGCCGCCGATCCCGCTGAGCTTCCCGGCGCAATGATGCAGAAGCGCGTTGACCAGCGTGTGCTGCTCGTGCCCGGCCGCGGGATGCACCACCAACCCCGCCGGCTTGTTCAGCACCAGGAGAGCCTCGTCCTCGTGCAAGATGTCCAGCGGCAGCTCCTCCGGTTGGGCTTTGGCCGGGCCGGGTTCCGGCCAGTGCACCTCAACCTCTTCGCCGGCCCGCGGGGAGTGGGTGGGCTTGACGCTGCGCCCGTTCACCCGGATATGGCCCTCCTCGATGAGCCGCTGGATGGCGCCTCGCGACACCGCCGGGAATCGGTCGCGCAGGAAAGTGTCCAGCCGCTCGGACGGCAGCGTGTGCTCTATAACCAGTGTCTCGGTTCGAGCCGAAGGCATCCCGAGAGTCACTTAACCGCAGTGGAGGAGACCTCCGTCCGCGCCCGGTGCTCGCTGCGCCAGGTAATCAGGAAAATCAACCCCACGCCGGTGCAGATGGCCGTATCGGCCAGGTTAAACGCAGGGAAGCCCATCTCCGCCCCGCTCCGCTGCTCCACGTAGAAATAGATGAAATCAATCACATAGCCCGCCCAGAGCCGGTCAATGAGGTTCCCCACGATGCCGCCGCAAATCATGCCGAAGGCGACCTGGCTCAGCAGCGTGCGCGAGTCGAAGTGATGGCGTGTGAGGAACAGGATCAGCAGAGCCACCAGCGCTATGCCGGCCAGGATGCCGTTGTTCCCCCGAAAAAGGCTCCAGGCCGCCCCGGTGTTGCCCCAGTCCACAAACTTGAAGAACCCGTCCACGACCACCTTCTCCTCCCCGTAGTGCAGAAAGTGGTGAACGATCTGCTTGGTTACCTGGTCCAGGACGACCACCAGCAGCGCGATCCAGGCAATCCGCCGATTCGGCGTCCGTGCAAGGAAGCCCGTTGGTTTGGCGCTGGCAGTGGTGGCCGGTGTAAGCCGCTGTTCCATAAAGCCTAGGCAGTCTGGCCTAAACCTCGCGGTTTGTCCATCCGGCGGAGTGCTTGTATTGTGGACTGCCTGGGCGGCTTGCGGCTGCCGGACGGGCCCTGTTGCTGTTTTCCTCCTTGCGTCCTGCCGCACGGTATAAGAGGCTTCATACGTGACACCCGTGCCAGGCATTTGAATGGATACTAGCGCAACGCTCAAAGCGGAGATCAAGCAGTTGATGGTCGAGAACCTCATGCTGCAGGTTACAGCGGAGGAAATCGGCGACGAGCAGCCGCTATTCGGCCCCGGCAGCCTGGGCTTGGATTCCGTGGATGCGCTGCAGCTTGTCGTGGCCCTCGATAAGAAATACGGGCTCAAGGTCCCCGATCCCGAGGCGGCGCGCCGCATCCTGCAGAGCGTGACCACAATGGCCCAGGCCGTAGCCGCCCATCTGGCTGCGGGGCCTGGCGGCTTTAAGCCCGTCGCTGCCCAAGGCTCCTAATCCCGCCCCCATACTAGCCCGGCCCTTAATCAGTTCCGGGGCGCCTGCCCCGGGGAATCCCCGGGCCTCGTTTCCTGAACTGCCCCGGTTGAGATAATGGGGTGCATTGTGTCAGGATCATCCCGTTGTGGACCCATCCTACTCTGAGCAACGGCAGGCGCCCGTGGTCGAGGCCCCGAAACTAAAGCGGAAGCGAATCCTGCTGGCGGATGACCAACCGGAGGTCAGGGAGACCGTGAAGCTCCTGCTATGCGCGGACCAGCATAGCGTGTCTGAGGCGGCCAGTGGCCAGGAGGCGCTGAGCTTGTTTACGCCTCACCGGTTCGATCTCGTCATTACCGATTACGCCATGCCCGGGATGCGCGGGGACGAGCTAGCCAACCGGATCAAGCAGGTCGCGCCCTCCCAACCCATCCTCATGATCACCGGCTCAGCCGAGCAGTCGGACATCCACACGGCATTCGTGGATGCGTTTCTTTGTAAACCCTTCGCCTTCGAGGACCTCCGCCGCGCTGTTGCGAGGCTGGTCGCCGGCTAACCCGAATATCGCGCGCCGGTAGGGACGCCTCGCCGAGGCGTCCGTATTGTGGGAGCGACGGACGCCTCGGCGAGGCGTCCCGACCTAGATGCTCGCGGCCTCAGGCACCGACGCCGACAAGCGGTCCAACTCCACAAGGATCATCGCCACACAGTCGCTGACACTGCACTGGTCCGTGTGCAGCTCCAGCTCCGGCTTGACCGGGATCTCGTAAGGGGCCGAGACGCCGGTGAAGCCCTTGATCTCCCCGCGCCGCGCCTTGTTGTAAAGGCCCTTGGGGTCACGCTGCTCGCACACCTCGATTGGCGCATTCAGAAACACCTCCAGGAACATGCCGGGAGGCGCAATCTTGCGCACCAAATCCCGGTCCGAGCGGTAAGGCGAAATAAACGCCGTGATACAAATAAACCCGGCGTCCGCGAAGAGGCTGGCCACCTCCCCCGCCCGGCGAATGTTCTCCTTCCGGTCAACGTGCGAGAAACCCAGGTCCGAGCAAAGCCCGTGGCGCAGGTTGTCCCCGTCCAGCACGTAGGCATGCCGGCCCAGGTTGAATAGCTCCCGCTCCAGCTCGATGGCAATAGTGGACTTGCCCGAGCCGCTCAAGCCCGTCAGCCAGACGACGCATCCCGGGTGGCCGTTCCGCTCAGCCCGTTGCTCCACCGTCACCTTCCCGCGGTTCCAGTAAATATTGGCGCTCTTGTGCGACGAGTCGCCCGTGCGGCGCGGGTAGTGGTCCCCGATGATAATGCCGCCGCCGGCGATCTCGAACTCGTCCACAAGGACGAAGCGGCCGGTCTGGACGATCTCATCGGCCGCATCGAAGGCCACTGGCCGCCGGGTGCGGATGCTAAGCTCAGCCACCTCGTTGCGGCCCACGCGCAGCTCCCCATCGCCCTGCGGAAGCGCGGCCAGCGTGGCGGCATCAATCACCCGCTCAATCGAGGCGACCTCACATTCGGCCTCCTGCGTGGCAAGCTTCAGCTTGTAGCGCCGGCCTTTGGCCAGCGGCTGGCGCCCCAGCCAGAAGACGCGCGCATTGAAGAGCGACAACTCGTAGGGCGGCGAACCTTCGGGAGCGGCAACGGAGCCGCGTTGCACGAAAATGTGCTCCTTGAGTGTCAACCCAACGGACTCGCCGGCGGTCGCAAAATCGCGCGCTGGCGCGTTCCAACGCTCGATGCTCTTGACCGTGCTCAGCTTATTGCCGGGGCTAAACACCAGCCGATCGCCCACCTTGACCGTGCCTGACTCCACCCGCCCGGCCACGATGCGCCGGCGGTCGAAGCGGTAAACGTCCTGCACCGGGAACCGGAGGGGCTTGTCCTTGGGCGGGGCGGAGTTGCTTAGTTCATCCAAAGCCTCCATCACCGTCGGCCCTCCCCACCATGGCATCTTCGCGCTGCGGGACGCCAGGTTATCGCCCTCCCGTGCCGAAACGGGGATGAAATGCCTCGCCTCGAGCCCCACCGACTTCAGGAAGGCCTGGTATTCGGCCACCACCCGATCAAAGCTCGCCTGACGGTGCTGTTCCAGGTCCATCTTGTTCACCAGCACCACGATCTGCCGGATACCCAGCAGGCCGAGCAGGTAGCCATGCCGGCGCGAGTTCTCCTGCACCCCCTCGTGCGCGTCAATCAGCAGCAAGGCGGCTTCGGCGGAGGCCGCCCCGGTCACCATATTCTTCAGGAATTCGGCGTGCCCCGGCGCATCAATGATCACGTATTGCCGCTTCGGTGTGCGGAACCAAATCTGCGCCGTATCAATGGTAACGTTCTGGTCGCGCTCCGCCTGCAAGGCGTCCATGAGGTTAGCCCACTCGAAGGGCGTGCCCCGGTTGCGGGCCACAGCCTTCAACTGCTCGTATTTACCCTCGGGCAGGGCGCCCGTGTCGTACAGCAGACGCCCGACCAGCGTGGACTTTCCATGATCCACGTGGCCAACGACAACGATCTTAAGCTGTTCGAGCGGCGCGGCGGGAGCCTGCATACATTTGCGAGTCGTCGCCGCAAATGTCCTGTAATTCGGTTCCGGCGGCAAGCCTGCAGGCAAGCAGACGATCACGACCTGCGGAGCTGCCGATACAGCTTCACCCCTCTCCGCAACGACTTGAACCCAAGCAAGCTGCCCCCGGCAAACCCCGCCGCCATCATGAAAGCAACGAAGTGCCACGCCCGATGGTGCACTACCGCCCCCGGCGTGCGGGGACGATTCCCAGCCGGGCGACCATGGACCGGCTGCGCCTCGCCAGGTTCCAGCCCTTGCTCGGCCCTCGCTTCCGCGGTCACCGGCACGGCGTACTCCGTCACCGGCAGCCTGGCCCCTGTCCGGCGCCCGTAAACCTGCGTGAACTCGGCGCCAAAGAGGAGGATGACCGATGCGTAATAAACCCACAGCAGGACGATGATCACCGAGCTGGCCGCCCCATAATAGGAGGCCGTACTCTCCCGCCCCAGGTACAGGCCGAGCAGGTATTTGCCTATGGTGAATAGGAAGGCTGTGCCCACCGCGCCTATCCACACGGTGCGGAAGGGTATTCGGATGTCCGGCAGGTATTTGAAGATCATCGCGAAGAGCACCGTGATGACGCCAAAGGACACCGCAAAGTTCAGGATATGGGCCAGGGTCTTCGACATCGGCAGCCCGCCCCCTGCGGAGTTCATGGCTGCGCTCAGAAATGTGCTCAGCGCCAGCGAAACCAGCAGCAGGAACCCGATGCCCAGCACCATCGAAAAGGACAGAAACCGATTGCGCAGAAAGCCCCAAATGCCCATCCCCGGCTTGGGCTTGACCTCCCAAATCGTATTCAGCGAGTCCTGAAGCTGGCCAAACACCCCGCCCGCGCCGGCAAAGAAGGCGACGGAGCCTACAATCGTAGCCATCAGCCTCCCCCCATGGTTGCCGCCCGCCATCATCGTGCTGAGCGTCTTGGCGGAGGAGGCGCCCACCATGCTCGCCAGCTCCTGCTGCACCTTGTGCTGGACCGTCGCATGCCCAAACACCAGCCCGGCCACTCCGACCACAATCGCCAGCAGGGGCCCGATCGAGAACATGGCGTAGTAGGCCAAAGCGGCGCTTAGCCGCAGCACGTTGTCTTTGCCAAACTCCTCAACCGTGCCCTTGAGAATAGGCCAGGCTCCTTTCAGGCTCATTATGCGTTCGCACCTCAAGCTAGCCGCTAGCCCACCGAATCGCTACGCCGAGCCGGCGGTGCTGCATGGGGTGTTTTCTCCATGCGCCCGCAAAGGTTGCGACGCCACGGCCTTAATGCGAATGTGTACTCGGTAGACAAGGAGAGTAATATGGACAATGGCAGCACCGTCAGGGCCTTGGTGGCCGAACTGAAGCAGCAAGCACAGACCTTCTTCCGCGAGGAAATCCGCCTGGTAAAGGCGGAGCTGACCCAAAAGCTGGCACATTATGGCGTCAGCGCCGCCAGCATGGCCGTTGGAGGCTGCCTCGCCTTCGCCGGGCTGATTATCTTTCTAGGCGCATTGGGAACCCTTCTCGGCTTTGCCTTCAGCCGCGCGGGTCTCGACGCCTTGTTGGCGGGCTTTATCGGCTGGGGCATCATCGGCTTACTGGTCATTGGCGTCGGCGCCGGTCTGTTGCTCAAGGGGCTAGCCGCCATCAAGAAGCAGTCGCCTGCGCCAGAACGGACCGTCCGCACGCTGCAGCAGCCTAGGGGGACCCAGCCCCAGCCCTCGCCTGCCCCGTCGAAAGAAGCCAAGGACGAGCGCACACCGGAGGAGTTGGAGGCCAGCATCACCGCCACCGAAGCCCAGATGGCCGACACCCTGGATGAATTGGCCGAGCGGGTCAGCCTTAGCCGCGCGCGGCGCCGCGTGAATGCCGAAGTGCGGGCACATCCCTACCGTTGGGGACTGGTCGCCGCCGGCTGCGGGGCTGCCGGGAGCTACCTGCTCAAGCGCCGGCTCAGCAAGTGACCTGGGCAACAGGGCAGCCTGGTAGGGAGGCCTCGCCGAGGCGTCCGCCACAGACGCCTCGGCGAGGCGTCCCTACCAGGCTGAAGCATTTCCCTTATCCCCCTGCGCCTTCCTCCCGGGGCGGATTCAGCCGCGCGGCAGATTGCGGAATCCACCCCCAAAAGGATGTTTGTCTTAAGCCGGCGCGGGCAAAAACCCGGCACGGCGAGTGATGACACGAGTAAGAAAGGAAGATTATGAAGTATAACATGACCGTTAGCTTGGGGATGGCACTGTGCCTGGGCCTCTCAGCAGCCACTGCCGTTCTGACAGGTTGCGCGGGCAACCGCTACGACCGCAGCACGGGGGAATACATTGACGACAAGGCCCTATCCTATCGCGTGAGCCACGCGCTCGGTGAGAATGCCGAATACAAGCTCAGCGGGGTGGATGTAAAGGCCTTCCGTGGCAACATCCAATTGAGCGGCTTTGTGGCTACTGACGCGCAGAAGGCCAAGGCTGGGGAGATCGCCAGCCACATTGACGGAGTCGTGAGTGTTGAAAACAACATCACCGTCAAAAACAAGTTGAGCCAGGCGCCGCCGTACAACGCGAATAACCCGAACTACGCGGTCAATCCGGCACCGGCTAATCCGAACCGGTAAGCCCGGCCGAGGGTCCCGTGCTCCCAGTGAGGACCCTCGCGCCCAAGGGCAGCATGAGGAACGGCTCGGAAGGACAAACCCTGTCTGAACGATCACCATGACCCGCGGCAACATCCAACATCCAACATCCAACAACCAACATCCAATGGCCGACCCCGCGGCGCCCATTGGATGTTGGACGTTGGTTCTTGGATGTTGGATGGTTCCATGCCAGCCTTGTTCATGGACTCGCCGCAGGCTGGCGGCAAATTGGAAACTCCCCACGTGAAGCGCCTGACGGAAGCCGCCCCCTCCGCGCTCCGAGGCAATGGCAAGACCGCCCAAGTCACCGTTGGCGACACCCAGGTGGAGGTCAGCAATCTCGGCAAGATTTTCTACCCCAGCGCCGGCTTCACCAAGGGCGACGTCGTAAACTTCTATATTCGAATCGCCCCGGTCCTGCTGCCCCACCTCAAGGACCGCCCCATCACGCTCAAGCGCTACCCCGAAGGCGTGGACGGGTTGTTCTTCTACGAAAAACGCTGCCCCCCGCATCGGCCTCACTGGATCAAGACCACCAACGTGCCTCGCCGCGAGGGCGGGCAGATCAACTACTGCGTCGTGGACACGTTGCCAGCGCTCGTCTGGGCCGCGAATCTCGCCGACCTCGAACTGCACACCTTCCTGCACCGGATGCCTCACGTTGACCGCCCCACCGCCCTGGCCTTCGATCTCGATCCCGGCGCGCCGGCCAACATCCTGTCCTGCTGCGAGGTTGCCTTGCGGCTAAAGGAGCTTTTCGACCGCCTCCGCCTCGAGTGCTTCGCCAAGACTTCCGGCTCCAAGGGCCTGCAGGTCTATGTCCCGCTCAACGTGCCCGTCACCTACGACACGACAAAGGCGTTCGCCCTCGCCGTGGCCGAGTCGCTCCAGCGGCAAACTCCGGAAGCGGTCGTGTCGAAAATGAGCAAGGCCCTGCGCCGGGGCAAAGTGTTCGTGGATTGGAGCCAAAACGACACCCACAAGACCACCGTGAATGTCTATTCCCTCCGCGCCAAGGAAAGGCCCTGGGTCTCGACCCCGATCACCTGGAAAGAAGTTCAGGCAGCCCTCAAGCGGAACGACCCGCAAGCCTTGGAGTTCGAAGCTCCCGCCGTGCTTGAACGAGTCGGGAAATCGGGCGATCTCTTCGCCCCGGTGCTGAAGCTCCGGCAGAAGCTCCCCCCACCCGAGCGCATCGAAGCCGACTAGGTAGGGACGCCTCGCCAAGGCGTCCGCCGCCGCCACAACCCGGACGCCTCGGCGAGGCGCCCCTACCCCTCAGAAAAACGGGTTGTGCTCTTTCTCCTCCGTGACCGTCGTCATCGGGCCGTGCCCGGGGCAAAGCAGCGTCTCCCCCGGCAAAGTGAGGATTTGCTCGCGCACCTTCCGGCGCGCCAGGTCCCAGGACTGGTTGCCGCGCCCCATGGACCCGGCGAAAATCGCATCACCCACCACCGCCACATGCGGCGCGTCCTCGGGCCACGTGCCCACCACGTAAGTCGTCCCGTCATCGGCGTGGCCGGGGGTGTCCCGGTTCGTGATTCGCAGGCTGCCAAGGTGGATGAAGTCATTCGGGCGGTTGCGCTGGTCCACCGGCGCGCTGCGCGAGCTCGAGTGCACGCGGGCCTTCGGGAACTGCCGCCGCAACTCCTCGAGCGCACTCACGTGGTCCTCGTGCCCGTGCGTGATAAAGATATGCCGAAGCTGAAGCTGATTCTCCGCGATCAACCGGCTCACCGGCGCCGCATCCCACCCCGTATCAAACAGCGCCGCCTCGCGTGTGACCTCGTCCCATGCCAGGTAGCAATTCACCGCCATACCGCCCCCGTTGGTGGTGATGCACCGCAGCTCCCGCCACCTGCCCAGGTCCTTCTCGCCGGGCAGCCACCCCCGGGCAATCCCCTCCACCTTCCCGGGCTGAAGCCCAATCGCCTCCGCCAGCGCCGACAGGTTCGCCTTCTCCGGAGCCTGGCCTGACTCCTCCAGCGCCGCCAGTTCGGCCTCGCTCAGCCCCGCCGCCCGGGCCGCCGCGCTCGCCGACACACCGGACATCCCTCGGGCCTTGCGCACAATATCTCCCAAATGGTCTTCCAGGTTCATCCCCCTGAAGGTAGCCCCTGGCAGCCCGAGTTCAAATCCCATCCTTAAATACCTCAACAACAGCATCTTGTGCAGCCAACACCCCCAACTGCTTAGTGCTTCTACTGGAACCCGCCCCAGCCCATCCGCGTCGTCTGTTCACAGTACATTGAATTGACGCTAGTTACGTCCAGTTTCCCCGCCCCTTCCCACCCTCTCTTCCCCGTATCCCCTCCGTTACCACACCGTTACCTCACCGTAGTACCTCTAATAGGCTATTAGAGGTACTACGGTGAGGTAACGGTGTGGTAACGGAGGGGATACGGACAGGGTCGCTTCGGATTTGGCTGGTCAGTGGGCGGCGGTGCTGATGCCGTCTGCCCTGCCCCGGGGCGCATCCGCGTACTGCCCCTGAGTAGTAGAGCGAGCCTCAGGCTTGCGACCGTCCCGGCAAGCTTCCAGCTTGCCGCCTGCAGGCGGGCGGGGCGCCAACCTGGAAGGTTGGCGGGACGACCGCAAGCCGGAGGCTTGCTCTACTGCCTCGCGCCAAGGCAATTTGCAGTTGAACCGGCCCGGCGGGTAGTCAACCCTCGCCGCCGTGTTCGAGTTGCTTAAGACCGACGCGAGTTGCAGGGCGCGTTTGGGCCGGCTGACTACGCCTCACGGGGTTGTGGAGACGCCGGTCTTCATGTCAGTGGGCACCCAGGGCAGCGTGAAGGCGATTGATCCCCGGGAACTGCGCGAGATGGGCACCCAGATCATCCTCGGCAATACCTACCACCTGAACATCCGCCCCGGGCTGGATATTATCCGTGCGGCGGGCGGGCTGCACCGGTTTATCAATTGGCCCGGCCCGATCCTGACCGACAGCGGCGGCTTCCAGGTCTTTAGCCTGGCGACGATTCGCAAGATTCAGGCGCACGGGGTCGAGTTCCGCTCGCACCTGGACGGCTCGCTGCTGTTCCTCGGGCCCAAGGAAGCTATGGCCATCCAGGCCACACTCGGCTCGGACATCGCCATGGTGTTCGATGATTGCCCGCCGCACACGAGCACTCCGCGCGAGTTGCGCGCCGCCGTCGAGCGCACGATGCGCTGGGCCGCCGAGTGCCGCGAGCAGCCGCGCGCGCCGGGGCAGTTGGTGTTCGGCATCGTGCAAGGCGGCACCAACGCAGCCCTGCGCGAGGAGTGCGCCAGGGCGCTGGTGGGCCTTAAGTTCGACGGCTACGCCATCGGCGGCGTCAGCGTGGGCGAGCCTGAGCCGGAGATGATGCGGGCTGTCGAGATGACCGAGCCGCTTTTGCCGGCAGACCAGCCCCGGTATGCGATGGGGCTGGGCACGCCGGCACAAATGGTGGAGCTGGTGGCGCGCGGGGTGGACATGTTCGACTGCGTGCTGCCGACGCGGGTGGCGCGCAACGGCACGGCCTTCACCCGCAAAGGCAGCATCAGTATCAAGGCAGGGGCATGGAAGGCGGACTTTCGGCCTATCGAGGAGGACTGCGATTGCTTCGCTTGCCGGCACTTCACGAGGGCGTACCTGCGGCACCTGCTGAACGTGGGCGAGATTCTCGGGCTGCGGATGTTAAGCGTGCACAACACGCGCATGTATTTGCGGACGATGGCGGAGATGCGCGCGGCCATTGCGGGGGGCACGTTCGCCGAGTATCGGCGGGAGTTCGTGGGCAACTATGTGCCTACGCAAAAGGTGCTCCTGGCGCGGGCGGCAGTGGCGGAGCGATGAGGCCGTAGCGTCGTCCATCGTTCTCGTTCTCATCCTCGTCCTCGGTTTTGCAGGGTTCTTCGAGGACGAGAACGAGAACGAGGAGGAGGACGAGCTGATTCAGGCAACTGCCACGGGCACCGGGGCCGCCTCCGGCTGCGCCTTCACACCCAATGCGTCCTTTAGCCAGCGCCACGCGGCGCGCAAGCCGGCCTCGCGCACGCCCGCCAGGCCGTAAATCGTTACCAACTCCTCCTCATGTCCGCGGTAGCGCGGCGGCAGGAGCAGCGCCGATACGAACCCTTCTCCGTCCAGTCGCACGATCTGTGAGTAAAACATGCCGCGGCCGATGGCGTATTGAGCTTGCGGCAGGGTCAGGGTCCTGGGCGGCAGCACAAGCCAGGGACGATACCGCAGGGCCAGGTTGCCTTGCCCGTCCTGGCTCAGCGTGCCGTAGGTGCGGGCCGGGACCTTGCTGATTTTGCGGGCAAGGAACATCCGCTTCTCGGCCTTGCCCGGGACGAAGCGCTTGCGCCGCAGCGTGAAGAAGTCCCAGATGAACACCAGGCCCAGGAACGAGAGCCGGGACGACCAGCCGGCGATGAAATAGGCGATCACGATGAGCACCAGAGCCCACGCCGCGCCCAGCCACGGGTTGGCCAGCGCGGTCCCGGCGACCGTCATCAGAAGAAAGCCGCGGAAGGCCTTTATCCCGGCGTCCACAAAGCCGAAGGGGCTGAGCAGGATCAGGACGTTCAGGGAGTTCGATGCCAGGAAGACGACGAAGAACACGACCATGCCCACGGGGACCAGCAGCGCATTGCCCAGCCAGGAAAGGTCAATCGCCGCCAGGAAACCGTGTGCGCCCAAAGAGGCGGTATCGGAGTTGGCGGACTGGAACACGGACATCACGAGTGGAACGAAGGCGCCCGTGGCGATGAGCCCGCTGACCTTGTGCCCGGCGGCGTCGAGCACATCAAAGGGCTTCTTCAGCAGCGGAGGCGCCGCCACGCCCAGGCTGTCCTTAAGAATGCAAAGGATCGCCAGCAGGAAACCCGGCACCCAGAACCACGGCTGCGCGAACCAGGGCAGCCGTGCCCGCTCCGCGGGCGTGCTCGTGTGGAAGTACCGCCAGACCCCCACCGCGCTTGCGCCCAGCAAAGGCGAGATGGCCACGCCGGTAATCTCCGATATGGCATGCGCGAGATTCGCTCCTGGAGCGGCGTAGTGCCCGGAGGGCGCCTTCTGCGCCACGGTCACGGCCCGGGCGGACGGCGGCAGGGCACAAGCCATGAGGACAGCGACCAGCAGGACGAGGCAGCGGAGGGGGACTGGAGGCTGACGGTCATCAGTCAGCTTAAATCGTTTCATGGGATAGACGCTCCGCCCTTTTCGTCTTCCTGTAAAGACGTGCTGTAGCCGTTCGGCTAGTAGCGTAAGCCTCCGGCTTGCGCCCGTCCCGGCGACCCTCTGGGTTGCCGAGACCCGGACAATCCAGAGGATTGTCCGGACTATCGCAAGCCGGAGGCTTACGCTACTAAGAGAGTTGTGCCGTGCTTTGACTTGCGTGGCCGGAGCGCGTCTGTTAAGAGTGAAGGCGGTC
>DATKNZ010000226.1:0-2531 GCA_035541055.1 Candidatus Acidiferrum sp. | reverse complement strand
TTGTAGCTCAGGCTGCCGATGATCGTGGCGGAGGGACCGGCTCCGGTTGCGCCGGCGCTGAGGGCAACCGGGCCGGCGAAGCCCGAAGCGACGCCATTGGTAAGGTTCTGGGCGGTGATGGTCACCGGGAAAGCCGTGTTAACCGATTGCGGCGTAGCCACTGGACTCCACGCCAGGTGGTCTATCACGGTGGTGGCCATATTCATGGTGAAATCTGCGCCCCAGTAGTTGCCACTGGCAGAGGCCCAGTCGCCGGAAGTGCCGGTCGAGTAACCGCCGCTCACCGTGCCATAGTTCGGCTTCGAGATGGTGACCGTGTAGGATGAGGCAGAGGGGATTCTGGCCACCGCGTAGATGCCATTGGTGTCCGTCGTGGCCGTGTAGGTGCCGCCGCCGGTGCGAGCGGCAGAGACGCTGGCGCCGACTACTGGCCGGCCCATCTGGTCCAGGACGCGGCCACTGATGATCTCGCCGGTGCCGTTGGTGTAGGCGTTGTAAACGCAACTGTCCACCACGGTGAACGTGCCACTGCTCGTATCCACAGTGGGTAAGGCATACCAGGCTGTGCTGACGCCCGACCACCCGAGGTTCAGGTGGTGGTACAGGGTCAAAGCGCTGTAGCCGTAGCCATCGGCAACGACCTCATGGCCGCCAGGGGAGCCCTCTATACCCAGGAGGACCGGGTAGCGGGCGTCCAGGTTTGGATTGATCATGCCGGTGAGGCCCGAACCTAAGTTGTCGCCGTTGCTGAAACCGAACCGGGCGTTCCCGAACAGGAACGTGCTCACGAGTTCATTCCTCGCGTTGTAGTCCGAGCCCGAGGAGCCGCTGGCCGTATAGCTCATGCCGACCGAAGCGCCGGCATCGGCCACCAGCGCCCCGATGGCCTGGCACTGGTTTGTGGGAGTGGTGGAAGTCGGGACCAGAGGCATGTTGCTCCACACATACGGCCCGCCCGCTGTGTCCCCGCCGTGCAAGTAATACGTCAGGGGTGAGCCGTCCGAGTAAATCGTAAACCCAGCCGTGCCGACGCCGGCGGTCGGATACTGGTAATAGCGCATAAGCTGGGCCATGGCCGTTGCCACGCAACCGGCCCAGTAGTTGGTGGGATTCCCATCACCGTAGGGCGGCGTGTAGTAGTTATAGCAAGCGGGTGCGCCATACACATTTCCCGCCGTTCCCTGGTCCCAGGTAGTTTGTGTCAGAGGCGCAATGCGAACGTCGGAAACGCTGACAAGCCCCATTGGCGACGGACCATCGGGGGCCGGGCCGCCCTTAAGGCCGCCCAAACGCTGCCACTTGGCCCGCGCCTGCAGCGCGCCGGCTCCGGGAGAGGCTGTGCTCAACCGCCGCGCGTGCGCCACTCGGACAGGCACGTCTTTGGTCACCAATGCGCCGAGCGGATTCGCGTCCGAGGCAACAAAGCTGCCGGAAGGAGCGAACGCGATGATCGGCTCAACCAAGTCGTCGCCGGCCACAACCACAAAGCCCGCCGGGGCGAGGTAAACCACATAGTAGAGCGAGGCGGTGCCGTTGCCGCCAAACGCGTCCACCCGCTGTATGTCGGCGCCGAGCCGGGTGCCCAGCGGCGCGCGGTCCTGCTTCAGCCATCCGGCAACCAGAGCTGCTGCCTGCGTGCCGGTGACGGGAGCCGCTTCGGCTGCGGGACCGAAGCCGCTCAGCACCGCGGCCATCGCCAGGGCGGCGGCGTGCAAGCCGAACGGGGGCATAACGGTAGAGGTGTGCTTCATAAAGCCCTTTCTGTTGTAAGACACGATCATGACTGGTGATGCTGATCCAAGCACTTGCGGGCGAACCTGTCAGCCCGGGAATTTCCCGGTGACAACGGGCGCCTGTCGCCTGCCGGCCTGCGCCATACGACGCTGCTCTGCCGCCCGCGGCAACCCGCCGCTACGCTAGCAAATTGTGCTGGACTCGATCAAGACCGGCCTTGCCGTCCGGGGGAGGCGGGGAGCATCTCATCACTGCCGCCGAGTAGTAGCGTAAGCCTCCGGCTTGCGCCCGTCCCGGCAAGCTTCCAGCTTGCCGCGTGCACCCTTGCGCGTGCCAACCTGGAAGGTTGGCGGACGCGACAGGATAGCGATGCGCCGAGAGTATAGGTCGTAGGAAGGGGCCACCCACGAATGGCTTTATCGGCGACTAGAATCCCGGAAGCGCTTGAACGTCAGGAACATCTGGAACAGAGCCGTAGTTTCCTGGGTCTCCCAGCGAAGTCCCTGCCCCGAAACCCACCCCCAAGCCCAGATATTGCATTCTGAAGCCCCTTAAATCCAAAAGCCCCTATAAGTTGTATGCCTGCTCCGGAGCTTGCCCCAATATGTAGTGTACTTTTGCGCACCCCGAAAACCCTTCCCCGGGCCAGGTTCGCTTTGATGCCCATTTAGCTACTGACACAGCTCGCACTCGTGCTGTAAAACAATGTCCATGTCGCGTGAGGAAAGACTCGCGGAGTTTGTTGGCTGGGCGCAGCAACACATCACGGGCGACGAGAAAGGCCAGGCCCAGATCTT
>DATKNZ010000225.1:0-5450 GCA_035541055.1 Candidatus Acidiferrum sp. | reverse complement strand
GTCGTTGAACGACGATCAAATTGAGGAGATCGAGCACCACGTCCGAAAGATTGGCGAACGCATGACGCCATTCGGCATGCACACGCTGGGCGTCGCACCCGACGAGCCAAAGCGGGCGGCAACAGCGGAAGCGATCCTCTCGCTCGAACCCGACCTGTCTCCGGTAGAACACGCCAGGCGCAAAGCGGAGTTGATGGCGCGGATCGAAGCCTCAGCCCAGGCGGAATTGGATGCACTTTCGGCTGGGTTGGCGGGGCGTTACATCCCGGCGGGACCGGGAAACGACCCTATCCGCAACCCAGAGGCGTTACCCACGGGAAAGGATTTCTATGGCTTCGATCCAGCACGGCTGCCGACGGCGGCGACTTTTGCTGCGGGCTCGCGGATGGCGGTTGATCTCGTCGCCTCGTATCGCAAACGGCACGATGGCCAGTTCCCTGACCGGCTGGTATTCAACCTTTGGGGCACGGAGACGAGCCGGCACGAAGGGGTAATGGAGGCGGAGATCCTCACGCTCATGGGGGTGCGCCCCAATTGGGATGCTCGTGGCCGGGTGCAAGGGTTGCACTTGATTCCACCCGCTGAGTTGGGTCGCCGTCGCGTGGATGTAACCGTGATTCCTTCAGGGCTATACCGTGATTTATTTCCGAACTTGATGCTTTTGCTCGACCAAGCCGTGACCTTGGTAAAGACCGACACCAGCGCGGACAACCCTCTGCTGCGGAACATTGCGGCGGCTCGCACAGCCCTTGAAGCACAAGGGGTTTTGCCAGTCGAGGCCGAGCGTCTGGCATCAGTGCGGTTGTTCAGTGTGCCTTCAGGAACTTACGGCGCGGGGTTGGATCATGCCATCCAGCAAGCGGATAGTTGGACCAACGAGCAGCAGGTCGCGGCGGTCTTCTTCAACCGCATGAGCCATCTGTTCGGACAAGGCTTTTGGGGCGCGCGGGCAGCGGCAGGCACCAATGCCGATCTGTCGCCAACGGTTCTGCGACTGGCGCTCAAGGGCGCAAAGGGTGTGATTCACAGCCGTTCGTCGAACGTCTATGGCGCCATTGATAGCGACGATTTCTATCAATATCTCGGGGGCACCGCGATGGCCGTTCGCGAGGTGAATGGCAAACCGGTGGACACGCTGGTCGCGGACCTGAGCGACCCCAGGTCGGGTGAGACAGTCACCCTCGAACGATACATGGGCCGCGAAATGCGGGCGCGCTATCTGAACCCAAAGTGGATCGAGGCGATGCTTAAGGAGGGCTACGCCGGCGCGCGCATGATCCGGCAGGTGACCGACAACTTGTGGGGCTGGCAGGTCGCCGTGCCGGAGGCCGTGGACGCGGCCAAATGGCAGGAAATGTTCGAGACCTATGTATTGGACCGCTATGACCTGGGGATTCGGGAGAGATTTCGCAGCGCGGAAAATCTTGCAGCCTACCAAGCGATGGTTGAACGAATGCTGACAGTTATCAACAAGGGTTACTGGCAACCCGCGCCTGAAACAGTTGCTCAGTTGCGCCGGACGGACGCTGAGCTCGCTCCTGCCGTCGCTGCCGAAACGGAACGTGTCGCCAGGCGCGCGGACTGGCAGCCCGCGCCAGGGCCAAGTCCAGCCTCTGCCATCCCCGCCCCGCCGCGTTCCGCGGCGAACGCCACGCCCGTCGTGAAAGGGCGGCTGTTGGAGGAGAAGCCGCGTCCTGTTTCACGTCCGTCGGTCGCGAGGTCGCGGTGGTCGGAACGCGCTTTCGTGGGATTGTTAGCATGCGTGCTGATTGCCGTTGGCTGGTGGTGGCAAGGTAAGGCGGCTTCCGAAGAGAAGATCTCATCGAAGTTTTCCACGCCCGGCGAGATTCAACCGCCTTACTCTGCTCCACGATAATTTCTATTAGCATGACGCCTGTGAACCTGACTATGATATGGCATTGGGGTGCTGGAGGGATTGTTATCGTCATGGGGCTTATCGTCGTAGTGCTCGGCTGGAAGAAGTTACGCGAGCTCGGCGGCACATCTGAGGGGGAGCGGGATGCTGGAAAAGGCGCTGAACCAAGGTCGCAGTTCATGAGTGAAACTAGCCAGAAAGTTGAAGAGAAGTCTTCGAGCAAGGAGGGAAGTCACCCTTTAATGATAGCGCTGGCTTTGCTCATCGCGGGAACGTGCATCGCCCTGGCGATTTATGAGTTCTCGAAGCTGCTTCTGTTTCCCGCGCCTGATCATTCGCGTCCCCTCTCTCGGCATTCAGTTCTGGCCGCTCCACCCCCTCGTGTCGGTGGACGCGTGTTTTTTGGAGGCGCATTCGCAAGCCATCCAGTCGGTTTCCAAAGCCGTTGCTGTCTGCACTCGGTTAAAACCGCGCACCCGGAATTCGTCGGTGTTGGAACTGTCTTACGGATGATCGCACTGCGGGAGGTCGGCATGGAAGACACGGGCTGCTTAACTTGCACGGAGGAACCTCGTTGCTATGATGGACGGCAGAATGAGTGAGAGTAAGAAAAGCACGGCTGGTCCGCAGATTGGGAATCTGGAGGCCTTTCGGGCGAAACACCGCCGCTTTGGAGTGGGTGAGCAGGCGGTGGACGTGTTCGACTTGAAGACCCTGCTCCTGACACGGGGGATTAGCGTGCCGGAGGAGATAGTAAAGAGGTTTGGTCGGACGCACCGGCTGGCGCCGACCAACCATCCATTCTGCTGCAACTGCCTGGTGCTGCCGGGACGGGTGCCGACGCATATGTTTCACGTTGGGCCGGGGGCGGACTTCAGCCTGATGGTGGACGCGGCGGGCGAACCGTGGGTGACGTATCGTGGAAAGGCGGTTACGAAGGTGGACTTCCCGCCAGCGACGAGTTTTTACGAGCGGAGCACGAGCAAGGGATTTCCCTTCCGGTTGATGGCGGTGCTACAAGGGCTGGACGTAGTGTCCTTTCCGTATCTTTGGCCGTGCCAGTTTGCGCTGGGTGGCCAGCCGTGTGACTTCTGCTACCAGGGAAACATGACGCTGGACATGAAACGGGCCGGCCAGCCGCTGCCGCCGATCGCGACAGCGGAAGATGTGGCCGAAGCGGTGGAATACGGGGTGCGCAGTGAAGGCATCCGGGATGTGCAGTTGACGGGCGGGTCGGAGGTGGATTCGGCGTGCGGGGAGGTCCCGTTGGTGGTGGAGGTGCTGAAGGCCATTGACCGAAGGCTGGGGCTGAAGGATATCCCGGGGGAGATTTACGTTTACACGAGCGCGCCGCGGGACCCGGCGGCGGTGGATGCGCTGTTTACGGCCGGAGTGGACCGGGTAGCTTACGACCTGAACGTGTGGGACAAGGCGATTTTTGCGGAAGCATGCCCGGGTATTTCGCGACACGTGGGACGGGAGCAGCAACTGCGGGCGCTGGAATATGCGGCGCAGCGGCACGGGCCGAACAAGGTGTGCAGCGCGTTTGTGGTTGGGCTGGAACCGGTGGAAAGCTTGCTGGCGGGAGCCAAATATGTGGCGGAGCGGGGGATCGTGCCGCTGTTCTCGGTGTGGTTGCCGCACTTCCGGCCGGTGCGAGGCTCCACCACGCCGCCGGGCCTGGACTACTACCGGCGGGCGCGAGCGGGATTTGTGGAGTTGTTCAGGAGGTATAAGCTGGAACCACCGGGGGCCTCCGGGTTGAATGTGTGCATGTGCCGGGACTTGTGCCTACGGCCGGAGAGCTGAAAGGGAGATCGTGGTCGGAGCGCAAATCACTAAAAACAGCCGAGGAAGCGAACGTCGGGTCTCGGTGAAAGCATCCGAATTTCAACCAGGAACGGCGGCGGGGTCCCCCAAGCCTCGCTACATCATGATCGGAGGCTTCCTGGGTGCGGGCAAGACTACCGCCGTGGGTCGTCTGGCCGCGCATCTTACACGCCAGGGCCTGCGGGTGGGCCTCATCACCAATGACCAGGGCCGTAACCTCGTTGACACGACGCTGCTGCGTTGCCAGGGCTTCCGGACCGAAGAAATCCCCGGCGGCTGTTTCTGCTGCCGGTTCGACGCGTTGGTGGAAGCCGCGCGCAAGCTGGCGCAGCGGAGCCGGCCTGACGTTTTCATTGCCGAGCCGGTCGGCAGTTGCACCGACCTGGTCGCAACCGTGGCCTACCCGCTGCGGCGGCTGCATGGCGCGAACCTCACGGTCGCGCCGGTCAGCGTGCTGGTGGATCCTGTTCGGGCGCTGCGCTCCTTCGGCGTCGAGCCCGGCGGCACCTTCTCCGACAAGGTGCTTTACATTTACCAGAAGCAAATTGAGGAGGCGGACCTGATCGTCATCAGCAAGTGCGATCTGTTGGACGAGCGGCGGCTGGCGTCTTTGCGGGAAGCCATCGCGGCCACTTTCCCCCGCAAGGAGATCCTGGCCGTGTCAGCACGCGAAGGCACGAATTTGGAGGCGTGGTTCGAAAGGATCACCCGCGAGGAACAGCGCTCCGGCCGGGCGATGCAGGTTGATTACGAGGTGTATGCCGATGGCGAAGCGCGGCTGGGCTGGTCAAACTGCACGGCACGGCTGGCGGCCAGGAAGAAGTTTAACGGTGACCTGTTCCTGCTGGAGCTGGCGGTCCAATTACGCAACCGCCTCTGCGCCGCCAAAGCAGAAATCGCCCACCTGAAGATGACACTGGTGCCGGACGACGGTGGCGGCAAAGTCGCCAGCATTAACATTGTTCGCAGCGATGTCGCCCCGGAGGCAGGGGCTCGCTTGGGCGTGCCGGTGACGGGTGGGCAGTTGATGATCAACCTGCGGGCAGAGGCAGCGCCCGAAGTACTCGGCACAGCCGTGCGCGAGGGGCTGCAGGCCGCGGCTACCCCGTTTGACACTCTTGTGGTATCGCTCCACCTACTGGACCACTTCCGCCCCGGCAAGCCCACCCCCACCCATCGCCTGGCCGAAATCAGTGCATGAACCACCAACGCGGCTTATTGGCGGGCTTTTCGTAGAGGGCAAAGAGGGATTCCCCTTGGCGCCCCAACCCGAGTGCCTGGCAGAAAGGATTCGCTTTCTTCGCACGCTTGGCGCCATCTTGTGCCGGAGCTTTATGCGGAAGAAGAAGTGTGCGGGGCCGCCGGCATCAGTGCTGCCGCGGCTGCGGGTCATGTGTGGCCGGGACGCGGCTTTGGGACCCGGCCGAGTGCAGTTGCTGGAGCTGATTGGAGAGACCGGCAGCCTGCAGGCGGCGGCGGCACGGATGGGGATGGCCTACCTGACGGCGTGGAAGCACGTGAAGAGTCTAAACGCGCGGTTTCGGTCTCCGGCGGTGGTGTGCAAGCGCGGAGGTAAAACGGGTGGCGGCGCGGTATTGACCGAGGTGGGGCGGGAGGTGGTGGTGTTGTATCGGCGGATGGAGGAGCAGAGCCAGGCGGCCATTGAGGAAGGGTTTCGGGAGTTCCGCCGGCTGCTTAAGCGCTGAGCGGCGGCGAGAAGCGCCGAGGGGACGAGCGGACGGGG
>DATKNZ010000224.1:0-6762 GCA_035541055.1 Candidatus Acidiferrum sp. | reverse complement strand
GAGCGAACTGGAGCTTCTGCCCGGAGGACGTCACATGCTCGCGCCAGATCTCGGCCGTCAGGCCGAAGTACGGCATTTCCTGCAGGTATTGACAAGCGCTGGCCAGGATCCTTTCCGCCTGGGGCGCCACGTTGGTTTGGGTCCCCGCCGGCGCGGCGCGGGCAACCCAGGCTGTTAAGCTTGTGATGATCAAAGTGACCGTCAATCGTTTTGTGCTCATGATTTTCATGCCTTAACTCTTGAGGTTAGACGGACTCTACGAGCCGCCATTCGCCGTATTCCTCAGGAAAATTATAGGCCAACGTGTAACCGTTGTCACGGTCCATCGGTCATGCGGCAGCCGCAGGCGCGCAGCCTGGATCCCCGGGAGGCTGCGAGGCATGGACGACTCTTCGAGACGTCCGCAGCGGCAGCAGCACGGACGCCTCGGCGAGGCGTCCCTACCCACGTTAGCTATCCGTGCTAAAGCCCCGCGCTCTGGACCATCGCCTTCATCCTGGCCAGGCCGGTTTTCGACACCGCCAGCGCGTCCTGGGCCCAATACCGCCGGTTGAACAGCTCCAGCGACAGCACCTTCTGCCCGCCGGTCGCCCGCAGGATCCGCAGGATTTCCCCGAGCGGCGCCACCCCTTCTCCCGGGTACACCCGGTAGCTGTCGTCAATCTTCTCGCGCGGCGGGTCGCTGGGATAGTCGTTGATATGAACCACCTGGATGGCGTCGGGGCCGAGCAAGTGCATCCCCTGGATTGCCGAGCCGCCCTTGTAGAGGTGATACACGTCGGCGAGGACGCAGGCATGGCGATGACCGGTCTCCATGGCCACGCACACACATTCGCCCAGGCGGCTGAGGCTTTTCGAGAAGCCCCACAGCTCAAGCTGCGGAACAACCCCCGCCTGGTCGCCGACCTGCAGCAAGGCGCGGTAGCGGTCCACCGCCGCCTCCAGCTCCAGCCCCGGCAAATCGGTTGCGCCTTTTGGTGGGGCGGCGATGCGGCGGCCGCCGAGCTGCGCCACCTTATCCATGTCCCGCCGGGCCTGCTCCAACCCCTTGGCCCGTCGGGCATCGTCGTTCACCGCCCATTCGGCAAAGGCGATGGCGCTCTCGACCTGCAATCCGGAGTCGTTGATCCGCTTCCGCAAATCCGCCAGCTTGCCTCCGCCGCTGACGTATTCATCCAGCGTGGCCACCCAGGGCTCGATGCCGTCGTAGCCCGCCTGGGCCGCGGCTTCGACTTCCTTCACGATGCCGAGCTTCTGGCCGCGAAGGGTGGCCATGTTGAGGCAGTAGCGGAAAGGCGGGGCAGAGCTGGTCGCGGCCGAAGCGCCGGCGCGGCCCAGCAGGGCTGCCCCTAGAATAAACCCGGTCTGTGCCGCCGCGTCGCGGCGAGAGAGCTTGCGCGAAAGCATGGACTTGGATTAGCCGAAACCGCCGGCATAGGCCAGCACGGTTTTGGCACGCGCCGCGGCCCCGCGCCGGCGGAGGCGGTTCCCGTATGCCAGAGTGTAGCCGCCGACGTCAGTCGGCGCACTCTTTCCGCAGCGAAGATCGCGCCAACTGCGCCGACTGACGTCGGCGGCTACGTGAGGCTGGGTGGGCCGCCAAACCGTGAGCCGCCCGCTGGCGAGAGAACCAACGGCGGGGCGCCGTTGGCAGCACGCGAGGCGCATGCGCTCCGGCGAGCCCTACGGATGCCAGGGCACCTTATCCCAACGCAGGCGTGTGTCCCGGCCCGCGCGCGAGGCCCAGGACGCCGTGGCGCCCCTCCTCCCATCGGTTGCGGATTCTTCGGCGCGCGATGCGCGGAGGCTTCTGGCCGGCGGGTTTGGTTCCTCGCTTGCGGCCTCCGGACCCTCAGCGGCCACCCTGGCGCCGTGCCTGGAGCGAGACCGCGCGTTCTTTGGCGCGGGGTGCTTCCTCGTTCTCCTCAGATGCTTCGTTGCTTTCATACTTCACTCGTGGCTCAAGCAGTGTTCCAGGTGACGGGTGACGGCTGCGCTCCAAAGCTGATAAACCGCCTTCTATTCTCGGTGATTTGGGGAGCGTGCCAAGCCCTGATTACAGGACAATACCACCGAGGAACCATCGGGTCAAAAAACGAATCAGGTAGGGACGCCTCGCCGAGGCGTCCGGGTGCGCCGGAAACGGACGCCTCGGCGAGGCGTCCCTGACAGTCGCAAGATGCACCGGTGCCATCATCCCCCCAAAAGAGGGATTAAACTCCAGGGCCTAACCGCGTAGTCTGAAGCGAATTCGAACACCTGCCCTGAGACCAAGAATGGCGGCGAACGCCGACCCGACACACCCCATGAGGACCACGAGACTGAACCGACGCGCTTTGTTACTGGCAATCTGCAGCCTGGGCTTGCTGCCCGGCGCCCACGCCCAGGTGATCGCCAACCTCGACCTGGGCAATAACGCGCTGGCATCCAACGGCGCCGGTTTTACCAAGCTGGGGACCTCCAGCGGATACGCCGCCAAGAACGGCAGCTTCTGCTTGTGGACCAACGTCGCCAATAGCGGTCTGAACCTCGCTATGACGAACATCGCCGAGTATGGCGGCGCCGGGCTGCTGGATGCGGATGGATTCTATAACGTCTCGGGCAACGGCCCTGCCTATTTCACCATCAGCAATGCGCCGCCGGGCCAGCCGGTCACGCTCTATACCTGTTGGGCCTGGAACGGCGCGTCGCACGCCCCAATAATCTTCTACGGCGGCACGCAGATCACGGTCACCAACAATGGCGAGATGACCAACCCGAACCTCCTGACCTTGCAGAACGTCGGGACCGCGACCGCCGGGGCCGACGGCACGGTGAGCGGCTATTGGTATGGCGACCAGGGAGGTACACCCGTCGGCCATCAGGAAGGCCAGATCGGCGCCCTGATCATCAATGTGGGCCCGTGCCGGCCCGTGATCACTCTGAACGGCGCGAACCCGATGGGCATTCACCTCAATTCTGCTTTTACGGACCCCGGTGCAACCGCGCTCGAAACCTGCGGCAACGCGGTCGTGCTGACCACCAACGGAACCGTAAACCCGGCCGCGCTCGGCGCCTATACCCTGACCTACACCGCCGTGGCGAGCGCCGACAACGCGACAAACATCGTGACTCGGACCGTGAACGTGTGGAACAGCGACGTCCTCAATCTGGACCCGGCTAAGAGCGGCGATGGCATCTCCACTCCGGCGGGGTTCAACCGGCTCAACTATGCCAACTCCAACCCGCTGACGTTCCAGGTGCTCAGCGTCAACGGCGCGACTTATACCGTCGGCTTCACCAACCTGAGCGGCACCTACAACACCTCCAAGTATAACACCCTCGACCAGGATGGGTTCTATGTGAACAACGGCGTTACGGCCGGGTTCTACGTGAGCGGGCTCTACCCGGGAGACGTGGTGACGCTTTATGCCTGCTGGGCGTGGGACGGGGCCGGGAACCCCGGAGTCATCACCTTCGGCGGCACCAACAAAACGTTGAATGTCGGCAGCGACATCACTTCCCCTTCGACGAATACCTTCATGCTGATCGGCTCGGCGGCTGTGGATGCCACCGGCACCGTGCGCGGGACCTGGACCGGGCTGGCGGGCAAGCAGGGCCAAATCGGCGGCATGATCTTCACGGTCGCTCCGCCCGGCAGCTTCAACGTTGCGCCAGGCAGCCTCACCAACAATTGCCCGGGCGCGGCGACGTTCAGCGCCACGGCGGCGCTCGGCGCCACCAATTTTCAGTGGTATGGCCCCTCCTGGCTACCAATCGCCGGCGCTACGAACACGACGCTCGTGCTGACCAGCACGCATCCGGCGGACAGCGGCACCTATACCATTGTCGAAAGCGGCCCCAACTGGGCGGCCACCAATTCCGCGGTGCTGCTGACGACGGATACCGCCCCGCCCCTCATCACCCTCAACGGCAGCAACACGGTCCAGCTCATAATAGGCAGCACCTACACCGAGCTTGGCGCGAACGCGCTCGACACCTGCGCTGGCAGCAGCCTGCCCGTGATCATCAATGGAAGCGTCAACACCGCCGTGGCAGGTGAATACGACATAACGTATTCGGCGGTTACCGGCGCCGGCACCCCGGGCAGCGCGACCCGCGCCGTTGACGTCGTTGACCCGACGCTCAGGAACCTCGTTATTACCCCGCCTTCAGTGGCGCCCCAGTGCGGCAGCAACGTGACGTTCACCTCCTCGGTGAACGGCCTTCCGCCCATCACCTACCAGTGGTACGACAACCAGACCAACGCCATTCCCGGGGCGACCAACGCGAGCTTCATCCTGGTCGCTCCGGAAGACGTGAGCATCGGCACCTACACGCTCATCGCCCAGAATGCCTATAGCTCGCTCACGAACATCGCGACCGTGACTTCGGCGTTGCACACCGCCCCGCCCGTCATGGCGCTCAACGGCATCAGCCCGGTGACCCTCACGCTGAACAGCCCCTACCTGGATGCGGGCGCAACGGCCTACGACCTGTGCGCGCAGGCCAGTTTGTCCGTCACCTCCAACAGCACGGTAAACACTTCCGTGGCCGGCACCTACACCGTCACCTACTCCGCCATCACCGCCGACGGCACGCCGGGAACGCTGACGCGGACGGTGTACGTGACCTCGACGCCGAGCTTCGGGCCGAACGTGCTGATCTTCGATCCGGGGACGACCAACATCCAGAGCCAGATGAACGCGGTCTTTGCGCAGCAGCAATACAACCAGTTTGGCACGCAACGATACACCTACCTGTTCAAGCCGGGGAGGTACACCAACCTCGACATAGCCTTGGGCTTCTACACCCAGGTGCTGGGTTTGGGGCAAATGCCGGACGACGTCACCATCTCCGGCAACTTGCATTCCGACGGCGTTCTGCCCAACGACAACGCCACCATCAACTTCTGGCGGGCGGCCGAGAACCTGTCCGTGGTTCCAACCAACGGCAACTACATCATCCTGGCGGTGTCTCAGGGAACGGACCTCCGCCGCCTGCACGTGCAAGGCAACGTGGACCTCGCCGACTTCACCGATGGGAACTGGTCCAGCGGCGGATTCCTGGCCGACTCCAAAATAGACGCCACCATCTCTTCCATTTCGCAGCAGCAGTGGCTCTCGCGGAATGACATCTGGGGGAGCTGGAGCGGAGAAGTTTGGAACATGGTGTTCGTGGGCGTTTCCAATCCACCGGCGGGCGCCTGGCCCGCGAATGTCTATACGACCGTCACCAACACCCCGCTGATTCGCGAGAAGCCGTTCCTGTGCCTCGACACCAACGGCAACTACACGGTCATGGTGCCGGCCTTGCAAACCAACACCATCGGCACGACCTGGGCCGCGGGACCAACCCCTGGGACCTCCATTCCGATCAGCCAGTTCTATGTGGCGCGCGCGGACACGGATACGGCGGACACCATGAACGCCGCCCTGAACGCCGGTCTGAACCTGATCCTGACACCGGGCATTTATCAGCTCACCAGCCCGCTGACGGTGACGAGGCCGGATACCGTCATCCTCGGGCTGGGTTACGCCACCCTCGTCCCACAAACGGGCACTCCCGCGATGGTCGTCTCCGACGTTGACGGCGTAAAGGTGGCGGGGCTCATATTTGATGCGGGCCCCGTAATGTCCCCGGCGCTGTTGCAGGTAGGCACGACCACCAGCGCCCTGGACCACTCACAGGATCCGATCTGCCTCTATGACATCTCGATGCGGGTAGGCGGGGCCACCGCCGGGACGACGGCAAGCTGCCTCCAAATCAATGCGAATGACGTGATCGGAGATAACCTCTGGCTGTGGCGCGCCGACCACGGCACCGGCGTAGGCTGGACCCAAAACGCCTCCAACAACGGGCTGATCGTCAACGGCGACCGGGTGACCATCTACGGGCTTTTTGTCGAACACCACGAACAATACGAAACCCTCTGGAACGGCAACTGGGGACGGCTCTATTTCTACCAGTCCGAGTTGCCTTACGATCCGCCCTCGCAGGCGGCGTGGTCCCATGATGGCGTCAACGGCTATGCGTCATACAAGGTGGCGGACGGCGTCACGAGTCACCAGGCCTACGGCATCGGCATCTATGCGGTGTTCATTGACTCGACCAATATCAACTGCTTCAACGCCATCGAGACGCCCACGAATGCGCCGCAGGTCAATGTGCATGACATGATCACGGTCTATATCGGGGGAAATACCGACGGCAACGGCACTACGGCCATCAATCACATTATCAACGGCACCGGCCCGGCGGTCTCCGGCCCGGGTTATGGAGGCACGGCCACGGCCAATTGCCTCTGGGTGATGCCCTCCTTCACCGCCGGCGCGAGTGCGTCCGGGGCCAGTGCGTCAGTTACCTTCCCTACCGAGTCCTGGCACGCCTACCAACTGCAATACAAGAACGCGCTTTCAGACCCGGGCTGGCTCAACCTCGGCGCGGCTATCGGTGGCAATGATGCGCTCCAGACGATCATTGACCCCGCGCCAGCCACCAACCGGTTCTACCGGGTTAGGGAGTTTTGATCCGGCAGTCGGCTCCGGGAACTGAGACTCCCGGCACTCAAGGCGCGGAGATGCGGCAAGACCGGCAGGGGACGTTGGTCCAAGCTGGGTCAAGGGATTCATACTCTCCAGGGCCAACCTGGACCGCCGGCCCATCCCATGCCCAGACCAAGCAAACGAAACTAAGAGCGTGTTTGGAAAATGCCAACTTGCGCGTGGGGCAGGGTTTGGAGTCCCGCCTTCAGGCGGTTTGCGCACCGGACCGCCTGAAGGC
>DATKNZ010000223.1:0-14676 GCA_035541055.1 Candidatus Acidiferrum sp. | reverse complement strand
GCCGGGACCGGCATCGGCCTGGCCCTGGTGCGCAAAGCTGTCGAGCGCATGGGCGGGCGAGTTGGCGTGGAATCCGAGCCCGGCCGCGGCAGCCGCTTCTGGGTGGAACTGCAGAAGGTAAACGGGAAGTAGCCTTTAACTCCGCGGCCGGGGCCCGGAGGCCGGCGGAAGCCCGAAACCCGAAAACCGAGGGCCGCAAGAAATCTGAAGCCCGAAATCCGAAGGGGCGGACCGCGAGCCAAGGACGGCTCGCGCTGAGCGTCCTTGGGCATTCGGGCTTCGGATTTCGGGCTTCCTTCGGCCTTCGGACTTCGGACTTCGGCCTTTTATCCCTTGCCGTTTGCGCCCCCATCGACCTGTGCTATGCTACTGGCCAGTGGCTAACGCCCCCCATCCGAAATGAGTGACCCCTTTGTAGTTCTGTACGCCGAAGACGAAGAGACTGACGTCCTGCTGATGCGACTGGCCCTGAAGCGCTCGGGCTTGCCCTGCGTGCTGATGGCCGTTTCGGACGGCGCCGAAGCCATTGATTATCTCTCCGGCAACGGCGACTTCGCCGACCGCGCCCGACATCCCCTGCCCTGCCTGGTGCTGCTGGACCTCAAGATGCCGCGCAAGACCGGCTTCGAAGTGCTCTCCTGGATGCGCCAGCAGGAGCAGTTCGCCCGCCTGCCGGTCATCATCTACACCTCTTCCGGCGGCGAGGACGACCGCGAACGTGCCCGCGCCCTGGGCGCCACGGAATACACAGTCAAGAAGGCCGACGTCGGCGACATGGCGGAGTGGTTGCGCGGCGTCATCCACTACTGCGAGCCCGAACCGGCCCAGGCTTGAGCCACATATAGGTAGGGACGCCTTGCCGAGGCGTCCGCTGTCGGCGCAAGACGGACGCCTCGGCGAGGCGTCCCTACCGCTCCGATGGAGCTAAAAGCGCGTGATGCCACGCGTGGCTACAAACCTGCCGCTCCTAACCGAGCGTTCGGCATCCTCTGCCCGCGTCCCAGCCCGCCAAGCGGAGCACCTCATTAAGGACGCCACGCCCGCCTCCTATCCTCGCTATACCCCCACCTAAGCCCCCCGTAAGCCCCTCGTATACCCCTCGTATACCCCTCCAGGTTGGCGCCGCGTGGGCATGCACGCGGCAAGCTGGAAGCTTGCCGGGACGATCGCAAGCCAGAGGCTTACGCTACTACTCGGCGGCGGTGATGAGACGCGCCCGTTGCGCCCCACAGCCCGCCTGCGGGCTTTACACGCCTCCGTGTCCGCCGGATACTGGCCGCACCTTATGAGAAGAAGGACGACCTGCCTGGCCCAGGCTTGTGCAATGCTTGCCTTGGCGCCGGCGCTCCGGGGAGCGGAGGCAACCGCCGCGCCGGCGGCGAACGTCGCGACGCCTGCAACATCAGCAGGCACAAATCTCCTCGGGCCGAAGATTCAGTTCGAGACAGCGGTGCACGATTTCGGACGTGCCCTGTCCGGCGAGCAGGTCAAATACACCTACGTGTTCACCAACAGCGGAGACCAGACCCTTGAGGTGAGCGGCGTCCAGGCCTGCGGCTGCATCACGGCCAATTGGACGCGGAGCGTGGACCCAGGCAAGACCGGCTCGATACCCATCAGCTTCAACAGCACCGGCTACAATGGGCCGGTCATGAAGACCGTGACGGTCACCTGCAATGACAAGGCCAACCCGCAGCCCAGGCTGCAGTTCAAGGGAACCGTATGGAAGCCCGTGGAGGTGGTGCCCCCGCTGGCGGTGCTGAACCTTGCCCCCGACTCGCCGCTGGCTTCGGTCACGGTGCACATTACAAACAACCTGCCGGAGCCGATCACACTGTCGGCGCCGCAGAGCGACAACCGCGCGCTGCGCGCCGAGTTGCGGACCAACGAACCGGGCAAGTCATTCGACGTGGTAGTCTCCCCCGCTGCGCCCCTGGCGCCGGGCGGCACGCGGGCCCAGATCACACTCAAGACATCGGCGACCAACCTCCCCACGATCAGCTTCCCGGCGTTTGCGACCATGCTCCCCCCAGTCACGATCACACCGAGCCAAATTCACTTGCCTCTCGGGCCCCTGCCCAAACCGCAGACGGTCACGGTGGATGTTACCGCCAACTCCACCAACCCCATCGTGCTGTTTGAGCCCAGCGTCACCGCCACCGGCGTGGACGTGGTGCTTAAGGAGGTCACGCCCGGGAAGCGGTTCGCTGCCATGCTGACCTTCCCCCAAGGCTTCGAGCTTTCACCGGGCCAACACGCCGAACTAAGCATCAACACCAGCCTGGCGCAGACCCCGGTCCTCAAGGCGCCGATCGTGCAGCCTCTCCGGCCGCCACCCCCACGCCCCCAACCACCACCGCAGGCCGCGCAGGTTATGCGCCCGGCCAATACGTCCACCAACCGGCATCGCCCACTGCCGCCGATTGACCCTCCGCCACTGCCGCCCTGACCGCGAGTAACGGGAAGTGGTTGAATGGGACGCGCCGATGAGCAAAGCCCGCTACCGGGCTCCACTCACGATCGGCCTCTGAAGATGTGAAGAAATGCGCCTATTGCGGCCGCGAGAACGCGGACGACGCAGCGGATTGCGGCGAATGCGGCACCGCGTTCTCCACGCCTGCGGTGGACACCCCATCCGGGAAGCGGCGTGATTGGACGTGGCTCGAATGGCTGGGCTGGTGCTTGCGTTACCTCGCCTTCGCGCTTGCCATCGGCTTCATCTACCTGCTGAGCCTGGGGCCCGTGGAGCGATACTTCTTCAAAATGACCTCCACCACCACCACGATCACCACCCGCAGGATCAATGGGCAGACCGTGGTGCTCCACGCCACCCGCATTACCTATCCGCACTGGATCGGGGTAGTCTATCGCCCGGCGTTCCTGTTGCGCTCCAACGCGGGCGGCGAAAGCTTGTACGCGCGCTATCTTGAGTGGTGGACGGCTGGGCGAAAGTGACGCCAACGGTGCCGGTAGAGGAACTTTTTGCCATGTCCGTTGTAGAAGCCTAGAGTTGGGCATGGATTTGGAAACGCTGGTCGGCCAGGCGGCAAGCAACGCGGCGAGCGATCTTCATCTCGAAGCGGGGCTGCCGCCGGCGATGCGCATTCGCGGCTCGCTGCGGACTGCGGGCGAGCCCATTCCCGCGACGGCCCTGCTGGAAATGGCCCGCCGTGCAATTGGCGAGGACGAATGGCCGCGGTTCCTGGAGCAGAAGTCCTTTGACGGCTCGAAGAACATTCACGGCGTGCGCTGCCGGTTGAATGTCCTGCAGACCGCCCGCGGCGTGGGCTTTGCCATCCGGCTGCTGTCGTCTTTTACCGCCACCATCGAGAAGCTCAACCTGCATCCCGATTTCAAGAAGCTGGTGATGGGCACACACGGCCTGATCCTGGTCAGCGGCGCTACGGGCTCGGGCAAGTCCTCGACGCTGGCGGCCCTGATTCAGGAGATCAACCTGACCGACACGCGGCACGTGGTGACCATCGAGAGCCCGATCGAATACACCTTCCAGCCGCAGCGGGCGTATATCCGCCAGCGCGAGGTGGGGCGGGATACACCCAGCTTCGAGCAGGCGCTGATTGACTCGCTGCGGGAAGACCCCGACGTGCTGATGGTCGGCGAGATGCGCGACCCGGAGACCATGCGCCTGACGCTCAGCGCGTCGGAGACCGGCCACCTGGTCATGGCGACGGTGCATTCCTCGACCTGCGCGGAGGCCTTGCAGCGCGTGGTTTCAGCCTTCCCGGCGGAGATTCAAAGCAGCGTGGCGGCGCAACTGGCGGACTGCATCCTGGCGGTGGTCTCGCAGCGGCTGCATTTCCGGCCCCAGCTCAACATCCGCGTGCCCGAATGCGAGATCCTCATCCCCACGCACGCGGTGAAGAACTTCATCCGCAACCGGGACTTCTTCAAGATCACCTCTTCGCTGGAAACCGGCGCGGAGCACGGGATGTGGACCTGGCAGCGCTATCGCGCCTGGCTCGACAGCCGCAAGAGCTGGTATATCCCCGGCCAGACGCCTGAGCCTGCGGAGGCGGAGGCCCCCGCACCCGCGCCGCTCGGTGCTCGCCCGGCCGCCTTCCCGATTACGAGCAAGCCGGCCAAGCACGAGACCAAGACGGCTTTGCCGCGCGCCGCGGCTCCCTCTAAAGGCGCGGCGGTCATCGAGATTGAACCGGGCGAGAGCGAATTCGGCAAGATTCTCAAACGCCCAGGAGAGTGATGACCCGGCGAACCTCGTTCACCCTTCTCTGCTGCGCATCCGCGCTGGCGCTTTTTGTGGCCGGCTGCACTACCAAGGCCCACGCCAGGGCTGAGGCCAGCGCTGCCTTTGCCGCCGGCCAGCAGCAGGCCATGATTCGCATGCAGCAAACCCAGGCTCCCAATGTCACGGTGCATGGGACGGTGAGAAACCCGCTGATTCCCTGGACCGAGGGCATGACCCTCGCCCAAGCTATTGTCGCTGCGGGATACTACGGCCCCAAGACTCCGAGCGGGATCATTGTGGTCCGCCGGGGGCAAGCCTTCCGGGTTGACCCGAGCCAATTGCTCAACGGCAACGACCCGCCCCTGGAAGCGGGGGATATCATCGAACTGCAATCCCTCTCGACTGGCCCGCGGGAGATGCACGCGATGCCCCGCTCGTAAGCGGCACGGGGGGCCATCTGCACACCGCCTCCGTAGCGCAGGTTTTCAGGCACGGTGCGGTAGAGGCGACTGGGCGGGCCGCGTGGTCGGATTGAGCCGGACCTCCAGCTTGGTTTTCAGGGCGCAGGCGAAGGAAGCTGGGGCTCGGCTGGCGTCCTCGGTGAGGTCAGATCGTGCTCCGGGGCGTTGGGGCCCAGGGCTTGAAGGCGCGCGGCGTACCACCTCATTCCCGGAAGGGCGCTGAGGCCGTGGGCAAAGATGCTGAGGAGCACCGTGGCCATGACAGCCGCGCGGATTGCCAAGCCGCCATGATGCAGCCCGGCATGTTCGATATAGACCGCACCCAGCACGATCGAAGCAAGGCCGCGCGGCCCGAACCAGCCCATGAACAACACGGTCGCCCGGCTCAAGCGCGTTCCGACGAGCGCCAGGGCAACCGGGAGCATCCGGACCACCGTGAGGCTCACCACCGCGTAGAGCACGTCCGCGGCGCTGCACAGCCGCCACTTCTGCGCGACCAGCCCGCCGAACAGGAAGAAGATGGACAGGTTGAACACCTGGCCCCACTCCTCCGTGAATTCGAGACTGTGCTTGCCCGCCTCTTTGTAACCCACCTGCACGGCCAGCCCGGCAACGAAGGCCGCGATGAACATGCTGGCGTCCGCCGCCTCGGAGGCCACGGCGCAGAGCAGGGGAATTGTCGCCACTGCAAGCGGGACGAACGAGCCGGCGATCCATTTCCCCCGAATCGCCAGCCCGAGGAACCAGCCGCCCACCACTCCCACCACGCCGCCAATGGCAACCCCATAGCCCAGTTGCTCGACGACAAAATGCGCGAAGCTGGCGCGTGGCCCTTCGGAACCCGCCTCAGCCAGGGCAATGAAGAAGAGCATGAACGGGACGGAGAGGCCGTCGTTCAGGCCCGCTTCGACGTTGAGCGCCTGTCGAATGCGCATGGGCACGCGCGGGCTGTTGACGATGATTTGCCCGAGACCTGCGTCGGTAGGCGCCAGGATCGCCGCGAGAATGCCCGCTTCCCAGAGCGAGAGTTGCGGAAAAACAAGCACCGCCAGCAAAGCCCCCAGCAGGATGGTCAGCAGCATTCCCACACTCAACAGCCGGGCCGGGAGCGTGACCATGCTGCGCAGCATCCCGAGGTCGGTCCGGCTGGCGTCGGTGAACAGGAGCAGCACCAGCCCCGCCTCTGCCACGCGCAGAAACAGGTCCTCGTCAGCCTTCCAGTCGCGCAGATGCGGCACCACGAGGAAGAGCAGTATGCCCGCCGTCGTGAACACGATGGGGGCGGTCAGATATGTCCGCTCCAGCCGTGCGGACACCAGGCTGTAGAGAAAAATGAGGGCGACGAGAACGCTGACGAGAATCATGGAGAACCCGGGAGCCGGCAGGCGCCCCGGAGGCCCTGGCGTGCCCGCAGCGCGGGACCTGGCTCATTCAGTGGCATTCGCTGCTTTCTACTCAATCCCAAGTCCCTGCAGGTGGGCCCAGCCCCTCGGCTTGAACCTGGATTGCCGCGTTTCGTTAACCGCTCAGCCCGCATCAGAACTGCACCCCGACGGTGAAGACCAGAGTGGGGTCTGTCCAGCCCAGATTGAACACGTAAGCGGTGAAGTCCAGCTTCTTGTACGTGCAGCCCACCAGGAACCCGCGCTGGATGTCGAAGTCGGTATGGTAGAGCTTGGTGCGTTGAATGACCAGGCCGGCCCGGCACCATTCCACCGGCGAACAGCTCAACTCCGTCCACGTATAGAAGTAGCTGTTGGCGCTGTTGCCGGTATCGCAGACGAACTCCCCCTGTGACGAAAGTGACAGGCTGCGCCAGGTCAGCGAGGCCTCGTAGCCCGGCGCGATGCCGGTGAGGTCACCGAACACGCCTCCGAGCATGGGCGTCACGTCCAGCACCAGTGTTCGGCCAAAGCTGAGGTTGTAGCCGGCCCAGAGCGAACCGGTGTAAAGCGCCTCATAGTTGTAGCGAGCCTCGAGGTGAAGCCAGTTCTGATCGGCGGTGAGGGTCGGGTTCACGTAGTCGCGTGAATTGGGCACGAGGTAAGTGGAGACGCTGGCGGAGAACGACCAGGCGTTGCTGGAAGCGCCCGATGCGATACCTGCGGCCGCGTTGGTCGCCGTTTGGGCGCGGGCGCTGCCGCAGGAGAGGAGGATGGCGGCCGCCGTGAGCAGCCCTGCGCACCGGCTGGCGGCTCGCGGCAGCCGGGGCAAACAGGGCCGAAGCGCCTCACGCGGTGGCGACGCGATAAGGCCTTCGCCCGCCGGGCGTTGACTTTGCTGGCGGGAAGGGCCTTGCGTCATCCGCCAAGAAGAACGGCTACGCCGACCAGGACCAGGCCGATGACCACCATCGCCAAACCGGCAGCGAGGCGGCTGGTCCCGGCAAGCTGGGCCCACTTTTGGCCGATCACGAACAGCATGAGCACCAGGATCCCGTTGGATGCCCGAAGGGCCACCGTGGGATTGGAGAAGATGAGGAACGGGACGGCAGCCGGCAGACAGGAAAGGAACACCAGGCAGAAGCAGGCAACCGCGCCGTACAGGTCCTCGCTCGTGATGCGGACCTTCGGCGGCCTGATGTGCGCAAGGTGCTTCAGAACAGCCTGGCACAGGGTTTCACGCTCCTCGGGTTCGCTCAGAGCATCGAATTGCGACTCGACCCTGGCGCGGACAAGGTCGAGCGCGACCGCCGAATTGGGCGCCGCCTGTACGGCCTTTATGAAGCGGGTCTCCGCGCCACGCTCCGTCAGGCAGTTCATGACGTACATAATGGCGTCAATGAATCCCCACGCGATGTTGCAGCCTATGGCCGAGAACAACAGGCGGCGGACGCCGGCTTGGCCTTCCGCTACCGTCAGGCGGGCAGTCAGGGTGGCCGTCAGCACCATGATGAGCCCGAAGAGGATCTCGCCCAGGCGGCTGACCGGATCCAGGTGCCTCTGGAAGAAGCTCGCCTTCCGACGGCGCGTAGTCATGAGCAGCCCGGCGCCAAATGCTCGGACGGGGCGTTGGACTATGGATTCTGCTGGTGGGCGCGCTGGCGCGCGGCCAAGTAGCGGTCCAGCTCGGCTATGTCCTTGAAGATCGCGACGCCGGGAAGGGCCTTGATGATCTCGAAGACCTCTTGAATCTGGGGCTGCATGTTCACGAACGAGGCCTGGCCGCCGCGCTCCTTGAGCTGCTTGCGGGCCGCCGCGAAGACTCGCAACCCGGCGCTGCTGATGAATTTCAGCCCGGCCAGGTCGTAGACCAGGTCCCGAACCGGGCCGGCCAGCACGGGCGCGAGCTGGCGCTCCAGCTCCGGCGCGGTGGCCGTATCGAGGCTGCCGGACAGTTTGACGGTCACCGCGCCCGCGTCCTTGGGGCCCAGGCTCTTGTGGATTTGGATTTCGAGAGGCATATCAGTGTTGTTTGTAGTGTTCTATTGTTCGATCGCTCGTGACGGAATTCGCTTGGTCAGCCGGAGCACGTTTTCGCCGGATTCGCGCCGATAGAGTATCTCATCCATGTAGCGGCGCACGAGTTGAATCCCCCAGCCGCCGGGAGGCCGGTCATCGGAGGCCGGTCCCTCGGGCGCGGGCGCCTGGGTCGGATCGAATGGCGGCCCGTCGTCGCGGAGTTCGATGGTAGCTATTCCTCCGGCGCATTCGAAGCTGACGCTGAAGGTGCGGCCAGGGTCGGCCCGCAAGGCGTAGCTGACAATGTTGCTGGCGGATTCCTCAAGGGCGAGCGACAACGCAAAGAGCGCCTTCTCCGGGATTTGATGTTCCTGCCCAAGAGCCTGGAGGGCCTCGACGGCGCGCATGACTTCCTCGGGGGTCGCCTTCAGTTCGAGCCTCACGCCCGGACCTCCTGAGCGGCGGCCGGCGCGGCATTGCCGCGGCGCATCGCCAGGATGGCAATGTCGTCCGACTGCGGCGCGCCGGCCACAAAGGCCCGGACCTTGTGGAGCAGGGCTGAGGTGATCGCCCCCGCGGGCTGCCCGGTGGAAGCGGCCGCATCGGTCAGGAGCCGCTCGGTGCCGTAACATTCCTCCTGCGGGTTGAAGGCCTCGCTGACGCCGTCGGTGTAGAAGACAACCGCGTCGCCGGGGCTCAGCTTGAGCTGGGTGCGCTCAAACTCCAGGCCGGGCTCGAAGCCCAGGGCGGTGCCCAGGTTGTTGATCGCCCAGCGTGGTGCTCCGGTGTTCGGGAGGAGCACGGGGCGACAATGACCCGCATTGGCCAGCGCCAGGCTGCCGGAGGCGGGTTCGAACACGCCGCACAAGAAGGTAACGAACATGCCGGAGGGGTTGTCGGCGGCCAATTCGTTGTTGAGGCGGGCCAGGATGCGCTCGGGCTCGGCGATTTCGCGCGCCAGCAACTGCGCCAGGCTGATCGCCCGCACCATGAACATGGACGCCGGAATGCCCTTGCCGGAGACGTCGCCCAGGAAAAGCACCAGCCGGTCGGGGGCCGCCGCGCACAGCCCATAGAGGTCGCCCCCCACCTCGCGTGCGGGTTCGAGCACAGCGCTCAGGCCGATCTGGTAAGCCTTTTCCACCGCCGCAAAGTCATGCGGCAGCATGCCCATCTGGATCTCCCGGGCTACCCTAAGCTCGCTGGCGATCTGCTCCTTGATAGCATCGTTGTAGGCCTTGGCCTTGAGGAGCGAGCGCACCCGGGCCTTCACCTCGAGCATGTCGAACGGCTTGGTTAGATAATCGTTGGCGCCCGCTTCAAAGCCGCGGGTCTTGTTCTGCACCTCCTCGAGGGACGACAGGAACATGATCGGCACTTCCGCGGTCTCCGGCTTCTGGCGCAAACGCCGGCAGACCTCATACCCGTCCAGGCCGGGCATGACGATATCAAGCAGCACGAGGTCCGGCGGCGTGCGTCCGGCGATCTGCAGGGCCATGTCGCCGTTCAGGGCCAGGCTGAGCTTGTGATCCGATTTGAGGCCCTCGACCAGGATATCCAGGTTGGCCTTGGTATCGTCCACCAGGAGCACGCGGCAGTCGGAGAGCTTCTTCATGCGGGAACAGGAAGCAGGGTGGGAGTGCGAGCCGCGGGACGGAGCATTGTCTCTTGTTGAGGTTGCAGACTCATTCTTTCAAAACCCGTTCGAGCTGCGCCTGCGCCTCGGCGAAGGAGTAGTTCTGCACCAACTTCTCGAATGGAGGCCACGCGTCTGCGGTGAACAACGTGCGGAGCAGCGCCCGGTTGGCCTCGACGAACTCAGCCGAGCCGGCATCGAATTCCGAGAGCAGCTTAAGCAACTGGGTTGCCGCGGGCCGAACTTCTGCAGGGTCGGCCATTGGGGCTGGCTGCGCCGGGGGGGCGGGCGGCGACGGGTGCAACGCGCTACGCAACTCCGCAACCAACGGGTCGAGCGTCGCCGCCAGCTTGCGCTTGGCCGTTTCCACCTCGGCGGAAGGGCCCCGTTCCCGGATGAGCTTCTCCAGCGCGCCGGCAGCAGCATGCACTGGTTTAGCGCCGATGTTGCCGGCGACGCCCTTCAGGGTGTGAGCGATGCGTTCGGCGAGCACCGTTTCGCCTTTGGCCACTGCTTCGGCAAACTGCGATACGGCGAGGCCCTGCTGCTCGGCAAACTGGCGCAGGAGCTTCAGGTAGAGCTTCTGGTTCCCCGCGACGCGGCCCAGACCGTCCTTCATATCAAGATTCTTGATCTGCGGCAGTTCCGCCTCAGACCCGGCGGTCTGAGGCCGTTGGGCCGCACCCGGCCCGGGTGCCTGCGCTGCGCCGGATCGGCAGTAGCGCGCGACGGTCTCGAACAGCATTGCGGGATCAATCGGCTTGGAGATGTGATCGTTCATGCCCGCCGCCAGGCAGCGCTGGCGCTCTTCGACAGTGGCATGCGCGGTCATCGCGATGATCGGGAGGCGGCTAAATCGCGGGTCGGCGCGCAGCTTCGCCGTAGCCTGGTAGCCATCCATCTCCGGCATTTGCAGGTCCATCAGCACCACGTCAACGTGCGGTGGCCCGTCCACTGTCAGCAGTTCAACGGCCTCGCGTCCGTTGGCGGCCACTTGCACCTCCGCCCCGGCGCCCTGGAGCAACTCCAAGGCGATCTGTTGGTTGATCTCGTTGTCTTCCACCAGGAGAATGCGGGCACCTAGCAGGCCGGCTTCGTGCTTCCGCTCGGCACCGGCAGTGGTTTCACCTTCCGCGGGTGCGAAGACATTCACCAGCGTGTCCACCAGCATGGATTTGGTAACCGGCTTTACGAGATACCCGTCGAGCTGCAGCCGCTCGGCTTCTTCCCGGACTTCCTCCCGCCCAAAGGCGGTAACGAGCACGATGGCCGGCTGGCGGTGAAGCGTCTCGTCGCTCTTGATATGACGGCTGGCGAGCAGCCCGTCCATGCTCGGCATGCGCCAGTCCATAAATACGACGTCGTAGGGATCCGTTGCATCTTGGCTTCTGAGGGCCGCGATAGCCTCGGCGCCGGAGGCGGCGGTATCCACGCGCCGGGCAATGGCGCTGAGCGGCTCCTGCAGGATCTCCCTGGCCGCGGGATTGTCGTCCACGACGAGCACGTGCAGCTCGTGCAGCCGCTTGGGAATGACCTTGCCCGATCCTGTGCCGGTGCCCACGCCGAGCCAGACTGTGAAGAAGAAAGTGCTGCCCACACCCGGCTGGCTTTCCAGCCAGATGCGTCCGCCCATCAGGTCCACCAGCCGCCGGCAGATAGTCAGGCCCAATCCCGTGCCGCCGTGCTTGCGGGTGGTGGACATATCCGCCTGGGTGAAGGGCTGAAAGAGCTTGGCAGACTGCTCCGGGGTCATGCCGATCCCCGTGTCCCGCACCGAGAACTTGAGCTTCACCTTTTCCCCGGTGCGTTCGAGCTGCTCGATCTCGAGGCGAATTTCGCCGCGCTCGGTGAATTTCACCGCGTTGTTGACGAAGTTCGTCAGGATTTGCCCCAGGCGCAGCGGGTCACCCGACAGGTATTCAGGGATTCCGGGCGCCACATGCGCCAGGAATTCGAGCCCTTTCTCGTGCGCTTTCTGCGCGGTAAGCGTCGTGACCGAGCCGATGACCTCATCGAGCCGGAAGTCGGTCGTCTCCAGGTCGAGCTTGCCGGCTTCGATCTTTGAGAAGTCAAGAATGTCGTTGATGACCGCCAGCAGGGAAGTGCCGGCATTGTGCACCTTCGCAATGTAGTCGCGCTGTTTGGGGCTGAGCTGGGTCTTCAGCGCGAGGTGCGATAGGCCGATAATGGCGTTCATCGGCGTGCGGATCTCGTGGCTCATGTTCGCCAGGAACATGGATTTCATCTGCGTGGCCTCTTCGGCTCGCTCCTTGGCGGCGATGATCTCTTTCTCCTGCTGTTTGCGGAGGGTGATGTCGGCGAAGCTGACCACCGCGCCGACTACGACCCCGTCCTTCATCATCGGCGTCGCCCCATACTCCACGGGCAGGCCCGTGCCGTCCTTGCGCCAGAGGAACTCGTCGTCAACGCGGCTGGGCTCGCCGCGCGTGTAGGCGGCGAACATGGGGCAGGTCTCCTTGGGATAGTCGCTGCCATCGGGGCGATGGTGGTGGACGGCGGCGTGAGAGGGTTGGCCGATGAGTTCCTCGCGGCTGAAGCCCAGCATGCGACAGGCGGAGGGATTGATAAACGTGATCCGGCCTTCGGTGTCCACGCCGAAGATGCCTTCGCCGCTGGATTCAAGGAGCAGGCGCGAGCGTTCCTCGCTGGCCTTGATCTGCTCGCGCTGGGCGGTCAACTCGTCGGTCTGCGCGGCCAGCAGCTTGGCCTGCTCCTGGGTGCGGGCCAGCAGCTCCTGGGTTCGGATATTGCGCTGCAGGACTTCGAGGCTCAGCGCGGCGGCCGGCAGCACTTCGTCCAGCAACAACTGCTCGCGGGAATCGAAGGCCCGGAACGCCGCGACCTCAAGGACGGCGAGCACGGCGTCACGGGAGAGCAGGGGCAGGGCGGTGGCCTGGCAAGGTTTGGCGCCGCCCACCCCGGAAGCGATGCGGAGATAATTTTCGGGCAGATTGGTCAACTTGACCTGCTTGCGCTCCCGGGCGCACTGGCCCACCAGGCCCTCTCCGGGCGCGACCCCGTCAGTGGGGCTTGTGTCCTCGGCTAGCCCGTAGGCCGCCATTCGCATGAGCCGTGCCGGATTCTCCTCACTCACGAAGAAGGCGGCCACGCCTCCTCCGAGCATCGGAACCAGGCCGGAGAGCAGGCGTTGCCCGAACTCGGCCAGGGTGGCCGCGCCTTGCAATTGGCCGGCCAGCGTGGCGGCATTGGACTTGACCCAGCGCTGCTCATCCATGGCAGCGGCCCCTTGCTTGAGGATGTGAATCGAGCGCGCGAGCCCGCCGGTCTCATCGGTAGCGGTGGTGAAGGGCACCTCTGCCGTGTAATCGCCCCCGGCAATGGTCTTCACGGAGCGTTCGAGCGCGTGGATGGGCCTTACGATCGTCCTCAGGGTCAGGAACCCCAGCGCCGCCGTGATCAGGACAGCGGCGGAATTGGCGAGGAGCATTTTCCACCGGGACTCACTGATGGCCTGGAGCGCCCCATTCCCAGCCTTGAGCGCCAGCTCCTCGTTGTGCTGAATCCACTCGGCGGATGTCTGGCTGAGCTGGTTGCCGGTGAGCGCCAGCGAACCATTGAGCAGGTCCACCGCCTCTGCCCGGCGTCCGGCGGCGGCCAACTCCATCACCTGGTTGGCCCCGGCAACGTACTCCCGGGTCAAGGCGCGGTAATCGTTCATTAATCGGCGGTCCCGATCGCCGGCGACCAGCGAGTCCCCGTACTGGGCCAGCAGCCGGCTGACGTCAGCTTCGGCGGCCCCAAAGGCGGCCTTGGCCTTCTGCTGCTGTGCGGCATCGGAGGCCAGGAGATCGCTGCGCAGAGCCACCCGCATGGTCTCCACATCGCGGGAGATGTTGCCCAGCGCAGCCAGGCTCGGGATCTGCGTCTCCGAGACAAATCGGGTGCGCGACTCGAGGTCCGCGAATTGGAGTCGCATGAAGACGCCCAGGCCGAGCAGTGCGGCCAGGGGTATTGCCAGCAGGATGGTGACGCGTCGGGCGATAGTCATGACTCACCCTGGCGGGCCGCTACGTGCGGCCCGAAGCTGTTGGTTCGCGGAACGCCGGCTCATGGCAGCCGTCATTGTAAGCAAGCCATGCCCGCTGGGCCATTCCGAAAGCGCTACTTCGCGCTCGCCTGTGATTGAGGCGGCAACTGCCAGCCGCCGCCCAGCGACTTGTAGAGCTGCACGATGGCGATCAACTCGCTGGCCTGGGCCTGGGCCAGGGCGCGCTGGGTGGGATAGAGCTGCTGCTGCGCTTCGAGCACCTCGTAGTAGCTGGACCGGCCGTTCATGTAACGCTCCATGGCCACTTGCACGGACGAGGTCAGCGCCGCGGCGGCCTGGGCATCGAACTCGCGCACCGAGGCCAGCTTTTGCCGGGAAACGAGCGCCGTCGAGACATCCTGGAAGGCCGTCAGCACGGTTTGCTCGTAGGCAGCTTTGGCTTGGTCGAACGCCGCTTTGGCGCCGCGGTAGTTGGCCAGGAGTTGGCCGCCCTGGAAGATCGGGCCGGCCATGGTGGCCCCCACGTTCCAGGCATTGGCGGAACCGGCGGTGAAGCTGGACAGCTCGGGGCTGACTTTGCCCAGGAAGGTGGTCAGGCCGATCTGGGGGAAGAAGTTGGCCAGGTTGGCGCCGATGTTGGCGCTCGCGGAGATGAGCGTCTGCTCGGACTCGAGCACATCAGGCCGGCGTTGCAACAGCGCGCTGGGCAGCCCGGCCGGAATTTCCGGCGGCAGTTGCGCGTTGCCCAGCGGAGCGCCCCGGGTAATCGGGCCCGGGGTTCGTCCCAGCAGCACGCTGATTTGGTTCTCGGTTGCCGCAATTTGCAACTCAAGCTGCGGAATCACCGCGGCCGCGTCGGCAAAGGCGGCCATAGCCCGGTCCGTTTCCAGCCGCGAGGAGACGCCGTTGATGCGCTTCTCGTTGAAGATCCGGTAGGTGCC
>DATKNZ010000222.1:0-16024 GCA_035541055.1 Candidatus Acidiferrum sp. | reverse complement strand
GTCACCTGGCTGCTGAGCACATTGCTCCCGTTGCGGTAATATCCATCGTTCGAAATGCGCTTCACCAGGTTCGTGTTCACCGGCGGCGGGCTGGCGGCCAGGGAGGCCGTGAGCAAGTCGTCGTCCTCCTGGCGGACAAAGAGCGCGCTCAGCGGGCCGGCGAGGACGATCTGGCCGGCATTGAGCTGCCAGGTGAGCGAAGGCGTGCGCAGCCAGAACGGCTTGGTCTCCTCCACCACGTACAGCGGGCCCGAAGCGGTGAGCGAGCTCGGCAGCGGCACCAGGCTGCTGGGGTCCACGTACACCTGGGCGAACGGCAACTGAGCCACGGCCACGCGGTTGGTGAAGTTGAAATTCGTGCAGACGCCCAGCCCGAGCGGTAACTGGAGAGTGATGGTCCCGTGGATGCTGCTGTTGCTGAGCGTGAGCCCTGAGCGGGTATAGCAGATGTTCTGCAGGCAGCCGCCGTCGGCGCCGGTCAAAGGCACGTTCAAGCCTGAGGCGGCCAGCGCGTCGCCGTTGCTCATCAGAGTGACGTTGAGGGTCGCCCCGTTGCCGTAATGATAAGCCGGGTTGGCGGTGAGCGTGCCCGAGTTGTTATTCACGGCCAACTGACTGCCGATGCCGCCTCCGCCCAGCGACCCGGGCGTGGGCGCGTTTGCGATCGAGGTAAACACCGTCTGGATGGAGCCGAAGTAAAGGTTGCCATCGAAATGGAGCAGCCGGGTCGCAACGGTCGTGTCGCTCCCGTCCACGTTGAAAGCCCCGCCGTTCTCGCTGTGTGAAAGTGTCACCACGCCATTGTGCAGGTTATTGACGGAGTCCAACTGCACGCCGCTGGATGGCTGCACGCTGAGAGAATCGCTTACTGAAGCCACCGCCCCGAACACGATGGGCTGAGGCGAGGAGGCGTTGTAGGCCGTCATCGTGAAGCTGTTGGTAGCCGTGTCGGGGTTGACGGCAAGGGGTGCGCCGGTTCCGGCAATCTGCAGCCCGCCGTCAAGATGTGCGACAATCGGCAAGGATGCCGGCGCTGTCCCGAAATCGTAGAAGCGCCGGAAGAAGGCGCCTGCCGCTATAGAGAAGCTGCTCAAGTTGCCACTGCCAGTGGCCACAGCATACTGCCGGCTCAGACTGGGAGTGGTTGGCGCTGCGACCATGTGCACACTCCCGTTACCGAGGTAGGCGTCGGAACCGGTCCAGAGCGGCGTGGGCGTGGCTGCGTTCAGCAGCGTGCCGGTGTGCCCGCGGCCGGTGGCATCGCCGGCGCTCGTGCCGCTACCCTCGTCCAGCCGCCAATACGCGACCAGGTTGGCTTCGTTACCCACCAGTGGCCGGTTCTTCATCGCCTGGATTGCCGCCGCCGTGAACGACTGGCTCCACACCGCCACCTCGTCAATGTCGCCGAGGAAGCAATTGTTATAGAGCCAATAGCGCCCAAACTGGAGCGGGTAAGTCGTGCTGGTGGCGCCCGGGCTGCCGAGCCAGTTCAAGTTCTGCACCTGGTTGCCGTCCACGATCAACCGACCGCCTCCCGAGTCCACCACCAACGCTACATGGTGCCAGTCTCCATCCGCAATGAACCCACCGTCTATCCCCAGGCTGCCGTCCCAGACGTAATCCGAGCCGTCCCGGAAATACCACGCCCGCACATGCCCGTTATACAGGAAGATGGAGTAGCCGTTATCGGAGGCATCTACGTATTTGCTGACGATGCCATCCGCCTGCGCGGCGTTGCGGGTCGTCCTCACCCACGCCGTCGCAGTGAGCGGATACGCGTTGAGGTCACTCGCGTGGGCCACCGAGACATAGTTGCTGATGCCGTTCAGCTTTACGCAGTTGGTAGCGATTGGATCGAGCACCACTGCCGCTCCCGACGGCAGCCACGCCGGGTTGGGCACGATCGTACCGTTGTAACCGTTCGGTCCCGAGTCGCCGGCGACCGAGTTGGTTCCTTCATCCAGGCGCCAATAGGCCAGCAGCCCATCCTCCTTGCCACCGAGACTCCGATGCTTGAGGTAGTTGAGTTCGTTCGGCGTCAGCGCCCGGTTCCAGAGGGTCACCTCGTCTAGCTGCCCCTGGAACGTGTTAGTATATGAGGGAGACAGGAAGCCGCGCCCGAGCAGCAGCGCAACGGTGTTGGTGGTCGGCGGGCCGGCGCTGCCAGTCCACGCGAGGCTCCCGCCCAGGTTGCCGTCCACGTAAATCGTGCCGTTCGTGTTATTGACCACGAAGGCCACGTGGTGCCAGTTGCCATCGGCCACGAAGCCCCCGTCCACGCCCTGCGTGTCCCCGCCGGGGTTCCAGATATAACTGGAGCTGTTGTGGAAATACCACGCCCGCACATGCCCCTGCCACACGAGGAAAGAGAACCCGTCAAAGCCGCCCGGCGGATACTTGCTGACGATGCCGTCGTAGAGAGCCGCGTTGCGCGCGGTCTTGATCCAGGCCGTGATCGTGAGCGGGTAGGCGTTGAGCGCCGCGTTGTGCGGCACCGACACGTAGCCGTTGGTGCCGTTGAACTGCAGGCAAGTGCCTGGCAGCGCACCGCGAGCCGCGCAGACCAGCAGGATGCAGCCCATCATCCAGGCGCAAAACCGGCGCATGCGCGGCCAGAGAAGGGAGCCCGCCAACCGCGATAGTGTACATAGAACCTTCACTCCAACACGTCTCGGCTGATCGGGTGACCATCGCACCGTTTCGGCGGCTGTCAAATTTCTACTTATGCTGCGTATCAGCTTCTGTCGAACCAGGCGGGCCGCCCGCCGGGTGGGAGGGCAAGGATGCGCCGCCTTCCCCGCTGGCAACTGGTCGCGTAGTAGCGTAAGCCTCCGGCTTGCGCCAGTCCCGGCAACCCTCCGGGTTGCCGCACGCAACGGGCCACTCGAAGAATCCTGCACACTGTCGGGACGATTGCAGGCCGGAGGCTCACGCCACCTGGATCGTTACCTCCGCTGTTGCGCGCGGGCGCGGGTTCACTCAGGTTGGGGTCAATGAAACCGCTGGCACCGCCGCCCCCGGGGCCGGAACCGATGAAGTCCCGCCCGCCGGCTGACCGCGTCCGACAGGAGCGAGCAGTCCCGGACTGGCTCTTCGCCGTGCTCCTGGTGGCCGCCACGTTCATTGCCTACCTGCCGGCATTGTCCGGGGGCTTTGTGTGGGATGACGATGCCTGGACGGTGAACTTGGTGGACCTGCATCGCAGCCTCGCGGGGTTGGCGCGGATGTGGCTGGACGTCACGGCTTTGACGCAATACTACCCGCTGACCGGCAGCACGTTTTGGCTCGATTACCACTTCTGGGGGTTCCACACCCTGCCGTATCATGTGGAAAACGTGCTGCTGCATGCGGCGGCGGCGTTGCTTTTCTGGCACTGCTTGCGGCGGCTGCAGGTGGGCGGAGCCCGGCTGGCGGCTGCCATCTTCGCGCTGCACCCGGTGATGGTCGAGTCGGTCGCCTGGATTACGGAGCGCAAGAATGTGTTCTCGCTGGTCCTCTACCTGGGCGCCTTCCTGGCGTATGGATCGTTTAGAGGGTTCTGGAGCTGCGCCGGGGATTCGGGAAACGATGTGCCGACGGCTCGCGGGGCGCGGCGCGGCGCGTACGCGCTGGCTTTTCTTCTGTTTATTGCGGCGCTCCTGTCGAAGACGACCGCCTTTTCCTTTCCCGCGGTGATCCTGCTGGTCGGCTGGTGGCGACGTGGACGGGTCCGGTGGCGGGCCGATGTGCTGCCCACCTTGCCGTTCTTTGCTGTTGGTATTACGGGCGGCCTTCTCATTAGCTGGCTGGAGAAGAACAATGTCGGCGCTGCCGGGCCAGAGTGGGCGCTCGGGTTTCCCGAGCGCTGCTTTATCGCCGGCCGGGCGTTCTGGTTCTATGTGGGCAAACTGCTCTGGCCTGCGCACCTGTGCTTTGTGTACCCACGCTGGCGCCCCGAGGCCGGCTCGGCGCTGAACTGGCTCTGGCCGGCCAGTGTCCTGGCATTGCTGGTGGGGCTCTGGGCCGGGAGGCGGCGCCTTGGGCGCGGTCCGGCGACGGCAGCCTTCTTCTTCGTTGGCACGCTCCTTCCGATGCTCGGATTTATTAACGCCTACAGCATGCGTTACTCCTTTGTTTGGGATCACTGGGTTTACCTGTCCAGCCTGGGACCGATTGCGCTCTTCGCGGCTCTGATTGACCACGGCCTGGCAGGGCTGGCCTCGTGGTCGAAACCAGAAATGCGGTGGTGTCGGGGCGTGAGCGTTTCGCTTTGCGTGGCGCTGTTGGCGTCACTCTGGGTCCTGACGTGGCGTCAGAGCCACACCTACGCCAGCCTGGAGACGCTGTGGAGGGCCACCCTGGCCAGGAATCCTCATGCCGGACTCGCCCACAATAACCTCGGCACGCTGCTGCTCGGCGAAGGCCGCGTGGACGAGGCGATGGAGCATTTCAAGAAGGCGCTGGCCGTGGAGCCCCATGCCGCGGACGTCCACTGCAACCTGGGGAGCGCGTTGCTGCAGCAAGGACTGCTGGAGCCCGCCATCGCTCAGTTCCGGGAAGCGGTCAGGCTCCAACCCGAGCTGGCGATGGCCCACAATAATCTCGGGAGCACGCTCCTGCGGCAGGGGCAGCTCGAGGAGGCCATCCTGGAGTTGCAAGAGGCCGTGAAGTTTCAGCCGAAGTTCGCCAGCGCCCACTGCAATCTCGCCAGTGCGCTGCTGCAGGCGGGCCGGGCGGACGAGTCCATCGCCCAACTGCAGCAGGCCATCGCCATACAACCCGACATGGCCGATGCGTACCTGGGCCTGGGCAACGCGCTGCTATCAAAGGCGCAGGTGGCGGACGCCATCACCAACTTCCGCAAGGCCGTTGAGCTGCAACCCGAACTCGCCTCGACCCATTACAGCCTGGCCAACGCCCTCCTCCAGGCGCGCCAGCTTGATGAGGCGGCCGGCGAATTCCGCAAGGCCCTGGCGCTCCAGCCGAGCTTTGCTCCTGCGTGCAACGGCCTGGGCAACGCGTTGCTCCAGAAGGGTCAACCCGACGAGGCGCTCGCCTGCTACCGCCAGGCCTTGAGCCTCGATCCCCGGCTAGCCGAAGCGCACCTCAACCTGGCGAACCTGCTCGTTCAACGCCACCAGCCGGATGAAGCCATTGCGCATTTCCGGGCGGCGCTGGAGATCGACCCCGGGCTTGCCGCCGCGCACAACAACCTCGCCAATGCGCTCCTGGGCAAAGGGCAGGTGGACGATGCCATAGCCCAGTTCCAGGAGGCACTGAAGCTCCAGCCAAATCTTGCTGAAGCCCACAACGGTCTCGCCAACGCCCTTCTGCGCCAGGGCCGCGTGGCCGAGGCCGTGACGCATTACGAGGCCGCGGTGGCTGCGGTGCCCAGGCATCCGTACCTGCTCAACAACCTGGCCTGGGTGCTGGCGACCTGCCCCGACGCCTCGATCCGAAACGGCGCGCGGGCGCTGGAGCTGGCGCAGCAAGCCGACCGGGTGGCGGGAGGACAGGACCCGGTGTTGCTCGGGACCGTGGCCGCCGCCTACGCCGAGACCGGGCAATTCCCTCAGGCGGTTGCGACGGCGCAGCGCGCGCTCGGCCTGGCGCTGGCCCAGACCAACGCAACGCAAGTCGCCACGCTCCAAAGCCGTCTCAAGCTCTACCAGGCCGGCTCCCCGTTCCGCGATACAGAACTCTCGCCCCGCCCAGCGGCGGACAAGCGCGCGCCCAAATAGATCGTCTCTATGCAGAGGACTTTTAACGCAAAGGCGCAACGGAGCGAAGACGCAAAGGTCTTGGACGTCTGAGCCCGTGACCTCAGCCGTCATTTTCCGGTTGGCACGACCGGGGGCGTAGAAGAAGGTCCTCTCGGCTTTGCGCCTTCGCTCCTTTGCGCTTTTGCGTTGAATTCCGATTGCATGGTAACGGCTGAAGCCTGCGCTCCCGTCTTTACCCCTATTTGGACGCGCTGGGAGTGGAGCCCAGCTCCGCCATCGCTTTTGCAGCTTCGGGGTAGTCGGGGTGAAGGCGGAGCGCCTCGGCGAATTGGGCCTTGGCCTCCGCGCGGCGGCCCTGGCGCGCCAGGGTAAGCCCGAGATTGAAATGGGTCTGGTAGTCGTCCGGCGCTATCTGCAACGCCGTCTCGTAGTGGGAGATTGCCTCCGCCAGTTTGTTCTGCGAGCCGAGGGCATTCGCGAGGTTGCTCTGCGCGTTGGGGTATTTCGGATTCAGGCGTACGGCTTCCCGGAACTGCTGCTCGGCCTCGGGCATTTTGCCCTGCATGGCGTAACAGATGCCGAGGCCGTTGTAGTTCTCGGCATGTTTGGGGTCGAGCCGGATGGCGGCCAGGTAATGCGCGATCGCCTCGTCCAGCCGGCCCGCCTCGGCCAGCCGGTTTGCCAGGTTGTGCTCGGCGCTTTCATAATCCGGCTGCAGGTCAAGCGCGGCGCGGAACTCGGCTATGGCTTCCTGGTTTTTGCCCTGCCCTTGCAGCACGAGGCCGAGGTTATGGTGGGCCGCGCTGGCCTTGGGATCCAGCCGCAGCGCCTCGCGGTAGGCGGCGATGGCCTCGGTCGGCTTGCCGGCATCGGCGTAGGCATTGCCCAGGTTGAACACATACAGGTATTCCGGCCGGAGGCGGACTGCGGCGGCGTGATGCTCGATGGCTTCGTCAAAGCGCCGCAAGTGCAGCAGGACGCTGCCGAGATTGTTCTCGGCCTCGGCATAGTGAGGCTGCGCCCGGAGCGCGGCCTCGTATTCCTGCACCGCCTGGGCCGGCTTGTCCTGCCGGCTATACAGATTGCCCAGGTTGTAATGGGCCATGTAATTCCCGGGGTCCACGGCGATCATGCGCTGGAAAAGCCGCTCGCTGTTCTCCCAGTAAGGGAGTTGGGCGCGCGTGCACACGAGGCAGGCGGCCAGCACAGCAAGGGCCACGACGGCCAAGGCGCCCACGCGGGGGCACTGCGCCGTCCATCTCCAGGCCGCCCAATCGGACGCTTCCGCACTACCCAAGTCCGGCGCGGCTGCGTTGTTCCGCAGCCGACAGGCGGCCAGGTCCCATCCGCCCCAAGCGATGATTACGAAGATGCCTATCAGCGGAATATAGGTGTAGCGATCCGCCATGGTCTGCATCCCCACCTGCACCAGCCCAATCACCGGGACCAGCGTGCCGAGATACCAGAACCATCCCACGGGCAGGTAGCGCAGGCGCCGGGCGAAGATGAGCGCGAGGGCAGTGGCCGTCAGCAGGAACACCGCAGCGAGCGCGACCTCCCATTCCGGCCAGGGCACGCTGCGCACGTACAGGGCCGCCAGGTGTTCGGGCCACATCATCTTCACCAGGTAACGCGCGTAGGACACAACGGCGTTTATCAGGCGCGCCGTGAGCGGCAGGTTCACTGCGTCCAGCACGGCCCCCCCTTTCTGCTGTACGCGGAAGGTCACGACGCACGAGGCGGCGCTCAGCGCGAAAAAGGGCAGCTTTTCCAATATGCGATTTACGATTTGCGATTTACGAGCGTGGCGCGGGTCGAATGTTGCGTGGGACGTGGTGCGTGTTGTCTCTTGCTTGGACGCAAGACTTGAGACTTTAGACCCAAGCCTTTGGGCTTGAGACTCAAGACTGGTGAAGCGGCCCAGGGGCCAGTAGTCAAGCAGCAGCAGGACGAAGGGGAGCGTCACCAGCATGGGCTTGCTCATGAGGCCCAGGGCGAAGAGGAGCAGGGCCAAGGCGTAGAAAAGGAACGCAGCGGTGCGAGACGTGGCACGTGGCGCAACGGGCGTGTTGCGTGGTGCGTGTTGCGCGGTGCGTCGCGGGTTGACTGTCGTCTCCCGGATCCGCAACCCGGATCGCCGGGCGTAGCTGGCATAAGCCCAGAGCGTCAGCAGGAAGAACAGCGTGCTGAGCACATCCTTGCGCTCGGCGACCCAGGCGACAGACTCGACGTGCAGCGGATGCAGGGCGAACAGGGCGGCCACCCATGCGCTGCGCCACGTGGCGCCGGTGATGCTCCTAAGCAACAGAAAGAGCAGGACCGCGTTGGCGGCGTGCAGGAGCAGGCTGGTGAGATGGTGCCCTCCCGCGCGCAGCCCGAATAGCTGGCAGTCCAGCATGTGCGAGAACATGGTCACGGGGTGCCAGTTGCGGGCGACCTCGCTGGTCCAGGCCCAGGCAAAGCCTTTGGCGCTGAGGCCGGCCTGCACGTAGGCGTTTTGCGTCACGTAATCGGTGTCGTCGTAGTTGACGAACTCGTGCCGTGTGATCGGCCAGTACGCGGCCAGGGTGCCCAGCACCAGGAGCAGGCAAATGGCGAGGGAGGGCTTGGGCATCCGGGTCATTTGCTCCCCTTGTGTCTGGAGGCGGCTTCCTGCGCACGTGGAGCTTGCCCGGGCAGTGCTGATAGCCCGGCCAAAGCCTGGGCGGCCCGGAACTTGCGCGCTCGATCCACCGAAGCACCTATAGGAATTCGTGCCGCCGCTGACAACGCTTTTCGCCGGATTCGCGGGGCAGGTCGAGGAGGAGGGCCTGGCCCATTGGACCCGGAATCCGACGGTTTGCGGTCCCGCGCTTCCTGGCCCGATCAGGCTGGCTTGTGTATGGCTTGGTTCCCTTATGATTGGCCAGTGTATCCCCCATGTGGGTCGACCCACATGGGAGATACACCGGGCACTCGGCAGGGCCACAAGAGGCCGCCACCGGCCAAACCGGGCAAGTCGGTGGATGGCAGGCCCGAGATGTGAAGCCCGGAATGGAGGAACCCCATCGCAAGTACCTGTCCTGTCAGTATTTACGCGCCTCGGGGCACGTTCGGAGCTGGGCGAAAGAGACAATCCTGTGCAGCTCACAAACCACTGATGGATAGGGGCTTATGAACCACCCGCGGACCATCCCAAACGGGCACTTTCAGGCGCCCGCCGGCATCCCCGCCCGGCTTGCGAAGGAGCGACGCCTGGGCTAAAGCAAGGCGCGTGGGTCAGGACCGATTTCCCGATGCAACACTTGTGGTGCTGGGACACGGCACGACGCTCAACGCCGAGTCGAGCGCGCCGGTGTTCCAGCACGCGGCGGAGTTGCGCTGCCGCGGGCTGTTCGCCGAGGTGCGCGAGGCATTCTGGAAACAGCCGCCGCAACTGGACGACGTCCTGGCGGGCGTGTCGTCCGCCCGGGTGTTCGTCGCGCCGCTCTTCATCAGCGAAGGCTTCTTCAGCGAGCGAGTCATCCCCCAGGCGCTCGGGCTGCGGGGGGAAGGGCAGGACGAGCCCTCGCGTGTGCAACGCCGCGGCGCCGCGACCCTGTTCTACTGCAAGCCCGTCGGCACACACGAGAGCATGACGGCGGTTCTCCTGCGCCGGGCCCGCGAGGTGGTGGAGCGGTTCCCCTTCCCGCGTGCTCCGGAGCCGAAGGATCTGACGCTATTCGTCGCAGGGCACGGCACGGAGCAGGACGAGAACTCGCGCAAGGCCATCGAGCGACAGGTCGAGATTCTCCGGGCGCATAAGCTTTATGCCGGGGTCCACGCCGTGTTCCTGGAGGAGGCGCCGCGCATCGGCGCTTGCTACGAGCTGGCCGAGAGCCGCGGTATGGTCGTGGTGCCCTTCTTCATCAGCGACGGCCTGCACGTGCGGGAAGACATACCGGTGCTGCTGGGCGAGCCGAAGCGCGTGGTGGAGCAGCGGCTGGCCAAGGGCCTGCCAACGTGGCGCAACCCCACGGAGGCGCGCAACCACCTGGTCTGGTACTCCCCGAGCGTCGGCACCCACCCGCTGATGGCGGAGACGATCCTGGAACGAGTGCGCGAGGCGGCGCAGTGGCCGGCGCGCTGATCGCGCGCTTACTCAGGCTCAATCTTGAGGGTGTGTGTCACCGGCACGACCGCCGCCTTGATGGCCTCGACCAGCGGTTCACGCTCTTTCTCTGTCTGGGCCACCACGGCCTCCATATCGGCTTTAGCTTGTTCGCTCCGGAACGCCTGCTTGATCTGGCGGGTCTCGAAGGACTGCTTGGCGGCCACCGCGGCATCCACTTGCGCGAAGGCGGCGCTGAACGGGTTCTCCTCGAACTCCCCTGCCAGGTTAATGCCCCGCGCCAGTTGGTCGGCGGTATAGGTCCGGCTCGCGTCGCCCCAGGTCACCTTGTAATTCTTTTCCCGGGCGTTGCGAACGACAAGGGTGAGCCGGTTGAGGTCGGCATTGAACGGGACCAGCGTCATTCCCGATTGTATGCTGGTGTCGCGTTGCGGGTCGTCGGTGCTGCAAGCGGGATATGAGCCGTCGGGGACGTTGGGCGGGGCACAGGCACAGAAAGGGTAGCGCGAACTCCGGATCTGGAACACGCCGTCCCTGGCCGAGAGCACCTCGTGGCCTTTCGAGGCTACCAGCTTGCTCTTGTTCACATCCGCCACGAAGGTTCCGATGTCGCCCTTGAGCCCCATCGCCTTCAGGAATGCGTAGGCCATCACGAGATGCCCGGCCCAGCCGGGGTGCACGCCGTCTTTCCCGGCGATGGCATAGTTGGTCCCATACATCTTCTGCGCGGCGACCTCGCCCGTGAGCATCGGCCAGAAGACGTCGGCGAAGCGGACTCCCTCCTTGTGCGCCAGATCAATGTCTATGTTGCGGAGCTGGCACAGGTTGAGATTCAGGTCCGTGACGGTGCTATTGGTATTGTGCCGCCAGGAGGGGACCTTGCCCACGCATCCCGGCGAGCCAAGGATGACCCTCGCGCCGTGCGACTTGAAGGCCTCGACAATCGCCGCGGAATTCGTGCGATACTTCAGCCCGATGCGGTCCTCATAGGGGCGGTATTCGTGGTCGTTCATGCCGTAGCACATGGTGGCGATCGTAGGCTTGAAACGCAGGCAATCGTTCGTCATGCGCGCGAGGAAGCCCGGCGCGGTCTCGCCGCCCCAGCCATATTGTCGCACGCTGATGTTCAGCTCCGGCACACACACCGTCAGGTAGTCCTCGATGAGGCGGGAATACATCTTCTGCTCGGTAATTGAGTCGCCGCAGATGGCAAGCCGGTCGCCGTGCTTGAGCAGGTGCCCTGCAGGTTGGGGCGCCTTGACAGGTTCGAAGGGTTGCAGGCTCGGGTCGGCCGGCTTCGGCTCCAACCCCTGTGCCAGACCAAGTCTCAGGACCAGGAGCGCTGCGAGAACGAGAAGCTGCTTAGGCATAGTGTTCACGGCGCGAATTGTTCCTCCACGCGCTGGCCGAAGTCAAGGCGCTGCGCGCCTCTAACCCGGACATTTCAAACAGGTAGGGACGCCTCGCCGAAGCGTCCGTGTTGTGGCGGCGGCGGACGCCTCGCCGAGGCGTCCCTACCCTGCAGGATTGAGGATAGCCGATAGCCAATCGCCAATAGCCAATCCGGCTCAACTGACCGGGACCAGGCAAACTCGCTCGCCTTTGTCGTTGCGAGTGATGCCCTGCGCGTGGGGGTCGAGGGTCAGCACACCGTCCACCAGAAAGGCATAACGGTGGTGGCCGTGCTTCAGCTCCACCGTCAGCAGCCACGAGCGGTCGGGCATCTGTTTCATAGGGTGCGCCGCAGGGTCCCAGGCATTGAAATCACCCACCAGGCTCACCGCCCGCGCCTGCGGTGCATGGCATACGAAGTTCACGGCCCGCAAGGGCTTTTTGTAATTCATGGAATGCATCATGGTTACCCCCTTACACACCTGCTGAAACCAAACGCGCTCATCCGGGCACCTCAGGGCAGGAGGTTTTGAAGGATGGTCAGCGCCGCGCGCCGGATCTGCTCCGACTGCTCCTCCAATGCGCGGTAGCGCGCGATCCAGTTGGGCTCCGACTCATGGCGCTCGCACCAGACGGACTTGAGCACCCGCTCGGTGCGTTCCACCTGCGCAAGGGCCGAGGCCAGCGGCTCCCGCCCTTCCGGCAGGTCGGAGATGTTCCCCACGAAGAAGCGGCTGATGCGCCGGCGCTGGAACACCGCCTGCAGCAACATCACCACGGTTTGCTCGTACGGATACCATCGCCGCGCCAGCACGTCGGCCAGGAACTCATGGCTCAGGGCGAAGAACTCCGACCTGGGCCGCTCCGTGTACTGCCGGATCTCCTGCGCCTCTGCCGGAAACCAATTGTAGAGCAGCGCGAACGTGCCGTAGGTATCAATCAACTGCTTGGAGTTGCTATGGTCGGTCGCAATCTCCCCGATGCACAGGTCCTGCTCCAGCTCCAGAATGATTTCCGGCAGATCGTGCAACTCGCCCAGAACTTCCTGCCCCGCATGGCTGCCGTAATTGAAGTCGCCGGGGATCAGCCAATAGATGTCACCCGGTTTGCCTCGCTCGAAGGCGGCGCCCAGCCCGACATACCACATCTGGCAGGTGTCCACGCACCAGGCGTCCAGGACATCGCCGCACCGCGCCAGGGTCCCGGTCCTGAATTCCACGAACGGCGCCGCGGTGTGTTGCCCATAATGCGTCTTGCGGTCCATGACCGTAATCGGGCGGGCGTATCGCTTCGCATCCGCGCCAACGCGCTCGACCAGCGTATAAAGCGCCTTGAGGTCGCCATAGTCCTCCACCGGGTGGAACGGATAGATGATCACGGGATGAATCCTGCCCCCGAAAACGGGGGTGGATGTGCGTCCAGCCGGCTTCGGCGTTCGGCTTTGACTGGCTTGCATGGTTCGCTTCATAACGGGTTCTCCCAGGCGGGAGTCGCCCCCGCCGGCGGTGTTCCGGTCGCTGCAGTTAAAAGCACTTTTCGGGTCGCACCCAGCATAGGGCCTGGGCGCGTGCGCCGCAATACCGGGTCACTCATTAATGTAGTAGCGTAAGTCTCCCGCTTGCGCTTGTGTCGGCAACCCTCCGGGTTGGCGCGCCCAACGTACCACTCAACAATCCAGAGGATGGTTGGGACGATCGCAAGCCGGAGGCTTACGCCACCTGAATGGTTGCAACGATGGTCAGCACAAATCAGCCGTGTTGTCGCCGGCGGCAGGGCCACTTAATCTGTGGCCGTGGCCAAGCCAGACCAGGTCGAATTGCCCACCGGCGAGCGGATGCCCATCCTGCACGAGGACCGGTCCGTACTGGCCATCGACAAGCCGGCGGGCTGGCTGCTGGTCCCCTCTTCATGGAAGCAGACCGGCTGGAACTTGCAGGCGGCGCTCGAATCCTCCGTTGCCGCAGGCGACTTCTGGGCGCGCTCGCGTAGTATCAGATACTTGCGCTTTGTCCACCGGTTGGACGGCGAGACCAGTGGCATCCTACTGCTGGCCAAAAGCCCCGGCGCCCTCAGGACGTTCAGCGAGATGTTCGAAAGCAGGCGAATGGAGAAAACGTATTGGGCCGTCGCTCGCGGGGTGCCCGAGCAAGTCCAATGGACCTGCCGGCTGAAGCTGGCGACGGACCCCGGCAAGGTGGCCAAAATGCGGGTGGATACCCGGCACGGGAAGGAGGCCGAAACGCAATTCCGCGTGCTTCAGCGAAGGCGGGCGACTTCGCTCGTCGAGGCGCGGCCTCTTACCGGCAGGACGCATCAGATCCGGGTGCACCTGGCGGCGTCAGGCCACCCGGTGTTAGGTGACCAGCTCTATGGGGCGCTTAGCGGGGGGCATCCTGAGCTGGCGCTTCGAGCTGTAGGCCTGGCATACCTTGACCCGTTCACACGGCGAGCGGTGGAAATCCGCGCTCCCGCGGAGGAGTTTGTGCGCAAATATGGATTCGCACTCCCCTCCCCTTAAAACGCGCCTAATGACCGAGATGCCCGTGCTCCGGTTCGACAAGTCTCCCATTCATGGGACGGGCGCCTTTGCCACGTCGGTGATTCCCGCGGGCGCTCGCGTCATAGAATACATCGGGGAGCGGATCACCAAAGCCGAGTCGGTGCTCCGCTGTGAAGGGAATAATGAATACATCTTCGCGCTGAATGACGAGGAGGACCTGGACGGCCATGTCCCCTGGAACCCGGCGCGGTTCATCAACCACAGTTGCGCACCGAACTGCGAAGCGCAGAGTGAACAGGAGCGTATCTGGCTCGTCGCCGTACGGGATATCCGGCCCGGTGAGGAAATCACCTTCAACTACGGATATGACCTGGAGGACTACCAGTCTTACCCGTGCCACTGCGGGTCTCCCGGATGCGTCGGCTGCATCGTGGCGGAGGAATTCTTCGAGCATGTGCGCCGGCGCCGGGCGGAGCGGCCCGATTAGAGCAGGCTGGTAGGGACGCCTCGCCGAGGCGTCCGCGTGGTGGCGGCGGCATGAGCGGACGCTTCGGCGAGGCGTCCCTACCTACGATTCGTCCGCCTACCCCGCCTTCTTCTTTTTCTTCTGCGCAGGTGCGGGAAGGTCCGTCGGCTTGCCCTTCGGGAGAAGCGCGCTCAATTCGGCGACCGTGCCGGCGTACTGAGGGTCCTTGGCCAGATTATGGTATTCGTGCGGGTCGGCGTCCTGGTCGTACAGCTCGGAGCCGGCGGCCCCGCTGTCCCACTCCGTGTAGCGCCAGCGCTCGGTTCGAATGCTGTAGCCCATATGGCGCTTGCGGTCGCGGTCACGCACGACTTGAGTGAAGGCTGGCCGGTTCCACGGCGCCTCGGGGTTCTCCAGCAAGGGGCGCAGGCTCTTGCCCTCGAGATTGGCCGGGGGCGTCAGCCCGCAGAGGTCGGCCAGCGTGGGATACATGTCCTCCAACTCCACGGTGCGACGGCACACGCCGGTCACTTTCGCCTGCGGCAGGGCGATCATGAATGGCACGCGCGCCACTTCCTCGAATAGCAACTGCTTCTGCCATTGGCCGTGCTCGCCCAGGGACCAGCCGTGGTCGCCCCAGATCACCACGATGGTGTGGTCGGCCAGCTTGAGCCGCTCCAGTGTGTCGAGGACCCGGCCTACCTGCGCATCCACGAAGCTGATGCTGGCGAAGTAGGCGCGCTTGAACGTGCGCAGCTTCACCGGGTCGAGCCCATAGTTGAGCGGCTGACAGGTCAAAGCAATGGGCGGGATATTCGTAATGTGCTCGGGCGGCTCGTCCGGCAGCGTGACTTTCTCCAGCGGGTATAGCTTAAAGTAAGGGCTGGTGGCGACGTCCGGCACGTGGGGCCGGTAGAAGCCCACCGCCAGGAAGAACGGCCGGTCCTTGTGCGCTTCCAGCAGCTTGATCGCTTCGGTGGCGACCTTACCGTCCGTTTGCTCCCCGTCGGTGCCCTTGGCCTCCATCCAGCTCAGCGCGGCGCCGAGCCGGCGGTCGGGCGTGAAGTTGATGACGTCGGCTTCCTCATCCTTGTCCCGCCCGCAGGGGTTGACGAACTGGTCCCAGGACGGCGGATCATCCAGGCCGCTGGTGCCGATCTGGTCGGGCACACCGTAATGGAAGATCTTGCCGACCCGTGCCGAGAAATAGCCCTGGTTCTTAAACATCTGCGGCAGCGTCACGATCTGCGGAAAGCGGTCCCGGATGGGAATGCCGTTGCCGTAGATGCGGGTGGTGTCCGGGCGCAGGCCGCTCAGCAGCGAACTGCGGCTCGGGTTGCAAAGCGGGTACTGGCAGTAGGCGCGGTCGAAGCGCACGCCCCGCGCCGCCAGGCGGTCAATGTTCGGCGACTTCACCAGCGGATGCCCGTAACAGCTCAACGAGACGTTCAGGTCGTCGATGGCGATGAACAGGACGTTATAGCGCGGCGCGACGGGCGCCTCGGCGGCAGCGGTCGAGGCGGGCGCGGACGAAAGCAGGCAAGCGCAGCAAAGGGCCAGCAGCAAGCAGGACCCGGCGATGCCGCGGCCCTGCAAATGGACCATGGGCCTCCCCCTCACCCGGCCTGCGGCCACCCGTTCCCCATCCGATGGGGAGAGCGAAGGGGTGAGGGGCATGCGGCGCGGATCGAAGTTCATACAGAAGGCGTTGTTAGAGCGGGCCGCCATTCTGCTTGATCACGTCCTTGAGTTTGACCGGCGCGCCGCCCTGGGCCTTGCTCAGGTCCGCGGCCTCCATGAAGGCGATGATCTCGACCGTTTCCTCCGGCTGCACAGGAGCTACGCCGGTCTGGAAGAACTTCATGATGGCCTCG
>DATKNZ010000221.1:0-47748 GCA_035541055.1 Candidatus Acidiferrum sp. | reverse complement strand
GGAGAGGCAACCCAAGCCCCGTTCGCTTTGGCTCACCGACTTCCAGGCCGCCATGGGCGAGGACAATCTGGCTAAGGCCTTTGCCTTTGTAACCAACCGCCCCCCAAACATCACCTGAACCTTCATGCATACGCGCTGTGGAAGCGCCCTTAACGCATAATTCTCTTTGCCGGCGCGGCTCGGGTGCTGGTATTGTGTGTTGGCCGGTCGCAAGCCGGTCTGAGGCATAGCGAGGCTCCAATGAGACTGCCGCCACTGGTCGAGCGGGAACTGCGCTCCGGCGCGCGGCGGCCGGTCTTCACCTGGCTGCGGGGCGCCTTGGCGCTCGTGCTCACCTTGCAGGCTTACGACCTGCTCACACGCTACGGCATCGCCCCGCGCCCGCGCGTGCCGATGATGGCCGCCACCCCGCCCCCCATGACCATCAACGGCTCGATGCTGCTGGAGAACATGACCTGGCTGCTGTTCATCGCCGTGCTGCTGATGGGCTTGCTCACCGCCGATGCGATCAGCCGCGAACGCCGGGAGGGGACCCTGAGCCTGCTGCTGCTGACGCACGTCAGCCCCGCGCAGCTTGTGTATGGAAAACTGCTCTCCTGCGGACTGACGTGCTTTATCCTGCTGCTGGCCTGCTCCCCGGTGTTGATGTTCACCGTGCTCGTAGGCGGCGTGACAGGAGGGGAGGCGGCCATGACCGGCATCGGCTTGCTGAACACTCTATTTGTGTCGCTGGCGGCGGGGCTGTGGATGTCGGCTGTCTTCCGGGAGCGGCGCCATGCGATGGGGGCGACGCTGGCGCTGATTGTCGCGCTCACATTTGTGCCCGAGGTGATGGGCGAGTCCTGGAGCAGCGCGCGGGTGCCGTTCATGCGGCTGTTCGCGCTGGTTGGTTGGATCAGCGCCGCGCGTTCCCCCATCGTCTTCGGCACGGTGGTGCAGGTGCTGGGACTCTTCAACTCGTTCTTCGTCTGCTGGTTCATTGTCACGCACGTGATCGGCTGGCTGATCCTCTGGCAAGCGGCCCGGTCGCTGGCCGCGAACTGGCGGGATGAGCCGCACGCGCAGGTGCGCGCGCCCGAACCGCAGGACGCATGGGCCCTTTGCGAACGGGCCGGTTACCGCGCTGCGCCGCCGGTCATCCAACCCGCTGCCGAGGTCGGGGCGCCTCAGCCGGCTGCGGCGCATGCTTCGTGGCTGACGGATCCGCGCCCGTGGGACGCCGATCCCATCGAGTGGCGCGTGCGCCAAATGCGGCCGCCCGAGGGCCTCGTCTGGTTCGCCGTGGCGGTGGATTTCCTCGCCCAATTCGGCGCGCTGGGCTCCATGTTCGGCAATGGCGGCAAGCCCGGGAGCCCGTGGGGCCTGATGTCGTTCGGCGGGCTGGTGCTCGCGCTGTTCGGCGGCGGCCTGCTGGCGTGGGCGGGCGGGCGCTTTTTCCTGGATACCCGCCAGCAGCAGGACCTGGAGCTGCTGCTGACCTCGCCGGTCGGCAGCCGGAACATCCTTGCCGGCCAATGGCGCGTGCTGCGCAATGCGCTGACCTGGCCCCTGTTCGCGGTGCTGCTCCTGGCTGCGCCCTCCCTGATCTCCGTCTTGTGGGACCTCTCGATGTCCTCCGGCGTCGAGGTGTGGTCTGTCTCGCCGACCTTCCTCATCGCTGTGAACCTTATCCTGGAAGTGCTGGCGTTGTGCTGGGTGGGAATGTATTTCGGCCTGCGAGCGCGGACCAAGTTCGCGGCCATCACCCGGAGCATTGGGCTGGTGCAACTTCTCCCGCTGGCGCTGGCGCTCGCCATCAGCGCCGGCTGGTCGCTGATCGTTGATCCCTCGCTGCCGCCGCTGACCTCGCACCGTCGGATGCCGCTGATCATCCCTGTCCTGCTGTTCTTCCTGGTGAAGAACGTGGCCCTGGCCGTATGGGCCTCGTTCCGGCTGCGCCGGGACCTGCGGCTGGGACGCGACGCCGCGACGCTCGACAACTCGGCCTTTACGCCCATCCTGCAACCGGCGTAGTAAGGAGGCTGCCGACCCTATTGTCGGCAAGCACCCCTTTCACGGCGTTAAGAGGATAAACCCGAGCCCCCTGAGAGTCGCTCGCCACCCTAGTTGAGCGAGATAGTTCATGGCCACCCAACAATTAGCTTGTCAATGCCGTTTGTGCCTCTGGCGTATATCGCAGCGTTATTGCTGTTCCAAATCCAGATTGCGCCGATGTTTGTGCTCGAAGTCGGCTGCGGCGGAAGGATGAACCCGTTAGTCGCCTCGATGGGCCCATTTACGATCAACGCGGCGTTAGTAGCATCCGGACCGACTACTATGCGCATCCGCTCAATCGCCGTGTCGTAGTTGCGATGCGTGTTCGGATACTTCCCCACCGGCTCGGCGTCGAACGCATCGTAAAACACCCACGCTCCGCTCCCATTCCCATCCTCCAGCCCGCGAAACAGTATGGACGGAACATAGTTGTCGTCCTGCCCCCCGGAACCAGTGTAGAACCAATTAGCCCAACTGTTCGTGGTCATATGCGCCTGAAACTGCCAGAGACTCTGAGACTCGCGCACATTCCAGTTGGTCACACCACCTTTTACGTACGGGGTATTGCCAGTTACCCAATGTTCGAAGCTGGGCACCAAGGTCGTCGGATTGGCCCACTGTATCGACTGATAGTAGTAGCACAGGTTGCCGGTGCTGATGTCAAAGACCATCTCAGGAGCGTCGCCACTATAAAGGCCGTGGTGCGGCCAAAACTGCATGTTGAAGAAAAAATTGGGATTATCTTGCGCATACCAAAGTGAATTGACCACCTTTCCCGCCGGAACTCCCAGCAGTAGGTCCAGAGTGTCGAACGGCCCGCCACGCCAGCTATCATTCGTCACCAGTAAGAACGTCACAGCCGAAGCGTCGGCCAGCGTCACGTTTGTCAGGATGCTCCCCACCTTTATAGAACCGCCCCCTCCGACCCCCGCGAGCGCCAACTGCGCTGCCGTTGCCCCATCCAGTTGGTTGCTGCTGATGGTGCCTGGTCGGATCTGTGCACCATTGAGATTCGTAATGCCTGCCCCGTCAGCTACGACCTCCGCCCCCGGCACAAGGCTCGCGGCAATCGTTGCGCTCGAGGCAGCGCTGGCAAATACGGCGTAAGGCGTAGCATTAATTAGTTGGCGCGGGCTCAGTACGGTATAGTCAAGCGCGCTCCCATTTGGTCGCACGCCAATCTCCAACCACCGCAGCGACCCGTCGAAGGCCCCTCCGCCGAAATCCAACGCTGCGATGAAGAGTCCATTGCTGACTATTACGGGAGCGTTGGTGAGCGAATTACTGATGTAGTTGCCATTCGTTAGGGCGTCAGCCAGTCTGAATTGCAAATCATAGCTGCCGTTGGCTGGTTGGCCGCCGTCAAGGAGTCGGCCTTGGTAGGTGAAAGCTGTCGTTTGGGCCAGCAGCGACGCGGGCGCAATGAGGAGTTGAAGCAGAAAGGAGACAACCGAAACGGTCTTCATGCTCGTGGCTAGCGGTTGCAATCAGATGGACCGACTTTGAGCGCCTGTCGGGGACAATGCAAGGTTTATTCTAGGGGTCGCCTACCCTGCTCTCCAAAGGCCGCAGGCATACGCTCTGTCCCCCGCCGTTCCCGTTTTGCTTCGTGACAACCTGCGCAGGCCGGATATATTGCTGCCCACGCTGCCGACCCTATCGTCTAGCGGTTAGGACACCGCCCTTTCACGGCGGTAGCCCGGGTTCGATTCCCGGTAGGGTCGCCACCCGCGTGCGTGTTGCCTTTTGTGCCCGGAGACAGGCGCACATGGGTGACGCCGCCCTAACGTAGTAACGCCACCGTAACCCATTGTCATTACGTAGTTTTCCACCGGCAAACCGCTCTGGGCCGATTCCCAGGCACCGGCGTCTTCCCTCTGTCTCCCCGGCGTGTACCAGGTGATTCCCCCGTGTATCTCCCATGTGGGTCGACCCACATGGGAGACACACCGGGCAATCACAGGGGCCTCGATGGCGGGACACCGCTCAGGCTTGGGTTCGACCCGAGCGTGAAGCGCCAAGGCCACAGGCAAGCTCCTGCGCCTCAGGAGCTTAGCGCGCCTCGATCCTGGCCGGAGCCGTCCGACGGCGGCACTATGTCCGATGGCGGCGTTGCGCCTGGATGCCGCTGTTGAACCGCCTATCTGCTCGTTGAACGCCGTGATTCGTCATTGAGTAATTGGGAGTTGCATTGTCCGCCGCGCCGAGGTAGGATCGGCCCACAGTTGTTCCCGTCAGCAAGACAAAGCTGCAACACCGAAAGACCTTGCATTCATGAAAACCAGGAAATCCTGTAGCGGACTCGCACTCGGGTTGGGCGTGCTCGCCATCGCTGTTGGTTCGGCGAGCGGCGGCACGATATACCAATCGGGAAGCGCCGGCACAACCTACACCGACGCGCTGGGAGACCAGCAAGGGAGCGCCAACTTGCTGCGCGACCTCTCGTCCGTAACCGTCTCCAACGACGCGAATAATCTCTACCTCACGCTCGACGTCAATCCGGGAGGGAACCTGGCCACCGGTGGCGCCTTCAATTACATCATTGGCATCACCACCGGGAATCCGAGCGCCGGTGGCGACACCTCCGCCAGCAGCACCCACGGAAATGCCTATGGCCGCTCCATCGCCTTTGACACCTCCTTCGGCGGGATGACGGACTTCATAGGCGTGTTCGGGGCCGGTGGCTCTGGATCCGTAGCCAGCCCTTATACGAGCTACGGGTTCAACGATTACGTGTACGGAACGCCCGGCTCCACGACGCCCGCGGGCGTCTGGACGAAGATCAACACGGTGTCCAGCGGCCAGCCCATGTCCTCGCAACCCTCCACCAGCACCCCGAATTCCATCAGCCTGACGGTCCCGCTGAGTGACTTTGGGGCGAACCTGGCGCTTACGCCGGGGGTGACGTTCGATTTCGACGTGTTCAGCACGGGCACCAGCGGTAATCAGACCGCCTACGATTCACTGGTAACGCAGACGCCCATTCAAAGCGGCACGTACAGCGCGACATACCAGGTTGTGGACACCGTGCTCGATCAATACACAATGGTGCCCGAGCCGTCCGCGCTGGCGCTCGCCGGGTTGGGAGCGGTGTGCCTGATGCTCTCCCGCCGCTGCCGAAAGTAGGCCCGTATCTTGCCGGCCGCCGCGCAGGCCGGCAACAGCTCGCAGCAGGTCCACGGCGCGCGCATCCCGAATATTCATTGAGTGAACAGGCGAACCATGCTCTTTAGCCGCATGACATTGCGGCTCCTGCGTCTGGCTCTTTGGTGTGGCATCGCCCCTGGCTTGCTTTACTCTGCCGGCATGGCCGCGGAAACAGCTTCCACCAGCCCCCTGCGCGTTTACTTCGGCACCTACACCGGCGCCAAGAGCAAGGGGATTTACATGGCCCAGTTCGACCCAGCGACCGGCAGGCTGGGGCCGGCGGAGCTGGCCGTGCGCACGACGGGGCCAAGCTTCCTCGCGCTGCACCCCGGCGGACAGTTCATTTATGCGGTGGGGGAGACGAGCAACGTGGGCGGGAGACGCGTCGGGGCCGTCCGGGCGTTCCGCATTGACGCGGCGACGGGGCGCTTGAAGCTGCTGAACCAGCAAGTGTCCGGCGGCGAGGGGCCATGCCATTTGTCCGTGGATAAAGCCGGGAAGTGGCTGCTAGTAGCCAACTACGGGAGCGGCAGCATTGCCGCGCTGCCGATCACGGCCGACGGCAATCTCGGGCCTCCGATCATGGTCATTCAGCATGAGGGCGGCAGTGTCAACCGGGAGCGGCAGTCAGGCCCGCACGCTCATTTCATCACGACCGACCCGGCGAACCGGTTCGCGCTGACCTGCGATCTGGGGCTGGACAAGGTGCTGGTTTACCGGCTGGAGCCGGCGATGGGGGTTCTGCTGCCCAACGAGCCCCCGTTCGCGACGGTCCAACCCGGCCTGGGGCCGCGGCACATTGCGTTCAGTGCCGATGGCCATTTTGCCTACCTGATAAGCGAAATGGGCGCGGCGCTGACGGTCTTTGCGTATGACGCCAGGAGCGGCAGCCTGAAGGAGTTGCAGACGCTCTCCACGCTGCCCGCGGGGTTCTCCGGGGCGAAATCGGGCGCCGAGGTGCAGGTCCATCCCTCGGGACGATTCGTTTACGCGTCCAACCGCGGGCACGACAGCATCGCGGTGTTCGCGGTGGATGCTGAAACGGGAAAGCTCTCATGGGTGGACTGCCAGCCCAGCGGGGGCAAGACGCCGAGGCACTTCCTGATTGATCGGTCCGGGCAATGGCTCCTGGCCGAGAACCAGGACTCGGATAACGTCGTGGTCTTCCGGCTGGACCAGGCGACGGGCCGCCTGCAGTCCGCCGTGCAAACAGTGGATGTGCCGTGCCCGGTGTGCGCCGTGTTCGGGCCGCAACGGTAGTGACCCTCTCATAGATGCCGCCGCGGCTTCCTCCTCGTCCTCGTTCTCTTCCTCGTCCTCGGTTGGTCCGCTGCTTTCGAGGGAGGAGGACGATAACGAGGACGAGGACGAAGCAGCACCAGGGTTTATAAGATCGCTCCTGGTGCCGTCTGCGAGGGGACGGCGCAGAGCGAAGTGGCCGGGAACTACTTCTTAAAGAACCCGCCGAGGCCGTGGGTGACATTCTGGAGGCTGTTGGTGCCTCCCTGCAACATATCCCGGGCCATATTCTTGGCCTGATTGCCGATATCGCCGACGGAGGACGCCGCAGCCTGGGCGGCATTAGCTTCAATGGCCTCGAGGATTCTCCGCGTCAACTCGCCTGCGGTGATCCCCTCCGGCCCTTTGCCCAGGTCCTGGAGATGAATCTCGGGCAAGGAAACGGTAGCCGTTCTCCCGCCTAATGCGTTCACCGTGACGTGCAGTTTGGCGTCTTTGATGAGGAGGTCGTCCAGCTCGAACTTGCGGCTTGAGCCAGCCGCGGCGGGCTGGGCGGGCTTGGCCGGCTCGGGTTGTCCGCCGCCTCCCATGTTCGATAGAATCTTGCTCAGGTTATTGCCGCGCAGGTCCGTCTCGAAGGTGATCTCCGGCGCCTCGACGTGCACCGTTCGCACGACCACTTTGTCCGAGAGCAGCGAGCGGGGCTCGACGGCCAGGGCGAGCGTGCCCACGTTGATGGCCCAGGGAGTGCCGAAGCCGGGCGGGTTGCCCACAATCAGGCCCTTGAACTCGCCCGCGCCGGAAAGCAGCGAGAGGTTCACGGACTGGAGCTTCACGTCCACCTTGGTGACGTTGCCCCCGACGGTCTGGACACCCTTCCTGACGACCCAGTTCAGGGAGAGAGCCATCACTACCACAGCGGCGATGACGAGGACGACCAGCGCGATGGCGATCCGCAGAATGAGCTTTTTCATGAGGGCGTTCCCTTTGACGCAGGCTAATCCGGCAGCATGGACTTGACAGCATCAGCGAGCTGCCTGGCCTGGTAGGGCTTGGCGAGGAAGCGATCCGGCTTCACGGGCAGGTCATGGTAAATGTCGGGTCCGACGGTGCCGCTGAGCAGCAAGGTCTTTTGGGAAGGCTGAATCCGGCGGCAGGCCTCGATCAGCTCCATGCCGTTCATGTTATGCATGGCGTAATCGGTGATGATCAGCGCGGGTCGGCGTTCGGCAGCCTTGAACTCCTCAACGGCAGTCTCAGGGGAGCGGAAGGTCTTCACCCGGTATCCCAACGGCTCGAGTATCACCGTAGCCAGCTCCAGAAGCATCGGCTCGTCGTCCACAATGTAAATTTCGGCGCCGGGGTCTCGGGGGGAGGCCCCGCCGCGCCCGCTGGAGTTTGTCGTCTGCATCGGCCCTGACACCCAATTAACACCGTTCGACCCAGGGTGGCAATTAAATTCTTGCGTGACCCCCGCCCGCGGGGGCTGGCTCAACCAAGGGGACGACCCCCGGCACGGACAGCGGGCCCGCTTTGGCTCTGTCGGGACATACTCAGCGGTTTCAGCCAAAAAATGTTCTACTTTTGGCAAGGCCCGTGTAGTAGGCAAACCGCTGCAACCCTAGGCTGTATGAGCTGTCGTGGAAGAACTGACCGGAAAACCCGTTGCTGTGATCGAAGAAGGCGCCGAGAGGAAGCGGAGGCTCCCGCCGCGCAGCTCCGGCGCCCCGGAGACGGCGTTCGGCTCGCCCCGGGATTTCCTGGACAACCAGTTCGTCTATGTGGTGGTTTCGGCGCGCGCGCACGGCCTCTCGGTGGGCGTGAACATGAACCCCGACAAGGACTGCAATTTCGAGTGCATCTACTGCGAGGTGCCCCGCAACGGCTCCGTGCCGGCGATCCAGCTCAACGTGGAGGAGATGGCGGCGGAGTTAAGGAAAACGCTGACGCTGGTGCGCGGCGGACGTTTGCGCGAGCGGCCCTGGTATCGCCCCTTGCCGGACGAGTTGCTCCAGTTGCGCCATGTGGCCCTGAGCGGCGACGGCGAGCCAACGCTTTCACCCCACTTCGGCGAGGCCTTGCAGGCGGTCATGCATGTGCGCGCCCTCTGCGGCTTCCCCTTCTTCAAGCTGGTCCTCATCACCAACGCTACCGCACTGGATCGCCCTCACGTACAGCAGGGACTGCGGCACCTGACGCGGAGCGATGAGATATGGGCCAAACTCGACGGCGGCACCCAGGCCTACGTCAATCGCGTCAACCGCGCGCGGGTGCCCCTGGACAGGATACTCTCCAACATCCTCATGCTGGGCCGCGAGCGCCCCGTTGTGATCCAGAGCTTGTTCCCGGCCATTCACGAAGAGGAGCCGCCGCTGGAGGAGATCGAGCAATACGCGCACCGCCTGCTGGAACTCAAGAATGCGGGCGCGCAGATTGCCCTGGTGCAGATTTACTCAGCCACCCGACCTTCGCCCAACTCGGCCAGCGGGCATCTCCCGCTCAGGGTTCTGTCCCGCATTGCGCAGACCGTGCGGCAGGTGGCCGGCCTGCCGGCGGAAGTCTTTTAGCCGACCTTTACTCCGCGCCCGCCGCTGGTCCTGTGCTCAGGCGTGGCGCCTCGTAGTCCAGCCAATACTCCTTGAGGATGCGAATCCTCTCCCGCAGCTCGGCGTAACCCAGCGGCTTCACGATGCACGCCTGGATGTCCATGGCATAGGCCACTTGGGTTTCATCCGGCAGCTCCGTCGAACTCAACACCACCACGGGGAGCTTGCGCGGGATGTCCGGGTGCTCGTGCAGCCAGTGCAACACTTCCAACCCGTCCATGACGGGCATCTTCAAATCCAGCAGAAACAGCACGGGGAAAGGGTGCGCCTGGCGGTCCGCGAAAGCCCCTTCGCCGGAGAGATACTTAATCGCGTCCGCCCCATTCTCCACCACGTGCACCGCGTTCAGGGCATTGCTCTCCTCGAATGCCCTCCGGATGAGCAAGGCGTCGTTCGGGTTGTCTTCCGCCAACAGAACTGGGCTGAGATGAGCCATTGTACCCATATCTATACCTGAGGAGAATGATGTGGGCAACCATGCGCGGCCGATCGGCGCTGCCAGTGTTGGACGCGGCTGCGCCCGACCGGCGCGCTCCGGTGGTCTCCAGATCCCCCAACCTGCTTAGCCGTAACTATGCAGGAGCGCTGCAGTTTTTTGGACGCAGCGCACGGCTGCACCGCGGCCCGCCCCAACTGGGTGCGAAGGTGCGGCGCGCCTGAGACGCTTCGTCCCGAGGGCTCCGGCGCTCGGCTTTGTGTGCTTCAAGGTGGTTTTGCCATCGCGTGAACCTAGGTCAAAGCCTTGTCTGGCCGCCTTTATCCCGGACTCTGCGCTACTGCATTGCAGTTGGGAATCAGGCTGATGGTCTTCTCCAATAAGGCTCGCCACCAAGCCCGTTCTTGCGGTTCCCGCACCGCCAAACGGATGGTCGTCACCCCGCCCTTCCGGCTGAGGATGGCGCCGGTGGTGAACAAGCGGAAGCGCAGCGTGGCCGCCGTGACCCCGGTCCAGCCAGCCCAGGTGCCGCTGGAACAATTGGGTGAGGTTGTAGCTCAGGATCGCCAGACTCAGCGCCGCCTCGGTGCTCCAGAACTTCTGCAGGCAGAGCTTGGGCAGCGCGAAGTCCGCATCCAACTGCTTGATCACCTCCTCGCACCCAGCCCGCGGATTATACTGCCGCCACACCTCCAAGGGCGGCACGCGCACCGGCAGATTGGTCACCAGCGCCTGATAAAGGTAACCCGGACAGTCCACCAACGTTTTGCCGCCCGTGCGCTGGCCGGCGGCTTGCTTATCGGCCAGCCGATGCCGCAGCAAAATCAGCCGTCGCGGCTGCGGCCAGTTGACTTCCTGATGCCACACCTCGGCCACTTCCGTGCCCGGCACCTCGGTCGGCGTCCAAATCAAATCCTTCTTGAGCAGTCGCTGCACGGGTTTGAGCAGTCGCGCCACCACGATGTAGCACAACCTTTCCTGCTCCAAGAGGGCCAGCCATTCCGGTTGGCAGAAACCCGGCGAAGGTCAGCAGCCCCGCCCGCCCGCTGACCTTCTGATCGTTGAAACCGATTTGGATGGTTTGTTCTGCGGTTTGGAGCTTAATGAACTCGGTCACTGTTTGGTGACCGGATGGTCCGGTGTGATTCGAGCTGGTATTTCGCATCCAGCAATTACTTCCAGACAGTGACCGCTTTGGCTATTGCATAGTTACGGCTTAGCCGCCGGTCCCATGTTCGTCTGGCGGCAATCTCCCCGGTTCTGGCGGTGTAAGGCCGCCCGAGTTGCCTGCCGGACTGAAAAGGGAGGGCGAGCGTCCTCGCGAGCCCAAACATCCCGGCAAAGAGGGAACAGATTCAGGGCTCGCGAGGACGCTCGCCCTCCCAGGCAGCGGGCGCGCACAGAAGAAAATCCTATCAGTATTGCGAAATAACCTTTGACAGCCTTGCGCCGGTTGCTAATCTCGTGGTTGGGTGGGTCGGCACGAAGGACGCATTCGCGGCGGGCGCAGATTCTTGTGCTGCGGATGTGTGGGGCATGAAGTCGTCAGCCAACAGCGGCGGTCAGCTCGACGGGTGTGGGACGACGTTGGATTTATCCCAATTCCGCCAGGAGGATTCTGCAATCTCGAAGGAGCGCCCCTATTGGCTCACCCCACAATTACCGCACGAAAGGAGAGAAAGGAGTCTTCGATGAAAAGGAAGCTGAACGCAGGAACCGGTCGCAGGCACAGTTCAACAAGCTTACCCCGGCGGAGAAAAACCAGCACATCAGCCAGTAACTCCACGTCCACGCGTTTCCGCCGCCGGATTGGGCGGGTGCCGTTGGCGTTGCTGGCCCTGCTGGCCTTGGCCCTCACGGTGCCCGTGCACGAGGCCAGCGGGCAAGGACAGCTAGGGGCTGCCACTGGGACCTACCGTTGGCTCAGCCCGTACGCCGTCAGGCTCTATGGCAGCGCGTTTTCGCCAGACCCTGCCACGATGGGGTTTGATTACGGCACTACTACCAACTACGGCGGTTACGTCCAATGGATCTCCGGGGTCTCTGGCTCTTGGAATATCATGGGGGACATATGGACATATGAGTTAAGCCCTGGCACCACCTACCACTACCGCGCCGCGGTGAGCGACGCTTACGGAAGCGCTTACGGCGATGACGCGACCTTCGGCACGCCTTCGCAACTGGTTTCGACGTTGCCCGCCACCGGCGTCACCGCCAACAGCGCCACGCTCAACGGCACGGTCAACCCGGCATCGTTTCCCGCCACCGCCTGGTTCCAGTGGGGCACCACCACCAACTACGGCAACCTCACCTCGGTGACCAACCTGGGCAGCGGAGAAGGCACCCTGCCTTTCTCGGCCCAACTTAGCGGCTTAACCCCCGGCACCATCTACCATTGCCAGGCAGTGGCGAGCAGCAGCCCCGTAGTGGTTTACGGGAGTGACCAAAGCTTCACCACGTTGGGGCCGCAGGTTTCAGCGTTGCCCGCCACGGGCGTCTCCACCAACAGCGCCACGCTCAACGGCACCGTCAACCCGAACGGTTGGCCCACCACTGCCTGGTTCCAGTGGGGCACTACGACCAGCTATGGTAATCTCACCGCCGCGACCGATATGGGCAGCGGGACGACCGCCTTGCCTCTCTCCGCTCCACTGGCCGGGCTAACCCCCAGTGCCACTTATCACTTCCGCGTTGCGGCAACGAACGACTACGGACTGGTTTACGGCAGCGACCAGAGCTTCACCGCGTTGGGGCTGCCACAGGTTTCGACGTTGCCCGCCACAGGCGTCTCCACCAACAGCGCCACGCTCAACGGCACGGTCAACCCGAACGGCCTTGCCACCACTGCCTGGTTCCAGTGGGGCGCCACGACCAACTACGGCAACCTCACCGCGGTGACCGCCCTGGGCAGCGGGACCAACGCCTTGCCTCTCTCCGCCCCATTGGCCGGGTTGACCCTCAATGTCACTTATCACTTCCGCGTTGCGGCAACGAACGACTACGGACTGGTTTACGGCAGCGACCAGAGCTTCACCACGTTGGGGCTGCTACAGGTTTCGACGTTGCCCGCCACCGGCGTCTCCACCGACATCGCCACGCTCAACGGCACGGTCAACCCGAACGGTTGGCCCACTACCGCCTGGTTCCAGTGGGGCACCACGACCAGCTATGGTAATCTCGCCGCCGCAACCGACATGGGCAGCGGGACCACCCCCCTGCCTCTCTCGGCCCCACTCGCCGGGTTAACCTCCGGTGTCACTTATCACTTCCGCGTTGCGGCAACGAACGACTATGGACTGACTTACGGCAGCGACCAGAGCTTCACCACGCTATCGTTCAATTACACGACCAATAACGGCACCATAACCATTACAAGATACACCGGCCTTGGCGGTGCGGTGACCATCCCCAGCATGATCGCTGGCCTGCTGGTCACCAGTATCGGAGACTATGCGTTCTATGACTGCACCAGCCTGACCAGTGTCACGATCCCTAACAGCATCACGGGCATAGGGATGCGAGCGTTCAGTGGCTGCTCCAGCCTGACAGCGATAACGGTAGATGCACTCAGCTCTGCCTATAGCAGTATGGGTGGAGTCTTGTTCGACAAGTACCAGACCACGCTCGTCGTGTACCCGGGTGGCAAAGCTGGTAACTATACAATCCCCAGCACCGTCACCAGTATCGCAGTCGGGGCGTTTCTATTCTGTAGCGCCCTGAACAACGTCACGATTCCCAACAGCGTCGCCAGCATTGGGGAGGATGCGTTCGAGTCGTGCGTCAGGTTGACCAGTGTCACGATAGGCAACGGCGTCACTATCATCGGGGATTATGCGTTCGGTGAGTGCGATAGCCTGACCAACATCACGATTCCCAACAGCGTCACCAACATTGGGGACAATGCGTTCGAGTCGTGCTTCAGGTTAGCCAGTGTCACGATAGGCAACGGCGTCACCAGTATCGGGGACTCTGCGTTCTATGGCTGCACCAGCCTGACCAACGTCACGATCCCCAACAGCGTCACCGACATCGGCTACAGCGCGTTCTATGGCTGCACCAGCCTGACCAGCGTCACGGTAGGCAACAGCGTGAGCCGCATTGGGAGCTATGCGTTCGGGGAGTGCTCCAGCCTAAGCAGTGCCTATTTTGAGGGTAATGCTCCCGGCTTTGGTGATAACTCTATGTTCCTCGGTGCCGACAATGCGACCGTCTATTATTTACCTGGGACTAGGGGCTGGGGCGCAGCGTTTAGCGGTCGTCCGACCGCACTGTGGATTCAAGTGCCCACCATCCAATCTTCTCCCCAAACCCAGACGGCTGAGGCCGGGTCGGCAGTTGGCCTGGGGGCGAAGGCAAGTAGCCCATTGCCGCTGTTTTACTTCTGGTATCTCAACGCCACCAATCTCCTCAGTTGCAGCACAAACTGCGAGCTGGAACTGACGGACGTGCAATTCTCTCAATCGGGTGCCTACATCGTGGTGATCAGCAATGTGCTCGGCGCAGCCACCAGCGCTCCGGTTATGCTCAATGTGGTTGCGGCAGTCGAGCGCAGGCCGGTGCCGGGCGTCAAGGTGACGGGCCAAACCGGAAGTTTGTTGAACGTGGATTACGCCGACTCCCTCAGCCCCGCGCCGAATTGGACCACGCTTGGTTCCGTCAGCGTGACCGGCACGTCGCAATATTACTTCGATCTTACCCTGCCGCTCCCGCCGCAGCGCTTCTACCGGGCGTGGCAGACAGGAACGCCGGGCGTGATTCCGTCTCTGGACCTGCACCTGGTTCCGGCGATCACGTTGATAGGCAGCCTTGGCGACGCTTGGCGTGTGGACTGCATCAACCAGTTTGGCCCGACAGACGCCTGGGTCACGCTGGACACGGTGACGTTGACCAACACGTGGCAGCTTTACTTCGATGTCTCCGCGCCGGGCCAACCGCAAAGGCTCTACCGCCTGGTTCAAGTTCCTTAAGAGCCCTTTTTGAAAGACTGGCCTCTCGGGAGGGCGAGCGTCCTCGCGAGCCCAAACATCCCGGCAAAGAGGGAACAGATTCAGAGCTCGCGAGGACGCTCGCCCTTCCGGGCAGCGGGCGCGCAAACAAGCAAATTGCTATCGGGTGTGAGACAGAATTCAGGCAGCCAGGTGTCGGTGTCGGTTCTCACTTTTTACACTCCCGGATGCCGCCTGCCGCTTGGACAATCACTCCGTTGCTGGACCTTAGCCGTAACGATTCAGTTGGAACCGGGGAGCACACGCGCCCCCTCGCGTGTCCCGGCTGGCGCCCTCGCCGGTCGGTGGCGGGCTGGCAGCAGCCACTGAACGGTTAGCCGCACAAGCCCCTTCTGTTTCCCGCGAGGCCGCGGGAAACCGCACGCGTGGGCGCGCGCGCTCCCCTCTCAAATGCATAGATACGGCTTAGAGGAGACGCGCAGCTTGCTTCGGTCCCCTTTCTCTTGTTATAAGCAGCGCCGGCAACAGCATGAAATTGCAGCGCCACAACTGGGTCTCGCCCGTCTATGATCACCGCTCCCGATAAATCCTCACCTCCTTTCCAGGCCGACGCCGAAATCAACGTCGGCTACGTCTGGGCCATCTCCGTCGTTGCGGCGATGGGTGGACTGCTCTTCGGCTATGATTGGGTAGTCATCGGGGGCGCCGCCAAGTTCTACGAGGCCTTCTTCCACCTCAAAGACACGGCGGCGCTGGTGGCGCAGGGCGCGGGCTTCTGGGCCAAGATCAAGGCGAATGCCATTTCACCCACGGGCTGGGCGCAGAGCTGCGCCTTGCTGGGGTGCCTGGCCGGGGCGCTGGCCTCGGGGACCCTCAGCGACCGGTTTGGCCGGAAACCCATCCTGATCCTCGCCGCGGCGAACTTCATCACCTCCTCCATCGGAATCGCCTTCGCACAGAGCTTCCCGGCGTTCGTCACCTGGCGGATTCTGGGCGGCCTGAGCATCGGCCTGGCTTCCAACATCTCGCCGATGTACATCTCCGAAATTGCTCCCGCCTCCCGGCGCGGGCTGCTGGTGGCCATCAACCAACTGACGATCGTCATCGGCGTCGTCGCGGCGCAATTCGTGAACTGGTGCATCGCCCGGCCGGTGCCGAGCGGTCTGTCCGCCGCCGACTTTGCGGCCTCATGGAACGTGGTGCAGGGCTGGCGCTGGATGTTCGCGGCCTGTGCCGTGCCGTCGGCCCTGTTCCTGCTGGGCTCGCTCTTCGTCGCGGAGAGCCCCCGCTGGCTCACCAAGGCGGGCGCGGGCGAGCGAGCGGAGCGCACGCTGGCGCGCATTGGCGGCCCGAACTACGCCGCCCGGGCGCTCGCGGAGATTCGCGCTACGCTGGTCCACGAAGACAGGCACGTGCGCCTGGGCGAACTGTTCGAACGGCGGGTCCTGGTGGTGCTGGGGCTGGGCATCTTCCTGGCCGTTTTCCAGCAGTGGTGCGGCATCAACGTCATCTTCAACTACGCCGGCGAGATCTTTAAGCAGGCGGGCTACAACCTGAACGACACGCTTACCAATATCGTCATGACCGGCCTGGTGAACTTCCTGTTCACCTTTGTAGCCCTCTTCACCGTGGACCGGCTGGGCCGGAAACCGCTGATGCTCTTTGGCGCTGCCGGCCTCACCTTGATCTACACCGCCATCGGCTATTGCTATCACCTCAAGGGCGCGGGCTCTGCCGTGCCCAATACGCTCTTCCTGGGGCTGGTCCTCGCCGCGATTGGCTGCTATGCCATGTCCCTGGCGCCGGTGGTCTGGGTCATCATCGCGGAAATCTTCCCCAACCGCATTCGCGGCACCGCCATGTCCATCGCGGTGGGTTTCCTGTGGATCGCGTGCTTCCTGCTCACCTACACCTTCCCCATCTTCAACGCTGTCCTCGGCGCATCGGTGACCTTCTGGATCTACGCCGGGATCTGCTGCGTCGGGTTCGCCATGGTCCTGGCACGGCTGCCCGAAACCAAGGGCAAAACCCTCGAACAGATTGAGAAGGAGCTCGTGGACTAACCATCACACACATGACCTCTCGCCAACGCATTGTCACGGCCTGCTCGCACCGCGAGCCGGACAAGCTGCCCGTGGACTTCGGCGGCGGTTTCCAAACCGGCATCCACGTCAGCATGGTTTACAAGCTCCGCCAGGCACTCGGCTTGGACCGGCCGGGCACACCGGTGAAGGTGGTCGAGATCTACCAAATGCTGGGGGAAATTGCGCCGGACCTACAGACGGCCCTGGGCGTGGATACCGTAAGCCTCCACGGCACGGGGACGATGTTTGGCTTCCCGCAAACGGCGTTCAAGGAATGGCGGCTGACCGATGGGACGCCCGTGCTGGTGCCCGAGGACTTCAACACCCAATACGAGCCCAATGGCGACCTGCTGCAATGGCCCGGCAACGATCGCTCCGTTCCGCCCAGCGGGCGCATGCCGGCAGGGGGACACTTCTTCGACGCCATCATCCGGCAAGCCCCGCTGGATGAGGCCAGGATGAACCCCGCCGACAACACTGAGGAATTCGGGCTCACGCCCCAAAGCGAGCTGGACCATTACCGCCGCCTCGCCGAAGGCCTCGCCCGCACCACCGACAAGGCTCTATTCTGCACCTATGGCGGCCTGACCTTTGGGGACATCGCCCTGGTGCCGGCCACCTTCATGGGCCGCCCCAAAGGCATTCGCGACATCGAGGAATGGTATGTGAGCCTCGCCACCCGGCCCGAGTACATCAAGGCCGTCTTCGACCGGCAGGCGGACGTGGCCATACAGAACCTGGAGCGCCTGCATGCCACGATTGACGGCTTGCCCGCCGTCATCCAGACCAATGGCACGGATTTCGGCACGCAGAACGGCCCGTTCCTTAGCGCGGCGAAATACCGCGAGCTGTTCCTGCCCTACCAGCAGCGCGTCAACGGCTGGATCCACGACCACACACCCTGGAAGACCTTCATGCATTGCTGCGGCGGCATCGCCCCGCTCCTGGATATCGTGATCGAGTCAGGATTCGACATCCTGAATCCCGTGCAGTGCTCGGCCAAGGGCATGGACGCGCTAACGCTCAAGCGGCGTTACGGTGACCGGCTGGTGTTCTGGGGCGGCGGCGTGGACACGCAGAAGACGCTGCCCTTCGGCACGGCGCAGGAAGTCCGTGACCAGGTGCGGGCGCGCATCGAAACGTTCGCGCCGGGCGGCGGGTTCGTCTTCTGCACAATTCACAATGTGCAGGCCAACACACCCATCGAGAACCTGCTGGCGATGTTTGAGGTCGTGCGAGAATACCGGTAAGCCCGGCGACCTGGCCGGCACGCCCGCGGTTCTGCGTGCGTCGCGCGCCGCCGTGGCCGCCTTCCTATCAATGGACGTCGTCCAACCTGGATGCCAACCTGCCCGCAACCGCCGCAAACTGCTCCGGCGCCATGCACACCTCGCTGTAGAGCTGCAGGATATGTTCCCTGGTCACCTTCTCAAAGTCCTGCTCTCGTGGCGTGGTGCAAATGCCTCCCAACTCCACCGCGGCCGGGCTGATCAGCAGCTTGTCGTCTCCTTCCAGAAAGTAAAATGACGGCCGGTGCTTCGCGCGGGGGAACACCAGCACTCGCCATTCGCCTTTGCCGTAGAAGCCCAGCACGTTGAGCATCGGCTCCTGGCCATCCGCCGTGGTCGCCTGAAGCACGTCGAGGAGTGCGCCAAAGGCGCGCCGCAGCACCCCCACGTCCGCCGACTCGAACGCAATGAGCCGCCGCAGGAACTTCTCCGCGCTCCATGCCCGCAGTGAGCCCGACTCGACGAGCGGCCGCCCGTAGCGCGCCTTCACCGCGCCGTATTCCGCGTCAATGGGAAGAAAGTCGCGGTTGCCCGCCTGGAAGTGCAGGTGATCGGGCGCCGAGGCGCCGCAGCGCGGGCCGTTGTAGAATACCGTGTAGCGGCTGCCCAGGTCCCGCGTCAGGCTCAGGAACGCGCCGAACGAATCGCCAATCACCTGCGGGGTGTGGTGCAGCGAAGCGATCGTGAAATGCTCGGGGAAGATCGGGAAGGGATTGCACAGCACCAGGTAATCGCCATCGCAAGGGATGCCCCGCTGCGCGGGCGGCAGGTTGTCCGGGCAAAGAAAGCACTTCCGCTCGCGAATGGAGTGCGGGTCCACCTTGGCGGCCGTCGAGGTCATGCGCCCCGGGTTGAATTGTACCTTCACCCGGGTGCCGTCGAACTCGAACACGCGCGTTTGCACGCTTTGCAGGGAGTCGTACCCCTTGCGCAATAGCTCCCAAACCGTGCGCTGCTGCTGCAAGAGCCCGGCTGCCCGGCTCGCCGCGTCATGATCCGCAGCAAACGGCGCCAGCTCCGCCTGGGAGATGGCTATCTGATCGAGGGGCCTGGGCATGGCTGAGCCGGGGGGGCTTATCGCCGGGCCTTGGCGGCGCGCGCCTTGGGCTGCGGCGAGCGGGCCTTCTTCGACACGCCAGTCCCTGTGCTGACGCTGGCGTTCAGCCGCTGGCGCGCGATCAATTCGAACGTGCGCAGCTTGTCCTTGTAGAAGTTGAACGCATTCTGCTTCGCCACGTCGAGCCCGGCATCGGAATTGCCCTCCCACCGGCGGCAGAGATAGATCGGGTCGTAAATCCGGCCAATCTGGTATTCGCGCGACACGGCCAGCACCGCCGCGTAATCCTCGCCGTAGCTGGCGTTCGGCAGCTTGATTCGCCGCAGGATCGGCGTGTAAAAGGCGCGCGGCGCCCCCAGCCCATTGATGCGCAGGGCATTGTTGCGCCCGTTCTCCGGCGTCCACTCCTTGTGATCAATGACGCCCGGCGGCAGCTCCTCCAGCTTGAAGTTCGTGATGCGGTAGGAGCCGATGACCATCGCGCAGTTCTGCGTCCGGAAAGCGTCCACGATCGCCTGCAGCGTGTGCTCGTCGCGGTAGATGTCGTCGCTGTCGAGCTGCACGGCAAAGCGCCCGCACGCGGCGTGGTGCACCCCCTCGTTCCAGCAGCCGCCGATCAGCAGGTCCTGCCGCTCCGGGATCACATGCACGAGCCGGCGGTCTTCCGTCGCGAAGGCGCGCAGCATCTCCGTCGTGCCATCCGTCGAATGATTGTCCACCACGATGCAGTTGAACGGGAAGCTCGCCCGCTGCTGCAGCACCGAGCGCACGGCGTCGCTCACCGTCTTCACGCGGTTCTTCACCGGGATAATCACCGAGGCCTCGTTGGCGAACTCGCCTTCCTCGATGTTTGCCTTCTTGAACCTGGGCTTGAGCCAGGCACCCACGCGTTTCAGGTGCTCGGTCACGGCGCGCTCCATCTCCACTTGCACCTCGCGGTTCTTCGGGTCCACGTAGGCGAAATGCGCGTCATCCGCTTTGCCAGCCTCCGGCGCGGACACGCTATAGAGGAACTCGCCGACCCGGGTGATCGGGTGGGCGCGGGACAATTCCAGGCGCAGCGCGTAGAGCCCGGCGTATTGGAGCTTCTCCTTCCCGCCCGCAGCCGCGGCGGCTTTGAAGGCCCTGGTGTCGAAGAGAAGGACCGGGCCGAAATTGAAATCGTCGCGCAGGCTGCCGGCCTGGTACTCGATCACCGGGTGGGGCACGCGTTTGCCGTCCAGGACATCGTGGTAATCCGAATAGACCATTCCCGAGCCCGTGCACTCGGCCACCGACAGCATCCGCTCGACGCAGAACTGGCCGAACTCGATTCCGGCATCCTGGATCGCCAGCAGCAGGTAAGGCGTGCTGACCTTGGCCGCGAGGGCCCGCATCGTGCCGCTGGCGTAGAGCGATCCGACTTCCAGCTTCTCGCAGCCGGCCGGCGTTTCCCCGGCGGCGCTGGTGCTCAGCAGGCAGATGCGCTCGACGAGCGGGCACTCCTTCAGCCGGTCAATCATCCGGCCGGTATGCGCCTGGCCGGCGTAGGGAAGAAATACCGTTACGGGCTTAGACATATATCGGGCTCTGTTTGAATTGTTCGAGAGTCACTGTTGGACTTAACACCGTGCGGGCGAGGGAGCATCCCCTTTTACGGCCAAACGCGCGCGGGTTGGGTTTATAGCAGAGCGCGCGAGCGGGTCAAGTGTTTCAAGCCGGCACCGCCATGGTGGAGCGCACCACCGGCCTGGCTGGCGGAAGCCCGAAATCCGAAACAAATCCCAATACTCCAAGCCCAAATGCCTTTCGGAAATCCAACCTGTTGCCGGGGAGACTCTGTCCCGAAGGGACACACGAGCATAGCCCAGCGCTTCAGCGTTGGGGAACCTGCGCCCTGCGGTCCAAGTCCCGAAGGGACGGCTGAGCGGGCTGTGCTGGCGCCCAGGCTCAGCCGTCGCTCCGGGACTCGGCATCCGGTGCGGCTGTTCCCAACGCTGAAGCGTTGGGCTATGGTCATAAGTCCCTCCGGGATACACCTTACCCGGCGCCCTGTCGCATACCGGACACGCATTGCTCCAACCCGCCGCAGGTTTCGGTTATTGCTCGTTCGAGCCTTTGCATTTGTTTCGGATTTCGGGCTTCGGATTTCGGTATTGTGTGCTCAGCTCCCTGCGTTCCTACCTGCTAGCGAGCCTTTACAAACGCCCCCGACCACCACTCCCGCTGCCTGCGACTGGCGATGAGCCGCAGGCCGGCCGCTTCGTAGGCGGCTTGTACTTCCGCGAATTCGTCCGCGAGAATGCCGGCCAGGACCAGCACGCCCGAGGGCGCCAGGCAGGCCAAAAGTCGCTGACGCTCGGAGAGCAGGAGCGTGGAGATAAGGTTCGCGCAAACCAGGAAGTACTTGCGCGGACGGCACACCGGGACATTGGACAAGTCCTGGCGCGTGAAGCGAATGCGCCCCGTCAGCCGGTTGTGCCGGGCGTTGGTGCGCGCGACACGGATGGAATCCGGGTCCAGGTCGAAGGCATGGACAGGCGCGTAGCCGAGCCGGGCCGCGGCGATGGCGAGAATGCCCGAGCCCGTGCCGATATCCAGGAACGACTGTGCCGTGCCCGGCCGGCGCCGCCGCACGATCTGCTGCAGGCAAAACGCCGTGGTGGGATGCTGGCCGGTGCCGAAGCTGAGGCCGGGGTCGAGCACCACCAGCGCCTGGCCCTTGCGCGGCTGGCGGCGGCTCCAACTCGGCTTGACGAGCAGCGATGAGCCGATGCTGATGGGCTTGAAGTGCCGCTTCCACGACTCGGCCCAATCCTCCCACGGAACGCGGGCGAGCGAGATGCGGGCAGGGGAGGTATTCAGACCGCAGTTCTGGATTGCCCGCAAGCGCCGGCGAAGGTCCTCCCTCAATGAGGCTTGGGAACATCCAACATCCAACATCCAACATCCAACATCCAATGCCCGCGCCGGCCCGGCCTGTTGGATCTTGGATGTTCCCGTCCAGGCGCGGTTCACTCTCCCAAAGCGCCCCCGCGTCGAAGCATCGGTTCTGCCTGCGCTCTCCGATCCCGGCCCGCTTTCCAGGTAGGCGGTGACAGTGGTCTGGCCGGCCTCGAGGTCGTGGTACGACGCGACGGGGCGTCCAAAGGCAGCGGATAGCAGCTCGGCGACGGCGTCCTCAGCCTCTACCGAGGTCGTGATGGAGACTGTCCAAAGCGGGCGGCGCTGGGCAGGCGGGACGCGCTGGCCTGCCCGGCGGTTCACGGCGCCAGCTCTCGCCAGGGCGTGAAGTTCACCAACTGAAGCTCGGTCTGTTCGGGCCGCAGCCGCACCTGGGTGATGCTCGCGTATTCGATCTGGAATACGCCCATGCGAGGGAGCGGCAGGTCCAGCAGGATGGCCAGGAGCATACGGATGACGCCGCCGTGGCACACGATCGCCACCTCCTGCCCGGCGTGGCTGCGAATGATCTGTCGCAGGGAGGGCTCGACCCGCTCCCGGAAGCTGGCTGCGCACTCGCCGTTCGGCACCGCGCCGCATTCGATCTCGTGGAGCCACTGCCAGGCGCTCACCCCGAATCGGTCCTGCACTTGCCCAAACGTCAGGCCCGTCCAGGCGCCGAAGTCCACTTCCCGCAGGGCGGGCACGATGGTCGGCCGCGGCACGCCGTTGACGACCCAGGGCTGGAGCGTCTGCCGCACGCGCTTCATTGGGCTGGCGTAAATAGCGCTGAAGGTCCGGTCGTGCAGATACCTGGCCAGCGCGGCCGCCTGCTGGTGCCCGCGCGGCGAAAGATCCATGTCAATCTGACCGCCGAACACACTCTGATACCGCGCCTCGACCTCGGCATGACGGATCAGCCACAGCCGGGTGTCGGCGGCGGCCTGCGCGGGCCGGGAAAGAGCCTGCTGCACCAATGCACCTGCCAGGCGCGGCTCATTCAGCATGGGTTTGGGCGAAGTCACGGGCGATGCCATGCAGCAGGAAACCGATTTCGGAATCCGCGGTCAATGGCGGAATGGGAAGGATATATGATATACGTTTTACGACTTACGAGGCGACTGAGGACCTGGTCAATGACGAGCGCCGCGGCGGCCATTGGGTGTTGGAAGTTCGATGTTGGATGTTGGATGTTCCCACGGCTCACGGGTACCCGGAGCTTGAACGGCAGCCGTGCTCACGGCAGTGTAGGGCCAACCTGGTCTATGACACCCGAACAACTTCCACTGCTTGCCCTTGGCGTGTTGGTCGTGGCGTTTCTTTATTCGTCAGTCGGGCACGCGGGGGCGTCGGGGTACATTGCCGTGATGTCGCTATTCAGCCTGGCGCCGGGGGTGATCAAGCCGACGGCGCTGCTGCTGAACCTGCTGGTCGCGGGCATTGGCGCCTGGCAGTTCTGGCGGGCGGGGCATTTCTCCTGGGGGCTGTTTTGGCCATTCGCTGCGACCTCAATTCCCCTGGCCTTTCTGGGAGGCTATTTGAACCTGCCGGCGCGCGCCTTCGAGGTGGTGGTCGGCGTGGTGCTGTGGCTTTCGGCGCTCCGCTTCCTGGTGAACCCCAGCTCGGACGAGGTGCTGCGCGAGCCGGCGCGGCCCGTATCGCTTGGGATCGGGGCGGGGCTGGGCCTGCTGTCGGGGTTGACCGGGGTCGGCGGGGGCATCTTTCTCACCCCGTTGCTGCTGCTGATGCGGTGGGCGCGGACGAAGGCGGCTGCAGCAGTGTCTGCCCTGTTCATCTTGGTCAACTCGGCGGCGGGGTTGCTCGGGAACGTGGCGACGACGCGGCACGTGCCGAAGCTGGCGGGCGTGCTGGCCGTGGCGGTGGTTATGGGGGGCGCTCTCGGCTCCTACTACGGCAGCCGGCGGTTCCCGCACACGGTGATTAAGCGGCTCCTGGCCGTCGTCCTGCTGATTGCCGGCGCGAAGCTGATGCTGGCCTGAACTTGCGCACCGGCTCGATGGTTTTGGGGCGGGGCTTGGGCACCAGGATCAGCGGGCAACCTTCGTAGCCAAAGGCCGTGCGCATCTGGTCGGCCAGGTATTTCTTGTAGGGCGCCGACAGGAGCTCGTCCCGGTTCACGAAGAGCAGGAAGGTCGGCGGGGCCTGCTTCACCTGGGTGGCGTAGAAGAACTTCAAGCGGTGGCCACGCTCGCTGACGGGCTGGCGGCGCTCGACGGCGTCCTGCAGCGTGCGGTTCAGGATGCCGGTCGGGATGCTCTGCTGAAGCTGCGCGCCGACGTAGCGAACCGCTTCGAGCAGGCGGTCCAGATGGAAGCCGGACTTGGCCGAGGTGAATATGACGGGCGCGTAACTCAGAAAGAACAGGTGCCGCTGCACCCATTCGCCGAACTCGGACAGGGTGGTCATGACGTTCGGGGCGTCCCGGCCTTCCTTGCGGTCGCGGCGCTCGATCTCCTCCTTGCGCGCCTGCCGCACCGCTTCGTTCATGAGGTCCCATTTGTTTACGACCACGATGCACGCCTTGCGTTCCTGGACGATATGGTCGGCAACCTTCTTGTCCTGCTCGGTGATGCCGGCCTCGGCGTCGAGCACGAGGATGGCGATGTCGCAGCGGGCGATGGAATCCTCGGCCCGCTTGACGCTGAAGAACTCTATGGAGTCGTTGACGCGCCGGGTCTTGCGCAGGCCGGCCGTGTCAATGAGCACGTAGGTTTGCCGGACGCCATCGGTCTCGACCTCGAAGGGCACGTCCACAGAGTCGCGGGTGGTGCCGGGCACAGGGCTAACCACGACGCGCTCGGACTGGGTGAGGGCGTTGATGATGGAAGACTTGCCGACGTTGGGCCGTCCAACGATGGCGAGCTTGAGGCTGACGGCAGCGGGGGCGGGCGCGCCGGCGTCGGTGGGGCTCCCCGGAGCATCGGCGGAAGGCAGCAGGGCGGTGGCGGCATCGAGCAGCGGCTCGATCCCCTCGCCGTGGATCGCGCTGACGGGGAGCACTTTCTCGAAGCCCAGCTCGGCGAACTCCACTGTGCCGGGCTCGGCGCGGCTGGTATCCACCTTGTTCACGGCGACGAGCACCGGCTTGCCGCTGCGCCGCAGGCGGACGGCGGTCTCGCGGTCCAGGGGCACCACGCCCTCCTGCACGTTGACGACGAGGATGATCACGCTGGCGGCTTCGATGGCGAGTTCCACCTGCGCAAGCGCGGCCTTCACGATGGCATCGTTTGCCTTCTCACCGCGCAGCAGGCCGATGCCGCCAGTGTCCACGAGCGTGAAGGGCCGTCCCCGCCATTCGGCCTCGGCGCTGATGCGGTCGCGGGTGACGCCGGGTTGGTCGTGCACGATGGCAATGCGGCGGCCCACGATGCGGTTGAAGAGGGCGGACTTGCCGACGTTGGGGCGGCCTACGATGGCAATCAGGCCGGGCATGGGAAAGGCAGGGGTTTGGGTTCGCGGTTCACATGCGGGTTCATACCAGCGCCCGGGATGCTAGGGGAGCGTTCCGGACGGCGCCAATCTATAATAACTAAGGCGGGAAGCCGGCATTGCCCAAGCTTCCTGCTTGCCCGGGCCTTACGGTTTAGGGTAACTGTGCGGGCATGGCCAAAGTCCTGCTAGTTGACGACGACCTGACCATGGTCCAGATGGTCAGCGAGCTGCTTCGCCAGGACGGGCACGAAGTGTTCCCATTCTCCAGCGGCAGCGCGGCCCTCGGGGCATTGTCCACCCAATCGCCCGACCTGGTCATCACGGACCTCTACTTCGACAAGACGCGGGCGGCGGGACTCGAGGTGGTGCACCAGGCGCGCGCGCTAAGCCCGCCAGCGGTGGTGATCGTCATCACCGGTTTTGGCACGATCGAAACCGCCGTCGAGGCCATGAAGAACGGCGCGTTCGATTACCTGGAGAAGCCCTTCAAGGTGGACGAGCTGAAGCTCTGCGTGCAGCGGGCCCTCGCCTACAACGCCGCCTTGGCCGAGCGCGATGCCGCCGTCAGTGAGACCAACTACCTGCGCAAGCAGCTTCGGAAGAAATACGAGTTCAGCCAGCTCGTCGGCAGCTCGGCCCCGATGCTCGAGGTCTTCAAGATGATCGAGCGGGTGACGGACACGGACAGCACCATCCTGATCCTGGGCGAGAGCGGCACCGGCAAGGAACTGGTGGCGCGGGCGCTGCATTTCAACAGCCGCCGCCAATTCGCGCCGTTCGTGCCGGTCAACTGCAGCGCGTTGCCGGAGACGCTCCTCGAATCGGAGCTGTTCGGCCATCGCCGGGGAGCATTCACCGGCGCGATCAACGACAAGAAGGGCCTGTTCCAGGAGGCGGAGGGGGGCACGATCTTTTTGGACGAGGTGGGCTCGATGTCCGCGCTGCTGCAAAGCCGCCTGCTGCGCGTGTTGCAGGAGCGCGAGGTCCGGCGGGTGGGTGAGAACACGCCGATTTACGTCAACGTGCGCGTGGTGGCTGCTTCCAATGAGCCGTTGGAGAAGCGTATTAAGGAAGGCACGTTCCGCGAGGACTTGTATTACCGGCTGAACGTGATCCCCATCCAACTGCCGAGCCTGCGCGAGCGGCGCGACGACATCCCGCTGCTGGTGGCGCACTTTCTCAAGGGCAAGGTGAATCCGCGCACGAACCAGCCGTTCCTGGTATCAAAACGTGCCAAGGGCATTCTTTGCGCCCACGACTGGCCCGGCAATGTGCGGGAGCTGGAGAACGCGCTGGAGCGGGCGGCCACGCTCTGTGACGGCGAGTTGATCCGGGCGGCGGACCTTCCGCCGGGCATTGTAGCCGCTACGCAGCGGGCAGACCCCGCGCTCGTCCAGCTTGATGACAATGCTCCGGCCATTTCGTTTAGCGCGGCTGCCGTGGCACCCTACTCGATGCGCGCCGACCCCGACGCGAACGCCGCGCCCCCAGCCGGCGGGCCAGTGTCCGAGCCGATCATCCTGCTCAAGACGTACCTGCGGCAACAGGAGCGGCTTTATCTGACGCGGGTGCTGGAGCAGGTCCACGGCGACAAGGCGAAAGCCGCTATGCTGGTCGGGATCAGCGTCGCCACGTTGTATCGCAAGCTTTCGGAAGAGGAGGACGGGGAGCCGTAGCGCCCGCCCCCGCCGAACTCACGCCGCCAACTTTTGTTTGCTCAGTGCGGCGGCGGGGAACAGTCTGGAGCGCATGAACCGAGCGCGAGGCCGAATGTTCCACACTGGCAGGGGCGCCAGACTTGCCCGTGTGGCGTGTTGCGCGTTGCGTGGGCACGGAAGCCGCAACATGCAGCACGCAGAACGGTTCGCCGAGGTGTCCTTACCCTGCAGCAGGCTGGGTCTCCTTTTGCCCCTTCTGGCGGTCCTTCTCTGCACCCCGGCCACGGCGGCGGAGCCGGAGGCTGGGCGGCTGGCGGATTACTTCCGGTCCGAGACGGCGGTGCTCTCACAGCGTTGCCTGGCGGATATCCATTCGCTTGCGGACTGGGAGGCCCGGCGCAGCGAGTATCGGCGGGAGTTGCAGGAGATGCTGGGGCTGTGGCCCGCGCCGGAGCGGACGGACTTGAGGCCGGTCATCACGGGGAAGCTGGAGGAGGCGGAGTTCACGGTCGAGAAGCTGCAGTTCCAGGCGCTGCCGCGGCTTTACGTGACGGCGAACCTTTACCTGCCCAGGAACCTGGCGAAGCCGGCGCCGGCCATCCTGTATGTGTGCGGCCACAGCAAGGTGGTCACCAATGGCGTAAGCTGCGGCTGCAAGGCGGCCTACCAGCATCACGGCGCATGGTTCGCCCGCAATGGCTACGTGTGCCTGATCATTGACACGTTGGAGTTGGGGGAGATCCAGGGGACCCACCACGGCACGTTCAGGGAAGGGCGCTGGTGGTGGAACTCGCGCGGCTACACGCCCGCCGGGGTCGAGGCGTGGTTCGGCATCCGGGCGCTGGATTACTTGTGCTCGCGTCCGGAGGTGGATAGGGAGCGCATCGGCATGACGGGGCGGTCCGGCGGCGGGTCGTACACGTGGACGGTCGCGGCGCTGGATGAACGGGTGAAGGTGGCGGCGCCGATCGCCGGCATGACGGACCTGCGTAACCAGGTGGTGGACGGGTGCGTGGACAGCCACTGCGACTGCATGTTCTTCGTGAACACGTATCGGTGGGACTTCCCGCAAGTGGCCGCGCTGATTGCGCCGCGGCCATTGCTCATCGGCAACTCGGACCGGGACACGCTGTTCCCGCTGGACGGCGTGGTGCGGCTCTACAACCAGGCGCGGCGCATCTACGCGCTTCACGGGAAGACCAACCAGCTCGGGCTGGTGATCACGCCGGGCCCGCACCAGGATACGCAGGAGCTGCAGGTGCCGGTGCTCCGCTGGTTCAACCGTTTCCTCAAAGGGCAGGATGTGCTGATCGAAACGGCTGCACGGAAGTACTTCGCGCCGGAGCAGCTTCGGGTGTTCGACAAGCTGCCCGCGGACGAGATCAATACGCGGATAGACGAACTGTTTGTGCCGAAACCCGCGCCGGCCAGCGCGGGGGAGGGGAAGCGGACGCAGACCGAGTACCTGGAGGCGCTGCGCGAGAAGGTGTTTGCGGGCTGGCCCAATGCGGGCGCGGCCAGGCTGCAGCTTGTGCAGCAAACGGAGGAGGGCGGATTGCGCGCGCGCTGGTACTCGTTGCGGGGCCAGCCGGACGTTGGCTGCCGGCTGGTGGTGGTGCAGGACCGAAAGGCACGCCGGCCCGAGAAGGTCCTGCTGAGCGTGCTCGACGCGGCGAGCTGGACCAACTCGCCCGCGCGCTGGCCGTGGCTGGGCGGGGCAACGCCTGAGCGCTGCGCCGACTTGAGGCGAGAGATGGCGGAGCAGAAGGCGGCAGTCGCGTTCTTCGCCCCGCGCGGAGTCGAGCCGAACGGGAAGGAGCGGCAGATCCGGCGGCGTTACATGCTGCTGGGGCAGACGCTGGACGGCATGAGGGTGTGGGACATCCTTTGTGCGGCCCATGCCATTGCGGCGCTGCCGGAGTTCGCGGGCCGGCCGCTTTGGGTTTGCGCGGAAGGGCCGATGGGAGTGAACGCGGCCTACGCGGCCCTGTTCGAGCCGCGCATCGCGAAGCTCAGGCTGGGGCACCTGCCGGCCAGCCACGCCGAAGGGCCGGACTATCTCAATGTGCTGAAGGTGGGGGACATACCGCAGGTGCTGGAGATGCTGGGCGGGCGGGTGGAGGGGGGCGCGGAGTGATGGGCTTAACTAGCAGAAGCCCGAAATCCGAAGCCCGAAATCCGAAACAAATCCAAAGGCTCAAACGAGCAATGACCTAAACCTCTGGCCAGCGTGGGTTTTGAACATTGGAGCTTGGCGCCTTAGGATTTGTTTCGGATTTCGGGCTTCGGATTTCGGATTTGGGCGTCCCCACGGCCTCAATGCCCGTCGAGCTTGTGGATGGCCTGGCGGAGGTGGTGCTCGATGGCGTGGTGGCGTTCGGGAGCGGTGATCTTGCCGCCGGCCAGCTCGCGCACGTAAAAGCTGTCAATGGCCGCGCCGCGCTCGGTGCTGATCTTGGCGGCCGAGATGTCCACCGCCTGCTCGGCCAGCGTCTGCGAGATCGCGTAGAGCAGCCCCATGCGGTCCTCGGTCTCGATTTCAATGAGCGTGCGGTCTTCGGACGCCTCGTTGTCGAAGTAGATCCGGGTGGGAATTCGCTCGCCGCTGTAGGCCTGGTAGAGCGGCCGGGTGATCTTCTGCCGGGCGATTAACGAGTGGAAATCCACCTCTTCCCCGGTAAGCGCTTTATGCAGGACCTGCTCGAAGCGGTCGCGCTGGTCGGCGCCGGCGAGGTTGCCGGTGATGGCATCGGCGACGAAGAAGGTGTCGAGGACGATGTCATCCTTGCGGGTGAAGATTTGGGCGCTGAGGATGTTCAGGCCGGCGGCGCTGAGGGAGCCGGCGATCTTGCGGAACAGCCCCGCGCGGTCCCAGGTGCAGACCTTCACCGCATTGTAGGCGCAGTCCGGCTCGTTGTGCCAGTTGACCACCGGCGCCAGCGGGTTTTCCTGGTCGGAGATTTGGAGGCGCATGAACCGGTGCGCCAGAAGCAAGTCGGCCAGGATTTCCTTGGCCGGGTGGATTTGGAAGTAGCGTGCCGGCAGCCCCGCAAAGTGAGCCTCGAGTTCGTCCGGGGCGACCTGTTCGGGCGCGAGCCGGCGCACTTCCTGGCGCAGGTGTTCGCGCTGCTGTTCGCCGGCGCGCGCGAACTCGATGCCGCCGGTCAGCAACTGCATCGTCTTGTGGTGCAGCGAGCCGAGGAGGAGGTCCTTGAAGCCGTTCCACAGCTTATCGCTGGTGGCCTGCGAGTCAACAAAGGTGTGCAGCGTCAGCAGCGACAGCGTCTCCGGATCCACGATCTGCTTGGCGAAATGCCGGATCACGGCCGGGTCGTCCAGGTCGCGGCGCTGGGAGACGCTGGCCATGAGCAGGTGGTGCTGAATGACCCGCAGCAGGGTCTGGGAAGCGGCGGCATCGAGGCGCAGGCGTTTGACGGCGCGCTGGGCGAGCTCGCAGCTCACGGCGGCGTGGTGCCCGTGGCCGTCGGCTTTGCCGATGTCGTGGAGCAGCAATGCCAGGTAAAGGATGTAGGGCCGCTCCAGCTTCTGGAACAGCGGCGTATAGGAGCTGTAGGGCGGGTTCTTGGCGTCCCAGACGCGGTCCAGTTGCTCCAGGCACATGAGGGTATGCTCGTCCGCGGTGTATTGGTGGTAGAACTCGTGCTGGACGAGGCACGTCAGCTTGCCGAATTCGGGCAGGTATTTGCCCAGGAAGTCCACCTCGTGCATGGCGCGCAGGACGGGCGCCACGCTGCCGCGCTGGTTCAGAATGGTCAGGAAGGTCTCGCGCACGTGCTCGTCGGACAGGAAGGCGTGGTCCACGAGGCCGAGCTGGTTGCGGATAAGCTGGCCGAGGTCCGGGTGCAGCCGCAGGCCGCGCTGTTGGGCGTAGAGGAATACGCGCATCAGCCGGCGCGGCTGGTCCCGGAAGACGCGGTTGGACGCCGCCCGGATTTCGCCGTCCACGAATTTGAAGCCGTCCACGGGCTCATTGGGGGGTTTGCGCCCGCCGGGGAGCAGGGCCGTGAGGCGCGTCGGCAGGGCGCGCATGACCAGGCTGCGGGGCTTGGGCACCAGGGCCAGGCGCTGTTCGAGGGTGCGCGTGATAAAGTAGATGTTGCGCGAGTGGCGGTACAAGTCCCGCATGAAGCCTTCGATCCGCTTGCTGGGCGAGCGCTCGCGGTAGCCGAGGTTGTAGGCCACGGCGGGCTGCAGGTTCTTGCCCAGCACATCGGTGGCACGGTTGGTGTGGTAGTGAATCTCCGTGCGCACACGCAGGAGGTAGTCGTAGGCGGCCTCCAGTTGCTTGCGCTCGCTTTCGCTGATCAGCTCGTTGGCTTGCAGGTCCTTGAGGGAGCGGGTGCGGTATTTGAAGTAGGCCATCCAGAGCAGGTTCTGGTAGTCGCGCAGACCGCCGCAGCCGTTCTTGAGGTTGGGCTCCTGCATCGAAGCAGAGTTGCCGAACTTGGCATGGCGCTCGGCCTGGTCCTTGAGGCGCATGGTGACGTATTCGGCGACGTGGTCCTCCACGCACTTGTCCACCAGCGCCTGCTGGAACTTCTTGAACAGGGCCTCGTCGCCGGCGACCAGCCGCGCCTCGATCAGCGAGGTCTTGGACTGCATATCCGTGTTGGCGACCTTGACGCAATCGTCCACGCTGCGCACGGCATAGCCGATCTTGAGCTTGAGGTCCCAAAGCGGGTAGAGGAGGCCCTCGATGAGGCGCGAGAGGTGCGGCAGGGGCCGGCTGCCGGCGGTCACCTGGCGGCTGTGCAGGAACATGAAGTCCACGTCGCTGTGGGGGTTCAGCTCGGCCCGCCCGTAGCCGCCGATGGCCACCAGCGCCAGGGGCGGGAACTCCTGTTGCGCCTGGGTCGAGAGGCTGGCTTTGGCCGTTTGCCACAGCGAGAGCAGCACCGCGTCGAGCATGGCCGCCCGGGCGTGGCAGACCTCGAGGCCGCCGCCGCCGGAACGATGCATCAGCTTGAGCCGGTGCGTCTCCACCTTGAGGAAGGTCTTGTAGCGGGCCAGCTCCTGGCTGGCCGTCTGCCCGGGCGGCAGCTTGAGCCGCGTGGCCGCGCTCGCCTCGATCTTCTTCAGGATTTCCTGCATTCGCCGCCTACTCTGGGTGCAAAGCCCGGTGAAAGCAAGTGGCCGCAGGGTTTGAGCCTTTGGGATTGGACCACCCGTGAATGCACCCCGTCAGTTTTCGTCGAACCTTGTGGCCCAAGCGGTGTTTGTTACGTTCTTGGACGCGTATGTCCGCTGAGTTGGACCCCGATGCCGCCCTGATGCTGCGTGTCAGACAGGGTGACACCGCGGCTTTCGCGGAGCTGGTGGACAAGTACAAGCAGCCCGTCATGAACGTCGCCTACCGCATGCTCCGGGACGCCACGGAGGCCGAGGACCTTGCCCAGAATGTCTTCGTGCAGGTGCACAAATCAGCCGAACGCTACCGGGTCAGCTCCAAGTTCTCCACCTGGCTGTTTACCATCGCGCGCAACCTGTGCCTGAACGAAATCCGCCGCCGCGCCCGGCACCCCGCCAGCTCGCTCGACGCCCCGCACCCCGAGCAGGAAGACCAGCCCCTGCACCAGTTCGAGGACCTCAAGACTGCCTCGCCGCCCGACAGCCTTTTGCATGGCGAGCTGGATGCCAAGATCGGCGAGGCGCTGGCCGGCCTGCCCGAGAGCCAGCGCCTGGCCATCGTCCTTTGCCGCCAGGACGAACTCAGCTACGAGGACATCGCGAAGGTGCTGGGCTGCTCGGTTTCCGCCACTAAATCCCTCATTCACCGCGGGCGGGAGACCCTCAAGCAGAAGCTTAAGCCCTACCTGCGCACCGGCGCCTGGAGCGGACCACGATGAACCCGTTGTGCGTTCTCAGAATTGAGAAGACGGGTGGTCGCCCCGGCCTTTCCGGTGCTTTTCCGGTGATTCCCCAGCGATGCCCGCGTGTGTCTCCCATGGGGCCCGGACCACATGGGAGACACACCGGGGGCTCACGCGGGAGATGCCGGCATTCCTGGCTACGCCCTTCCGGGCGTGCACTGCCCGGTTTCAGGGCAGGGCGAGGGGGTCCGAGGCCGGAAACGCAACTTTCTCCTGAATGCGGTTTTAGTACAACCTGACGATGTCTATGACGAACGACCCCACATACGAGCGCCTGCGAGAGCTAAGCTGGCGGCGCCGACTGACCCCCGGGGAGGTCGAGGAACTGCGCGCCTGGCTGGCAGCGCACCCGGGCGCCCAGGCGGATTGGGAAGCCGAGGCGGGGCTGAGCGAGGCGCTGGGCCACTTGGCCGATGCGCCTGTGCCCAGCAACTTTACGTCGCGCGTGCTGCAGAACGTTGAGCGGGAAAGCGCGGCTGAGCTGCGCCGGGGGAGCCACAAATGGCAGTTCTGGCTGCGGGCACGCTGGCTGCCCAGGGTGGCCGTAGCCGCGGTGATACTGGTTGCGGGCGTGCTCTCGTACGAGCAGGTCACGCAGGCCAACCGCCGGGCGGAATACGCCCGGAGCGTGGCGGCGGTTTCCAAGGTCGCCTCACTGCCCAGACCGGAAGTGCTCGAAGACTTTGACGCCATCCGTGTGTCCAACCCAACACCTGTCGCAGACGAGGAGCTGCTGGCGGCGCTGAAATGACGCGGGTCGGTCGGATAGCCCTTTGGATTACGGCAGTTTTGAGCGCGGGCCGGCTGCTGTGCGCTGCGCCCACGGAACCGGTGCCGGGCAGCCATGTCTTTACGAACTCCACCCACGCCGCCGCGGTTCGCGCCCACGCGTCGTTGCCGCCTGAGCCGGCCGAAGGACCGCCGCCGCTGCCCACCGTCAAATCGCCCGTCGCCGTCTTCCGCGAGCTGCTGGCCATGAGCCCGGCCGAGCGGCAACAGGCGCTGACCAACCGCACGCCGGAAAACAAGAAGGTCATCATGTCCAAGCTGCGGGAATACATGGCGATGGACGCGGATCGGCGCGAGGAACGCCTGCAAGTGACCGAGCTGCGCTGGTATCTGCAGCCTTTGCTCGTGACCCCCGTAACGAACCGCACCGAGCAACTGGCCTCGATCCCGTTGCGCAACCGCAGGGTCATCGAATCCCGCCTTAAGGAATGGGACAAGCTGCCGCCCGAAGTGCAGAACTCACTGCTGGCGAACAAGGACACTGTGGTCTATCTCACCGAGATCGAAAACCTCACGCCCGCCCAGCGGAAGAAGATACTCGACGGCATGTCCCCGGCGCGGCGCCAGAAGTTGCAGGCCGGCATCGAGCAGTGGAACAATCTGCCGGAAGACGAGCGGCGCAACGTGGTCAGCCGCTTCAACCAGTTCTTCGACCTCACGCCCTTGGAGAAGCAGAAAGCTCTGCGGACGCTCTCGGGTCCGGAGCGGCGGCAAATCGAGAACACGCTCAAGACCTACGCCACCCTGCCCCCTGACCAGCGGGCCCGGTGCGCGCTGGCAATCGAGAAGTACACCAGCCTGACCCTGGAAGACCGACAGCAGTTCCTCAAGAACGCCGAGCGCTGGAGGCTGCTCACCCCCAGGCAGCGCCAGGCCTGGCGTGAACTCGTCAACGCGCTCCCGCCGCCCGAGCCGCCGCCACTGCCGCCCGACGTGCCGCCCCTGCCGCCGGCGCATCCCTCGGTCCACCGCGTGCCCGCCATCGCGACGAACGGCAACTGAGCCGGGCGGGATGCGGCACGCTGAGGAGGATTAACCACAAAGGGCACAGCGCGGCAAAGCCGCAACCAAATTGGGCCGCTGCGAGGATGGAGGATAGAAGATGGAGGATGGAAGTCCTGTGGTTGCAATGTCTCCCTTTTCGGTTTCCCGTTCCGCCCGTCCGGCCTAAGTTGATGGAGATGCATCCGATCGCGTTTCATCTCGGGCCACTGCCTATCCATTCCTTCGGGATTATGGTGGCCCTGGGCTTTGCCATCGGGCTGTGGACCGCCAGCCGGCGGGCCTTGCGCTCGAGCATCGCCCCCGAGCAGATCATTGATCTCGGGCCCTGGCTTATCCTGGGCACGCTGATTGGAGCGCGGGCGCTGTACGTGGTCTCCTATTGGCACGAGTCGTTTGCCGGCCGGCCCTTCGGAGAAATCTTCGCGGTGTGGAACGGCGGCATCGTCTTTTACGGAGGCCTGATCGGCGCAACGCTGGCCTGTGCCCTCTACGTGCGCAGGAAGAAGCTCCGGCTGTGGCGGGTGGCCGATGTGCTGGCGCCAAGCATCGCGCTGGGCAGCGCCTTCGGGCGGATCGGGTGTCTGCTCAACGGGTGCTGCTACGGGCGTGAATGCCACCTCCCTTGGGCCATCCGGTTCCCGGCGGACAACCCGCTGCATCCGCCGACCACCCCTGTCCATCCCACCGAGATATATGATTCGCTGCTGAACCTCCTCCTCTACGCCGGGCTGGTGTGGCTGTACCGGCGCAAGAAGTTCGATGGGCAGGTGATCGCGGTATACCTCGTGGGCTATGCCCTGCTTCGCTCGTTCGTGGAGCTGTTCCGGGGCGACTACCCGGAGCGCCAGCATTACCTGGGCGGCTGGGCCACCCCGGCGCACCTGGTCAGCTTCGGTGTCCTGGCGGCGGGACTCGCGCTGCTCTGGATGCTCCCTCGGGTGATGCCGAAACGCGGTTAGCCGCTAGAGGATAGCCGATGGCCGACGGCGTCCCAGCCCCTCTTCCTTCGGCGAGCCTTTCTCCTTCCCTGATCCTGCTGGCCGGTCCAACGGCCGTGGGCAAATCCGAAATCGCCCTCCGCCTCGCAGAGAAGCTGGGCGGTGAAATCGTGTCGGTGGACTCCATGCAGGTGTATCGCGGTATGGACATCGGCACCGGCAAGCCACCCCCCGAGGAGCGCGCGCGGGTGCCGCACCACCTGGTGGATGTGGCCGAGCTAACGGAGTCGTTTGATGCGGCGCAATTTGTGGACCTGGCGCGGAAGGCCGTGGCCGACATTCAGGGCCGCGGGCGGGTGCCGATCCTGTGCGGCGGCACGGGGCTCTACTTCAAGGCCTTTCTCGACGGCCTGGGCGAAGCGCCGCCGGCAGACCCGGTCTTGCGGGCGAAGCTGGAGGCGACGCCCCTGCCCGAGTTGCTGCTCGAACTGGCGCAGCGCGACCCGGCGACCTATGAACGCATTGACCGGCAGAATCCACGGCGGGTCATCCGGGCCCTCGAGGTCATTCGCCTGACGGGCAAGCCGTTCTCCGCCCAGCGCGCTCAGTGGCAGGGGCCGTCACCTGCCCCGGCGCCTTCGCACCTGCACCTTGGGTTTCGCCGCTCGCCGGCGGATTTGCACCGGCGCATCGAGGCGCGCGTGGAGAACATGTTCCAGCAGGGCTGGGTAGCCGAGACGCAGCGCCTGCTTGAGCATGGCCTTGCCGGAAACCGCACGGCGATGCAGGCGCTGGGGTACCGGCAAATTGCGGAGCATCTCCAGGGAGTGCGCTCACTGGCCGACACCGTCGAGCTGGTCAAAATACGCACGCGGCAGTTTGCTAAGCGTCAAATGACGTGGTTTACGCGCCAGCTCCGCCTCAAGTGGGTGCACCTCGCCCCAGACGCGGCTGCCGAGGCAGTGGCCGACGCTCTGGCCCGGCAGTGAATCGAGGCGGCTTCCCTTCCCATCGAATCCGATTTCTTTTGCCTGAGTCACAAACTGAGTGCCATGATCGCCGGTGAATGGCGTCACCATCTCACCCCGTGATGGCGTCTAAGCGTTCGCGCTGGCGTCGGCGGCTGCTCTGGGCAGGCGCAATCTACCTGGCTTACGCGCTCCTGGGCTTCTTCGTCCTGCCACCGATCATCAAGTCGCAACTCCTCAAGCAGTTGCCGGCAGCCACCAGGCGGCACGCCGAAGTGCGACAGGTGAAGTTCAACCCCCTGGCTCTCTCGCTGACCATCCGCGGGCTGAAGCTGACCGAGCCGGACGGCAGCGTCTTCGCTTCCTGGGAGGAGCTGTATGTCAATTTCCAGCTTTCATCCTTGCTGCGCTGGGCGTGGACGTTTGATGAGATCGGGCTCAAACAGCCGTATGGGCACTTGAGCCTCGCCAAAGACGGCCGCTTCAATTTCGCCAACATGTCCGAGGACACGCCCCCGGCGCCGCCAACAGCCCAGAAGCCTGCCGTCCTGCCCCGCGTGAATGTGTGGCGGCTGCATATTGACGATGGCAGGCTGGTGTGGGACGACCAAACCCACCGGGTGCCGCAGCACCTGGAATTCAGCCCGATCAACCTCGGCCTGACCAACCTCACCACGCGCCTTGGCAAGGACAGCCAGTATTCCTTCCGTGCCGTGAGCGATTCGGGCAAGAGCCTTTCGTGGGCGGGCACGCTCGAGGTGCAGCCCTTCGAGTCGCGCGGCCATCTCGAGTTGGCAGGCGTGGAACTGCGCCGGTGGACACCGATCCTGCGCGATTATCTGCGCGCCGAAATGACGGATGGCCGGATGACGTTGCGCGCCGACTACTCGGTTGCGGCGGGGACGAACGGGTTCGAGGCGGCGATCACCAATGGCGTCATCGAAATGGCCGGCCTCAAGGTCAAGGACCTGAATACCGGCGAGATCGTTACCACGCTGCCCTCGTTCTTCGTCGGCCCCGCTGACTTTGATCTGCAGGCACGCAAGCTGCACGTAGCGCGAGTCGCCCTGGCAGGCTTCAGCAAGATTGTCCGCATCGAGAAGGACGGCTCGCTCAATCTCAACCGGCTGGTCGAACCTCCGGCGCCGAAGCCTCCGGCAACCAACGCAGCCCCTGCGGCCCCCGCCCCGCCGTGGAACATCGCCGTGGATGACTTCAACCTGCGTGATGCCTCGATTTCGTTCACGGACCTCAGCCGCTCAACCCCGTTCCGAACCATGCTTGGCCCGGTCGGGATTCGAGTCCGGCACTTCAGCACCCGCCCCGCTTCCGATGCCGACTACCAATTCACCATTCCCACCGAGGCGGGCGAGGCGCTCTCCGGCAAGGGCACGTTCTGCCTCGCGCCGCTGCGCTCGGACGGCGAGGTCAAGCTGGCCGCCCTGAAGATCACGAAATACGCGCCCTATTTCCAGGACCGGCTGCGGGGCGAGGTGCTGGCCGGCACGCTCGGCGCCGGGTTGGAGTATCGCTATGCCGCCGGCTCCAATGCGCCGCTGGTCACGGTTTCCAATGCGGGCATTGCGTTGGCTGACTTCAAGCTCAAGGCGGCCGACGGCGCCGAGACTGTGGTAGCCATCCCTTCCTTCACGGTCGAGCGCACCGAGGCCAGCCTCGCCCAGCGCTCGGTGCAAGTGGGCCTGGTCAAATCCACCGGTGGCTCGCTCCTGGTCCGGCAGAAGAAGGACGGCACAATCAACCTGCTTGGCCTGATGGCTCCGGACACGGCGCACACGGCTCCCGCTGCTGAATCCAAGCCCTCCGAGCCGCCCTGGACCGTGCTGCTCAAGGAGATTGCCTTCGACAACTACGCCCTCCGGCTCGACGACGAGAAGCCCTCCAAACCCGCCGCCTTGAGCCTCGACCAGCTTGCGTTTGACGTGAAGGGCGTCAGCACAACCAGCAACGCCCCGGTGGCGGCCCACTTCTCCGCCCGGCTCAACGGCGCGGGCACGGTTGCGCTGGACGGCACCGGCACAATCACGCCGCTCGCGGCGGATGCGGACCTGGCGGTCAACCAACTCGACCTGCGGCCTTTCCAGCCTTACCTGAACGAATCGGTGCGGCTGGACATTACCAGCGGCCGGCTGGACACGCGCGCTCACCTGCGCTACGCGCCGCCCGGCGCCAGCGGCCCGCGGGTGCAGGTGACCGGAGATATCGCCCTGGACGACCTCGCCACCAGGGACCAGGTGCTGTTCAAGGACTTCGTGAAATGGGACGCCCTGGAGCTGAGCGGCCTGGAGCTTGGCCTGGAGCCAAACCGGCTCCAGTTGCGCGAGATCAAATGGCGCGGCCTCCAGGCCAGCGTGATTATCGGCCCGGATCATCGCCCCAACCTGGAAACGATCATGCCTGAGAAGGCGAGCGGCCAGTCCGCCCCCGCAACCCCAGCCGCATCGGCGCCGCCCGCAGCCCACGAGGCGTTTCCTCTCCAACTTGGCGCGCTGGTGCTGGAAAACGCTTCCGTTCACTTCTCCGACGAATCCATCGAGCCCCACGCCGCCTTTGATGTGCAGGAATTTGGCGGCAGCGTCACAGGATTGTCGTCAGACGAGCGGAGCGCGGCGACCGTGGCGCTGCGCGGCAAAGTGGAGGCCGCCGCCCCGTTCTCGATTTCCGGCAAAGTCAGCCCCCTGGCGAAGGACCTTACACTCGACCTGGCCGTCGCCTTTACGAATACCGATCTGACGGCCTTTAGCACCTACCTGGAGAAGTATGCCGGGCACCCCCTCAACAAGGGCAAGCTCTCGATGGATCTGCACTATGACATCCAGCACAAGCAGCTCAAGGCGGCCAACAAGTTCCTGATCGAGCATTTCACCCTTGGCCCGCGCAACGACAGCACCAACGCTACTCATCTGCCGGTCAAGCTGGCCGTGGCCCTGCTCAAAGACCGCAACGGCCAGATCAATCTCGATATTCCTGTAGCGGGGCGCACCGACGACCCGCAGTTCAGGGTGGCGCCAATTATTTTCAAGGTCGTCGTGAACCTGCTCGTGAAGGCGGCCACGTCGCCCTTCTCCATGCTGGGTGCGCTGGTCGGGGGCGGCGAGGAACTCAGCTTCGTTGAGTTCGCGCCGGGGCGCTCCGACATTCCCCAGGCGGAAGCGCCCAAGCTGGAGAAGCTGGTCTCGGCCCTTGATCAACGCCCGGCCCTGAACCTGGAGATTGCCGGCTCCTTCGACGCCGACAAGGACGGCCCGGCGCTGGCACGCGCGAAACTCGAACAGCAGTTGAAAGTGCTCCGGCTGAGGGAGTTGGCTGAGGCGAATAAGCCCGTGCCGAGCCTCGAGGCCTTGCAGCTCGAGCCGGCCATCCGCGAACGGTTGCTCAGGCAAATGCTGGCAGAGCTGGGCACCAACGAAACCCTGGTGCTGCGCGCGGCGCCCGTTCAGGATACAAAGGCGATGGCCCTGGCCGCCGGCATTGTCCCTGGCCCGACGGGGCAGCCCGCGGCACCGCACACAGGCCGGAGTCGAACCGCCCGCGCGGATTCCTTCCTTGCGGATACCAAAGGAGCCGCGGCGCTCACCGTGAGCACCGCAGGCCCCGCGGCAGCGGGACAGAAAGCCGGCCACCGCGCGCAGCTCCCGACCGCTCCCAGCGGCGCCCCGCTGACCTTGGAACAGATCGAGGCCCGGCTGGTCGGCGCCATCAAAGTGTCCGAGGAGGAGCGGCGCGACCTCATCCGCCATAGGGCCGAGGCGGTGCAGTCCACAATCTTGAAGAGCGGCAAGATCGCCGCCGAACGCCTGGTGGTCGCCATGCCGAAGCCGGCCGGCGTCGCGAGCAAGGGCGAGTGCCGCGCCAACCTTTCCCTCGAATAGGTAGGGACGCCTCGCCGAGGCGTCCGTTTCGAGTCCACGCGCACGCCTCGGCGAGGCGTCCCTACCGACGGCCGGCGCCTTGCCGCCAGGCCAATGACGTCTATACTCACGAGATGAACCGAATGAACCGCTCGCTCCTGGCGGCCACTGCTTGCGCCACCTTGGTCGCCGGCACTCGCGAGCTTCGGGCGGCCAGCATCCCTGTCCCCAACGGCTCCTTCGAATCGCCGGTCGCCATCGCGCTCGCTCCGACCGTAGGGGCGGTGCCGTTCGTCGATGACTGGCAGCAGGTGCCGGCACCGGACACGAGTAACCCCGAAACGTTCCTGACCGGCGTCTTCACCAACTCCACTCAGATTGTTAACTGCGACGGAACGCAGGCCGCCTTTCTGTTCGCTGAGCCTTACGTTTCGTTGTTCCAGGACTACGACTCGACGGATTACGCGCACCCGGAGCCGACTCACGCCTTCGACGCCGCGTTTGAGCCCGGCAAGTCCTACACCCTTACGGTCGGGGTGCTCGGCGGGACGAACCTCACCGAACCGATGCCGGAAGGCACCACGCTGCAGTTGAGCCTGTATTACCGCGACAGCTCCAACCAGATGGAGACGGTGGCGGCGACGACCGTCACCAACATCTACGCGCTGTTCCCCATGCAAGAATTACTGGACTTCCAGTTGCAGGTGCCTACGGTCAAGGCGAGCGATCCCTGGGCCGGTCAGCACATCGGCATCCAACTGCTCTCCACCGTCACGTCCCCGCAGTCAGGATACTGGGACCTGGACAACGTGCGCCTGGCCTCGACCGTCACACCGGCGCTGGTATCCCCGGTGAGCACGAACGGGCGGTTCTCGTTTACCTTGCAGAGCGAGACCGGGCTGGTGTTTGAAATCCTGGCCAGCACGAATGTGGGGCTTGCCCTCTCGAACTGGACCAGCCTGGGCACGATTACGAACGTCGCAGGCACCACGCCCTTCAGCGACCCGGCAGGCAATCTCAGCCGGCGCTTTTACCGCGCCAAGCAGGTGCTCTAGCCTGCTCCTGGCCGGCCTGCCAAATACGCTTGCACCGGCCCCGGAACTGCGGGACAGTTGCGCAAGGACAATGTTATGAATACGCCTTCTGACAGCACCTCCTCCAGGCTCTCCCGCCGCACCTTCATGAAGTCCGGCACGTTGGCGGTAGCCGGCCTCACCGTCGCGGACTACGGCTTCGCCGCGCCCAAAGCCGAGACGCTCGCCGTGGCCGGCGGCGCCAAGTCGGTCAACTTCCCCAAAGACCAGTTTGCCGCGCTGACGAAGTGGCCGCGCTATGGCGACGCCGAGAAGCAAGCGGTATGCGACATCCTGGACAACCATAAGTTCTACGAGGAACTGCCGGCGTTCGAGAAGGAGTGGCAGGAATACACCAAGTCGCCCTTCGTCAAGAACCACATCAACGGCACCAGCGCGCTGACCAGCATGTACTTCGCGCTCGACCTGCCCGCCGGCAGCGAAATCATGGTGCCGTCCTACACGTTCTTCGCGACCTGCCTGGCCATGCGCTTCTTCGGCTGCGTGCCCATCTTCGTGGATATTGACCCCAAGACGGCCACCTTCGACCTGGAGGACGCCAAGCGCAAGCTCACGCCGCAGACCAAAGCGGTGGTGCCGATGCACTCCTGGGGCCTGCCCTGCCAGATGGACCTCATCAGCGATTGGGCCAAAGAAAAGGGCCTCATCCTCCTGGAAGACGCGGCGCACGCGCATGGCGCGTCCATGCAAGGCAAGAAGATGGGGACCTGGGGCGCAATGGGCATCTACAGCTTCCAGGCCTCCAAGGTGATGCCGGCCATCGAGGGCGGCATGGGCATGTACCAGACGCGCGAGTATTTCGAACGCGCGGCCGCCTTCGGCGAATACAACGACCCGGTGAAGTTCCCCACGACCAGCCCGGTCCACGCCTACGAAGGCACTGGCTTCGGCCAGAAGTACCGCATGCACCCGCTGGCGGCCGCCCTGGCCCGGCAACAGCTCAAGGGACTCGACGGCCTCAATGCGACAGTCGAGAAGAGCGTGCGCGCCATGAACGCCGCGCTGACCAGGCTGGACGGCATTTCGGAGCCGCATTGCCGCGCGGACCAGCAGCGCGTCTACTATTACCGCAACATGCTGCTCGTTGACTTCAAGAAGGTGGGCATCTCGCGCGACGCCCTGCTGAAGGCCCTGCGCGCCGAAGGCGTGGAGGTCAGCTTCTGGGACTATCCCGAGCAGCACAAGTTGAAGATCTACTCCGAGGCCAAGTGGTGGACGCACCCGCCCAGGATTCCGGAGTCTATGCCGGGCAACCAGTACATTAATGCCAACCACATCTTCCTGCCGCTGTTCTACGGCGACGCGCCGGAGTTGACGCAGCAGTACGTGACCGCCTTCGAGAAGGTCTGGGCGCACCGGACGGACCTGGCAAAGGCTTAGCCGTAACGATGCAGTTGGTGAAGGGGAGCGCACGCGCCGCCGCGTGCGGTTTTCCGCGCCCCCGCGGAAAACAGGCAGGGCTTACGCGGCTAACCGCTTAGTGACCGATGCCAGCCCGGCTCCGGCCGGCGAAGGCGCCGGCCGGGACACGCGCGGGCGCGTGTGTTCCCCGAAACCAACTGCATGGATACGGCTTAGCCCGCTTAAGAGAGTAGTTTCGGCGCGCCGGGATACCTACCGCGGCGGCGGGGCGTTGGAGGGCGGTGCGGGCTTGCCGTCCACCGTCTTCGGCTCCATCAGCTCGATGCGCGTGCCGTCCGGGTCCCAGACATTAAGCTGGCGCTTGCGATTCACGCCGGTGTTGATCTCGATGCTCCGCGTATAGCCGACGCCAGGCGCTCGCTGCTCCAGCAGGGCTTTGGCCTTCTCGACATCGGGCACGACCAGGCAGACGTGGTGCTGCTTGCCGCGCTTGTCAGGCGCAGGCAGTTCGGAGTAAAGCATGAACTCGAGGTAATCGTCTGTCTCCGGGAGCTTCACATTGATCCAGCTCAGCGTCTTGCCGTCCTTCGACCCGCGCCAGGTTTCCTTGCCGCCGAGGATGCCGCAGTAGAAGTCCAGCGCCGGCCCCACGTTCCCCACCAGAATCCCCAGGTGCGGGATATGCGTGGACATGCCCGTCTCCGGCATGAACTTGCCCTTTGCCTGCGAGGTCCAACTGTCGGGCGCATATTGCACAATCTCCACCGTGTGCCCGTCAGGATCGGTGATATTGAAATTGAGGTTGCCGATGCGGCCCTTGCCCACCTTCGCCGGGACCTTCACGCCGCGCGAGGCCAGGTAAGCGCGCATGGCCTCGGCATCGCTGGTCTCGAGGGCGATATGGTTCAGGCGGTCGGAGCCGGCCTCCTTCTCGGGAAACAGCTCCAGGGTCTGGCGGTCGTTCACTTTGATCCAGGTCACGTGCAGGCTGCCGTCCTTGTTGGTCAGCGAAAAGGGCTCCGCGAAGCCCAAAAAGTCCTTATAAAAGGCGCGCGACTTGCCGATGTCGTGCACGTAAAGCGCAACATGGGAAATGCCGGTGATGGGCGGCCGCTCGGCCACGTCGGCTGCCTGCATGAGCAGCGGCGGGGATAGGAGAATGAGAAGGGGGAGGGTTTTCATTTCTTTGGAGAGTAATAGCAGCCCGGGCCCCGATTGGGACAGCAAAGAATGGCCGCAGGGGCGGCTGCGCTGAAGGTGCGCGCCGGCCAAAAGCAGGGCAGGCGTCTCGCCTGTCCTCTCTTTGTCAGGCCGTCCCGCTACGGGCGGGCGAGACGCCTGCCCTACTCTTGGAAGCCTTGCTCAATTTTCAACTGCATTTGCACAACATTATGCGTTACCAAAGGCCGCAGCCCGGCTAACGTTCACTCCGTATCTCATGGTCATCTTGCTATGGTCGAGTATCTGAAGCTCGGCAAATACTCCCTCGGAGTGGGCGACCGCTTCGCGCGCCAGGCACAGGCCCAGCTCGGGGCCTGCATGGCCGCCGCGGAGCACGGCGTCGAAGTCGTGCCGGTCTGGAACAAATCCAACCGCGAGCACGCGATCATCGGCTCCGGGCCGGCCGCCACCCGCGCCGCCGCCGACGCCGCCGTCAAGGCCCTGGGCTGGCTTGGCGCATACCACGTGGACGCCGACCACATCGGCCTGCACACCGTGGACCGCTTTGTCCCGTATGCGGACTTCTACACGATTGACGTAGCGGACTGGATCGGGAAGCCCGCCGACGCTGCCGCGATTGCCGCGTTCGCGCGCAAGCACCCCGAGCTGGTCGGCGAAGTGGCCGTCCCCGGCATCGAAGCGCCCTTCCACATCTCCCCTGGCGAACTCATGCGCATTGCCGGCAGGTATCTGCTGGCGGTGCACGAAGCGGGCAAGGTCCATCGGCACCTGGCCCGCGTGAAGCACGCTGGACGCTTCATCACGGAAGTCTCATTGGATGAGACCAACGCCGCGCAGACCCCGGTCGAGCTGCTCGTGATTCTCGCGGCCCTCGCCGATGAAGCCATCCCGGTGCAAACCATCGCCCCCAAATTCACCGGGCGCTTCAACAAGGGCGTGGACTACGTCGGCCACGTGCCTGACTTCGAGCGGGAGTTCACCCACGACCTGTGTGTCGTCGCCTTCGCGGTGAAGCAATACCAACTGCCGCCGAGTCTCAAATTGAGCGTTCATTCCGGCAGCGACAAGTTCTCGCTATACCGTCCGATCCGGCGCGCCCTGCAGCGGTTCGACGCCGGCGTGCACCTGAAAACGGCGGGCACCACGTGGCTGGAGGAACTCATCGGCCTGGCCGAGGGCGGCGGCAAAGGGCTGAGCCTGGCCAAAGAGATCTACGCCCAGGCCCTGGCGGATGTCGAAGCGCTCTGCGCTCCGTATGCGGCGGTCATAGATATTGACCGTCAGAAACTGCCCGCGGCGGACGTCGTGGCCCGCTGGAGCGGCGAGCAGTTTGCCGCCGCCCTGCGCCACGATCCCGCGAACCCCGCCTTCAACCCGCACCTGCGGCAACTGCTGCACGTCGGCTACAAGGTTGCGGCGAGCATGGGCCCGCGCTACCTGCACGCGCTGGCCGAGTGCGAGGCTTGCGTCTCACGCAACGTGACCGACAACCTGTTCCAGCGGCATCTCAAACCCCTCTTCCTCAACGGCGCCTGAGCTATGAAATTCATCCACCCCGATTTCCTCCTGCACACCCGCACGGCCGCGCGCCTCTACCACCAGTATGCCGAGGCCGAGCCCATCTTCGACTATCACTGCCACCTCTCGCCCCGGGACGTCGCCGAAAACCGGCAGTTCAAGGACCTCTTCGAAATCTGGCTCGAGGGCGACCACTACAAATGGCGGGCCATGCGCGCTAATGGTGTGGCGGAGCGCTTCTGCACCGGCGCGGCCAAGCCATTCGAGAAGTTTCAGGCCTGGGCCGCCACGGTCCCCCATACCCTGCGCAACCCGCTCTACCATTGGACGCACCTGGAGCTCCAGCGCTACTTTGGCATAGACGAACTGCTGGACGAAGGAAGCGCCGCCCGCATTTGGAAGGAAGCCGGCGAGCGGCTCGCCACGCCCGAACTCAGCGCCCAGGGCATCCTCAAGCGGTTCAACGTCGTCGCCTTCTGCACCACGGATGACCCCACCGACAGCCTCGAGCACCATCGCGCCCTGGCCGCGGCCGGCTTCCCCACCCGGATGCTGCCCGCCTTCCGGCCCGACAAGGCGCTGGCCGTTCACCAGCCCGCCCACTTCAACGCGTGGATCAAAAGCCTCGAAGAAGCGGCCAATGCGGAAATCGCCAACCTCCCGCGCCTGCTCGAGGCCCTCAAGGCACGCCACGATTACTTCCATGCCCAGGGCTGCCGGCTCTCGGACCACGGCCTGACCCAGTGCTACTCGGATTTCTGCAGCGACAAAACCGCCGCCGCCATCTTCGCCAAGGCGCGGCAAGGCAAGCCCGCCTCGCCCGCCGAGCAGGCGCAGTTCGGCGCGTTCATGATGCTGTTCTTCGGCAGGCTCGACGCCGAGAAAGGCTGGACCAAGCAGCTTCACCTGGGGGCGCTCCGCAACAACAACACCCGCCTGCTGAGCGAGCTTGGCCCTGATACCGGCTTCGACTCGATAGGCGATTACCCGCAGGCCACCGCCCTCGCCGCGTACCTGGACGCCCTGGAGCGCGAGCGCGCGCTGCCCAAAACGATCCTCTACAACATCAACCCCGCGGACAATTACGTCTTCGCCTGCATGATCGGCAACTTCCCCGGAGACCGCGTCGCGGCCAAAGTGCAAATGGGCTCGGGGTGGTGGTTCCTGGACCAGAAGGAAGGCATGGAGTGGCAGCTCAACGCCCTCTCGAACATGGGCTTGCTCTCGCGCTTCATCGGCATGGTCACCGACTCCCGCTCGTTCATGTCCTACCCGCGCCACGAATATTTCCGGCGCGTGCTCTGCAACCTGGTGGGGGCGGACGTCGAGCGCGGCGAGCTGCCCAATGAGGACGCGCTGCTCGGGCCAATGATCCGCAATATCTGCTTCGCCAACGCGCGGCAGTATCTCGCGGTGCCAGGCGTAGGGGAGGGGCGGCCCCAGGCCAAAGCCAAATAGAGCTGTGTCCATGGCCTCAGCATAGCCGATAGCCAATGGCCAATAGCCAACCCAGCCAAGCAGACTCTCTGCCCCGCAGCGGCGAGCCGGGTCGGCGATCGGCGATCGGCTATTGGCTATTGGCTATCTGACTTTCGTTTATGTGTCATCCTGGATTATTCGCCCTCGGCGCGCGGGTGCTGGCCGCCATCGGCCTGGCAGCCGTAACCGCCAGTGCTTCCGCAACCAAGGTCTTCGACGTCCGGCACTGCGGCGCCATTGGCGACGGCAGAGCGCTCGACACCGCCGCCATTCAAAAAGCGCTGGATGACTGCGACCGCGCCGGCGGAGGCACCGTGCGCTTCCCCCCCGGCATCTATCTCAGCCAGCCCATCCAGATCCACAGCCGAACCACTTTCCTGCTGGAGAAAGGCGCCACGCTCAAAGCCAAGGACGATCCGAAGGACTACCTGCCGGCCAATGTGAGCTGGGACGACATCCTGGCCGGCCGTTCAACAGGGCCGTTCACGAACTTCCTCAGCGGCAAGAACGTGGTGGATGTCACCCTCACCGGCAAGGGAACGATTGAGGGCTCGGGTGCGCGCTGGTGGGCGCCGGCCGAAACCGCGCGCCGCTCCGTCCCCGGTTACACCTTGCCCCGGCCCAACCTCGTCCGCATATCCGGGTGCACCAACCTCAAGGTCACCGGCATTACGCTACAGAACTCGCCCAAGTTCCACCTCGTGCCGGAGGACTGCGAGAACGTCCTCATCGAGCATATCACCATCCTGGCTCCCGCGGGCGCGGCGAACACGGACGCCATT
>DATKNZ010000220.1:0-68636 GCA_035541055.1 Candidatus Acidiferrum sp. | reverse complement strand
GTTGCGCAGGAGGGTGGCCTGGTTCGGGTCGGGCGAGTTGTAGATGCTCGCGACGTATAGATCGTCCAGCGGCGTCTTGCCGTTGCCGCCGATGGGCAGAGCCACGATCGTGTTCGGCCCCAGGGCCGCGCTGAAATCCACCGTCTTGGGCCGGCTCGGCGCAGTGGGACTGGAAACGTCCACGAGCGTAATCTGGTTCGCGTCCGGCGCAGCGAAGGCCAGGCCAGCAGCATTCGCAGCGAGCACCTTGCCAATGGTAAACCCTCCAATGCCCTTCAATCCGCTCGGGCGGCAGTCCACCCACGAGAACAACCCGCCCTCCGTCTGGTAGCCCAGGCGAAACTTGCCGCTCGCCTTATCCACGATCACCAGGTCGGCCCGGCCGTCGCCGTCAAAGTCTGCGCTGCCGAAGAACTCGCGTGGGGTTTCATAAATGAGGGAACCGCCTTTGGGTTCTGCCGCCGGAGAGGAGGAAGGGGTGAGGATGAGGGAAGCGGTCGCGGCAGCCAGGAGGACGTAAGATTTCATTAGATCGTGCTCAAATCGTAGCTCATAGTTTCAGGACACCCGGGTAGGTTGTCAAACGCAGAGAGTTGCGAAGCCTAGGGGATTAGGGCGTTAGGAGCAGTTCCGGCCTTCGGGCGTCGGGCTTCGGATTCCCGGATTCTACCGAGCGTCACCGCCACATTCGAGCGGACGGCGGGAGACTCATCCTTCAAGGCCTCGGTTAGCGCCGGCACTGCGGGCTGGGCCTTCCAGGACATTTCGCCCAACCCTTTAGCGGCGGCGACGCGCACCTCGGGCGCAGGGTCCTTGAGCGCGGCGGCCAACCCCAGGATAACCGGCTCCTCGGAACCGCGCAGGGCGGCCAGGGACATGATGGCCTGCTGCCTCGAAGCGGGGTCATCGTCCTGCAGCATCTCGAGCAGCGCCGGTTCAAGGACGCGCCGCCTGGCGAACATTGAGCCCGCCGCGCGTGCTGCGCCTTGCCGGACGCCGCCGCGCTCCTGCTCGATGGCCCGGACCAGCGCAGGGACTGCCGGTGGGCCGATGGATGCCAAAGCCTGCACGGCTCTGTCGCGGACCTCCGGTTTGTTGTCCCCCAGCCGCTCGATCAACTGCGGGACAGCGGATTCAGCCGCCGGGCCGAGCTTGCTCAGGCCAAGGAGGGCCGCCGCGCGTACCTCGGGCTCGCTATTCGTCAGTGCGTTGGTCAGCGCTGGGAGTGCCTCCTTGCCTATGGCGCCGAGGGCATCGGCAGCATACCAGCGGTTTTCTCGCTCGCCGCTCACCAATGCGTGACCGAGCGCCGGGACTGCGGGGGCAGCGTTGGTGCCGAGCAAGCTCAGCGCCATCGCCGCGGCCTGGTGTGCGGCCGACTCCTGGGGCACTGGCGAATGACGAACCAGGCCCGGCCTCAAGCGGGGCGGGAGCCGCAGCGTCCATCCCCACAACACCCGGCGCCAAATGGGGTCCCGGGACTCCAGCAGACTGATCAGCCCGGGCACCGCCGAACTGCCCATTTCCCTGAACACGGCAGAGGCTTGTGCACGTGTGTCGGACCCGGGTGCCAGCAGTTGAGCCGCCCATTGCCGCATGGGCTTGCCCTTGAAGACGTCGGCCTCCTTGTGAGGCCGCAGGGCAAGCACGACGACCGCCAGGCAAAGCAGGATCAGCCCCACGTAGAGAGCCACGCGCCGCCATAACTTCGCGCGAGGGACCGCTTGCGCCGGCGCGTCGGGCATCAGGCTCGCGGAATGCCCATGGGTACGGCTGCTTCTGTCTCGCGGCCGGAGGCAGCCCGGGTGAGGACCTGGCGGTACGTCGCCAACGCCAGCAGCGGCCAACTGTTCCGGTACATGTCGTATTTGAGATAGAACACCCTGGGAAAGCCGGTGCCGGTCGTCTCATCCTCGGACCAGGAGCCGTCGGGATTCTGTGCGCGAATGAGGTACTCGACTCCCCGCAAGAGGCTGGGCCGGTCGGGATCTTCGAAGGCGCACAAGCCCATGACCGCCCAGGCAGTCTGCGACGCCGTGCTGGGCCCCTGCCCTTTGAATACCGGGTCGTCGTAGGTGTTGCAGCGTTCACCCCAGCCCCCGTCCTCGTGCTGCACGCTCTCCAGCCAGTCCCGCGCCTTGATGAGCCATTCCTGGGTCATGTCCACGCCGATTGCCCGCAGGCCGCGAACGACCTGCCAAGTGCCGTACACATAGTTGACTCCCCAGCGGCCATACCAGGACCCGTCTTCCTCCTGGTGCTCGCGCAAAAATCGCAGCGCCTTTTGCACCTGAGGATGCTCCAGGCTCCAGCCCTCATGGCCCAGCAATTCGAGGATGCGCGCGGTGATATCCGCGCATTCCGGGTCCAGCATTGCGTTATGGTCGGCAAAGGGAACCTTCTCCAGCACGCCTTTGGTGCAGTCCTTGTCGAATGCCGCCCAGCCGCCGTCCTTGCATTGGAAGGTCATCATCCACGCCAGGCCACGCTGGAAGCACTCGTCGCGCCGCTGCCGGTCATCGGTCGGCACTTTGCGCAAGGCCAGCAGCACCATCGCCGTGTCGTCAACGTCTGGGTTCCATTTGTTTTCGAACTCGAAGACCCAACCGCTGGGCTCGACCTTCGCCGGGTTCTTGTACTGCCAGTCGCCGCGGAAGCGGATTTCCTTGGACATGAGCCATTCCGCCGCCGACTTGAGCGCCGGGTGGTCGGCAGGCAGGCCGGATTCCGCCAGGCAGACGGCCACGATCGCGGTGTCCCAAACCGGGGAGAGGCAGGGCTCGATGTGCCAGGAGTGTTCCGTTTCGTGCGCGTGCTTTTGGAGCTGCTGCTCGATTCGGCGCACCTGGAAGTGGTCGTCCGGGTAGCCCAGCGCCTTCAGGGCGATGAGCGAGTTGAGAATGCCTGGGAAGATGGCCGCCAATCCGTCTGAGCCCTCGAACCGCTCCAGCATCCATTCCTCTGATCTTTTGAGCGCCCGCTTGCGGAAGGGATGCACGCCGTGTTCGGCGAACCACTCCGCAAACTTATTTACGCGGTCCACCCAGAGGAAGAAGTTCCTCCAGGTAAGGCGCTCAGGGTCCGGCGCCAGGGCGAGGTCGCGCTCGTACATGCCCTGCGGATAAAGCTCGTTGAGATTGACGCTGCGTTTCGGCGACCGCGTGGGCTTGAAATGGTTGATGATCGAAAGCGGGACGAGCATGGAGCGGCTCCACGAACTCATCTCGTTGATGTTCACGTAGAACCACTTGCCCAGCAGGATGACGTCGCAAGGAATGGTGGGCACGTATTCCCAGGGGAACAGGCCGAGCAGTGCCAGGAACAGCTTGGAGAAGGTGTTCAGGCGCGGCACCCCGCCCAACCCCCTGGCCACCTCGCGCGCGCGCAGCATGCGCCGATCCGTCGCCGGCACACCCGCGAGCTTCAAAGCCAGGTAACATTTGATGGTCGCGTTGACTTCGGCCGGACCACCGTAGTAGATGTTCCATCCCCCGTCCGGCAACTGCATCGAGAAGATATGATTGACTGCCTTGCGCTGCCACTGCGGGTCCACCTTGCCGTCCCAATGCCGGAACACGATCATATCCGCCACCAGCGTGGCATCCACCATCAGCTCGCCGATCCAGTAACCTTCCGGCTTCTGCTGGCTTAACAAATAGGATTGCGACCGCGCAATGGCGGTCTCCAGCTCGGCCTGTGGGCGGAACCCGAAGTGTTGCTGACGGGGTGGCTCGTCCAGCCCACGATCTCGGAACGAAACTGCATCCACGCGCCATAATCTGCGGCCCGGGGGCCTAATTGTAAAGGTCTCGTTGACTGGGCCGGGAGCCTCGGGATGGTTCTCCGAATGCATCGCCGAACCCCGTAATCTCCCCGTAGGCACGCGGTCCCCACGCCGTAGCATCCGCTGATGCTACGGCGTGGGGACGGCGTGGATACGGAGAGGATGGGGAGAGAATTCCCCCAGCCCCAGGGCTCGCGCTTTGCACCGCTGAACCCCACACCCGGCCTGCGGCAATCCTCTCCCCCTCCGAGGGGTAGAGGGAAAGGGTGAGGGGGCGGGTATCGGGCCAAGGGTTCATGGGGAGGAGGCTTGAATCCGCCCGGTCCCGTGGAGGTAAGCCCTGCCGGTGCCAGGTCCCGCAGTGGACGCGCCGCCCGGGCACGCGGCGGCTTTATTTTAGCTGAAACCGTGTCACGTTAACTTACGTCTATCATAACGTATGCTTAGCAGAATGCCGGCGGACAGGTGGGACTTCACCACGGCGGCGCACCTGCTGAACCGGGCGGGGTTTGGGGGCGTGCCGATGGAGATCGGGCGGCTGGCGGTGATGAGCCCGGCGCAGGCGGTGTCGTGGCTGGTGGATTACGAGCGGATTCCCGACAACACAACGAACCCCGCATGGGCGCAGCCCGACCCGGAGCGCGCCGAGCGGCTGCGAGCGGCCCGCAACGCGAGCCCGGAGGAGCGGCGCAAGCTGGTGCAGGAGATGCAGAAGAACCAGCGGGAGCAGATCGTGGAGCTGCGAGCCTGGTGGCTGCAGCGCATGGCGTGCGGGCCGCGACCGCTGCAGGAGAAGATGACGCTCTTCTGGCACGGGCATTTCGCCACCAGCGCCGAGAAGGTTCGCGACGCCTACCTGATGTGGCGGCAGAATGACCTGTTCCGGCGCCTGGGGACGGGCAACTGGCTCGAGCTGCTGGTCGCCGTCGCCAAGGATCCCGCCATGCTGATCTGGCTGGACCAGGCGCAGAGCCGGAAGGAGCACCCGAACGAGAACTTTGCGCGCGAGGTCATGGAGCTGTTCACGCTGGGCGAGGGGCATTACACGGAGAAGGACGTCACGGAAGCCGCGCGCGCGCTCACCGGCTGGTCCTACGACCGCCTGGACGAAGATTTCACGGAGCGGCCCATGTGGCACGATCGAGGCGAGAAGACCATCTTTGGTCAAACAGGCTACTTCGACGGGCAGGACTTTTTGGAATTGCTGGTGGCCAGGCCGCAGGCGGCGCGATTCATCTCAGCCAAACTGTGGAACTTCTTCGCCGGTACGCCGCCTTCCCCCGAGCTGACGGATGCGCTGGCCGCGACCTTCCGCGAGGCGGGCAATCAGTTCAAGACCCTGCTCCGGACGATGTTCCTGAGCCAGGAGTTCTATGCCCCTTCGATTATCCGCAACCAGGTGAAAAGCCCCGTTCAGTGGCTGGTTGGCAGTGTGCGGATGCTGGAGAGGCCTTTGCCGCCGCCGCTGGTCTGCACCGGGTTGACCCGCAACCTGGGCCAGGACCTGTTCGCGCCGCCCAACGTCAAGGGGTGGGACGGCGGCCTGAGCTGGATTACGACAAATACCCTGCTGGCGCGCTACAACGAGGCGGCGACGTTGCTGCAAGGGGACGTGGCGCCCGTGGCCGGAGGGGCTTTGGCCAACCGGCCGAACGCGAACAGGCAGTTCGTGCGGCGCATGGCTCAACTGCGCATCGGGGCCGTGGACGCCGGGAAGCTTTTCACCGAGAAGCAGCGCGAGAGTGTGGATGCGCTGCTGCCGGCGCTCGAACGTCGCCTGCTCCAGGCCCAGTTCAAGCCCGAGCAGGAGAAAGTGTTGCGCGATTACCTGGGCGGGCAGCCTGAGCTCACTGATAGCGCTATTCTCAATGCCATCCGGCTGGCGATGAGCACGCCGGAGTACCAATTGACGTGAGAGGCTGGTCGAACTGAGAGGAGATTCTATGCGAGACGAGATAACCTTGCAGACGCGGCGCGAGTTTCTGCGCCACACGGTTTTGGGCGGGGCCCTTTCCTGGACCGTGCCGACATTCCTGGCGAACACGTTCTCGGCGTTGCAAGCCGAGGCGGCGGACCAGGCGACGCAAACCACCACCGGGCGCGATGGCACCATCCTTGTCGTACTGCAGATGGCGGGCGGCAATGACGGAATCAATACGGTCGTGCCCTATGCGGACGATCACTACCACCGCGCGAGACCGCGGATCGGGTTGGCGGAGGCGAAGGTGCTGAAGCTCAATGGGGAGGTCGGGCTCCACCCGGCTCTGACGGGCTTCAAGGAACTGTATGACTCGGGCCGGCTGGCCATCGTGCAGGGTGCGGGTTACCCGAACCCAAACCGGTCGCACTTCCGCTCGACGGAGATCTGGCAGACGGCCAGCGATTCGACCCGTTTCGAGCGATACGGGTGGCTGGGGCGCTATTTCGACAATGCCTGCTCGGGCTCCGACCCGACCGTCGGCGTGTGCATTGGCCACCAGATGCCGCAGGCCTTCACGGCCAGGCAGCCTACCGGGGTCAGCCTGGACAACCCGCAGAACTACCGATTCATGGCCGGCGGGTCTTCGAGGCCGGGCCAGTCAGGCAATATGGAGGAGTCCTTCCGCAAGCTGAACCAACCGGAGGAGGACGCCAACTCCGGAGCGACAATTGGCGCGCTGAGCGGCCCGGTTCGGCATACCGGGTCGGCGTTAGACTTCCTGGAACGCACGGCGCTCGACGCGCAGGTCAGCTCGGACAAGATCCGCAGCATCGCCGGCAGCGTGCAGAATGCGGCGACTCATCCCGGATCGCAACTGGGCAATTCGCTGAAGCTGGTGGCCAAGCTCATCGGGGGCAGCCTGCCGACGCGCATCTTTTACGTGTCTCAGGGCGGCTACGATACGCACACCAACCAGATCAACACCCAGGAGCGCTTGCTCAAGGACCTGGGCGATTCGGTGAGCGCCTTCGTCGAGGATATGCGGGCACAAGGCAACCTGCCCCGCGTGCTGTTGATGACCTTTAGCGAGTTCGGTCGGCGCGTGGCCGAGAACGCCAACGGCGGCACAGACCACGGGGCAGCCGCACCGATGTTCGTTATTGGCGAGAAGGTAAAGTCGGGCTTGCTGGGCCAGTATCCCAGCCTGGCGCCGTCCGATTTGTTTCAGGGGGACCTGAAGTTCAGCGTGGACTTCCGCTCCGTATATGCCGCGGTGCTGGAGAGTTGGCTCAAGACGAAGAGCGAGCCGATCCTCGGGCGCAAGTTCGCGCCGCTGCAGATCGTCTGAGCCGGAGCCCGAGCCCTTCGGAATTGGATTTGGGGCTTGTGCAAGCGGGACGGCGGGCTCCCGGGGTGGCATTCCGTCTTGCAAAAGGCATCATGCCTGCTGAAGCTTAGGCTATGCAATCGCACGAGCTCTTGCGGGAAGTGTTTCAAAAGTGCAGCCCCAAGCAGGTTGCGGCCAAGCTGGGCCTCTCGTTATCCATGATCTACAAGTGGGCCGAGCCGGCCGATGAAACCGCCGGCAGCGGCAGCACGAATCCGCTCGACCGCATTGACGCCCTGCTGAGCTGCACCAGCGACCGTCGCTTAGTCCAGTGGATTTGCCAGCGTGCGGGCGGCTTCTTCATCCTCAACCCCAAAACCAACCGCCCTCACCCTTCGTATCTGATCCCCGCAACGAACGAGATCGTGCAGGAGTTCGCCGATTTGCTGGCCGTCGTCGCCGCTGCCGCCGCCGACAACCAGATCACAGCCAAGGAGTCGGAGCAAATCCGAGCGCGCTGGGAGGAGCTGAAATCGGTCACTGAGACCTTCGTGGCGTGCTGCGAGGAGGGGAACTTCCGGCCACTGAAAGAGAATCAGCCGAGCTTCATGGGGTCACGTCCATGGAGGGCTGAAGGACCAAGGCTATGACCCAGGCACCGCCAACCACCGTCTCCCCTGCCCTCCGCGCGGACGGGCGGACACCCGAGCAACTGCGCCCGCTGAGTTTCCGGAACCATGTTGCGCCGTACGCCACGGGTTCGACGCTCATCGAGTGGGGCAATACCCGGGTGATTTGCGGTGTGACGCTCGAAGAAATGGTGCCGCGCTGGATGAAGGAGCAGAATGTCACCGGCGGTTGGATCACCGCCGAGTACTCGATGCTTCCCTATTCGACCTTGCAGCGGAAGCCGCGCGATATAACCAAGGGCCGGATTGACGGGCGCTCGCAGGAGATCCAGCGGCTGATCGGGCGGGCCATGCGCGCCGCCATTGACCTCGAGAAGTTGGGCTCACGCACCGTCTGGGTGGATTGCGACGTTTTGCAGGCCGACGGCGGCACGCGCACGGCAGCGATCACGGGGGCGTATGTCGCGCTGGCGCTGGCCATGCGCAAACTGATCGCCGACGGTAAGCTGACCGAGAGTCCCCTGCGCCACGCCGTGGCTGCGGTAAGCGTCGGCATTGTCGAGAAGCGGGCGTTGCTGGACCTGTGCTACAAGGAGGACGCCGCGGCCGAAGTGGACTTGAATCTCGTGATGAATGCCGCGGGCGAATTCATCGAGCTGCAAGGCACGGGCGAAGAGGCCACGTTCAGCGGAAGTCAGTTGTCCGAGATGCTGGCGCTCGGCAAAACCGGCGTGGGCCAGTTGCTGGCCGCGCAGCAGGCGGCGCTCGGATGAGTCTTGAGTCTAGAGTCTAAAGTCTTGAGTCGTCTGGTTCGCGGCGACTCAAGACTCAACGGCCCGGCTCGTTGGTCGTCAGCTGGACGGGGATGGCGCGCTTGCGCCGCGCGTCGTCAGCTTTCCGCTCAAGCTTCTTTAGCTCGATCAAGCCGGCAGCTACCCCAGCCAACATCAGCACTATCGTAAGGAGCGTCCATACGAATACCCGGCGTGGAATCAGCGGCTCCTGCGGCGGGGTGGCCAGCATGAGTTCCGTCTGCTGGTGACAATGCGGGCACGGGGCCATCAGGCCGATGCTCTCAGCGGGGAATTCCAGCGGCCCGCCGCAGTGCTGGCAATGGCCGGGGATCGGCTTGGTTCGAGTCATGACAGGGCGGTTAGCCACGCAGTCACGCAGTGTCGGCCAACAGGGCTCGGCCGTCAATTCACCGGAAACGCGGTAAAAGCGCTGGGCGGCGTTGCCAGGAGTGGCGCAGCCTCGTTACAGGCGTGTTGCCCAAAGCCAGTGAACCGATTGCGGGAGGGCGAGCGTCCTCGCGAGCCCTGATTTCCTCATGGTCCCAGAGAAGTTTGGGCTCGCGAGGACGCTCGCCCTCCCTATTGCTGCGTCACGGCCCGGTAGTAGCGCCACGTGTACGAGCCGCTCAGCGGGTCATTGATGACCAGCACGCCGCTGCCGGAGAGAGTGTTCGTGGCAATCGGCGCCCAGGTCTTCAGGTCGGTTGAGACCTGGATCACGCAAGTCGCCGACGGGGTGCCTGCCAGGACGAAGCTGAAGTTGCCATTGCCTGCGCGCTGCGGGTTGCTCAGCTCCGGCCGGCCGCTGGTGCTGACGGTCACTGAGTTGGTGGCGAACGCCCGGCGGCCATCCGGCCACTGCACTTCGGCCTCGATCCAGTAGGCGCCGTTGGTCGGCCCCGGCGCGAAGGTGTAGCTCTCGCCGCCGAACGCCGGCTCCTGCCCCGCCGCTTCCCAGACGATGCGGGCTGCGGCCAGATTCGTATCCGCCACTTGCAGCGTCACCATTAGCGGCTGGCCAGTCAGCCGCGTCCCGGTTGGAGCAATAATCGTCGCATTCGTGTAACGCCACGCCTGCCCTGCCAGCGCAGTCTGCGCGGCGAGCCACGCCGCGGTAACAAAACTGCGCGCGGTATCCGTCGTTGAGGCCTCGGTGGTCACGTTGAAGAAATCGCACCAGCGGTCATAAATCGGGTAGGCCGCGGCCTGCGCCCCGTCGTCGCTGAAGCAAAGCGGCGTCATTTCGTATCCGTAAGTGAACGTCCACACGAATCCTTCCTGCAGGTTGCTGATAGGAACGCCGTCCTTGGGCAGCACGCGGCGGTCATTCTCCGAGTACTGGTCCACGACCTCGCGCTGCCGCTTCCAGCCGAGGCCGGTCAGGCAGGTCACGTTCACCGGGTTGCAGCCGCCCTCGAAGTTCACATTGCGCACAATCGCATCCACGTAAGCGGGGTTGGGGTTGAAGAGCTGCGCTACCACGATGTCGAACGCCTGCTCGGGGGAGAAATACCACCCGGCGGTGCGGGTCGGCTTCGTCTCGTCAGGGAAGCTGGTGCCGTAAGCGTTATCCTGCGACCACTGGAGGTTGGCGTTGCCGCAGTTGGTGATGGTGGTGATGCACTTGGCGAGGTAGGTGGCATCGAGCTGCCCGGCCTGCAAGCGCCCGCTCTTCACGGCGGTCGCATAGTCGCGGATCGCATTGCCGTAGCAGTCGTACATCCACCACCAGCCCCACTTCGCCGTGGACGGGTCGGTCGGATCAGGGAACCAGGCCTCCAACTGGGTCTGGTACTGCGGATCGCCCGTCGCCAGGAACATCTCGCAGGCCGCCCACGACAGCTCGTCCATATGGGTGAATTCATCGTCAAAGTGCATGATGAGCTGGTAGGCGCCGGCCAGGCCGTGGACGGCGATGGCGTTGGTCAGGAACTGCCAGCCGAGGAGGGCCTTGGCCCAATAGCCGCTCGCCGCCTGCGGATAAGCCGCCCTGAAATGGGGAGAGGAGGCGCACTGCGCCAGCGCTGCCACGGCGGCGGCGGTCGAGGCGGTGTTCTTGGGCCAGAGCACCTGCGGGTCGCCATTCTCGGGCAGCACGTCGGTTTCGTATTCGCGGAACTGGGGATACACCATGTAAAAGAACCCGCCATCGGTGTCCTGCATCTTGGCCAGGAAATCCGCCTCCCACTTCGCCTCCTGCAGGACGTCGCTGATGCCGTCGCCGCTTTCGGGCAAGCCGAGGTTATCCAGCGCCGCCACGCCCGGCACAGCGTCCACGCCGAAAAGAAGAGTGTGGATCACCTGCGCGCTGTTCCACGTGGGCTTGCTGTAATCGCCCGCCTCGAAGTGCCCCCCCGACACGTCCACCGGTCCCTGGTTCACGAAAGGATAGAGCTGCGCGGCGGGGTTGGTGAGCAGCGGAGCGGTTTGGGGCGGATTCTCCGGGCTGACCTCGATGGCGTAGTTCGAAATGGTCTGCCACGTGAACAGGAACGGGGCGGACTCGTTCGTGGGCACGAAAGCGGGCGCCGTGTGATCGGCGGCGTGAGTGAACCTCGTGAAAGGCAGCGCCACATTGTAGCCGCTGCGCTGTTCGAGCAGGCCCAGCGCATACGTGCGGGCAAAATCCATCGCGATGCCTTCATCAATGCGGAACGGCAGCGACGCCCCCATCCCCGGCACCGCCAGCACATACTGTCCCGGCGTCGTGAAAGCCGTGAAATCGGCCTCATAGACCTGCTGATACGGCGTGGGGCTGTAGCCGAAGTAGCCGGCGTCGGGCCGGTGAGTCAGAGTGCCGTTGAAGACTGTCGCGCCGCTCTGGGCGTTTACCAAAGAGAACGTGCTGGCCGGAATAGTCAGTTCGCCCAGGTTCCCGGCGTAATAGCCGACAATGGCCTTCTTGGGAAACTCGGGCACGTAGCCCTCCTCGTTCACATGGATCGCCGGGCTGAGACGTTGCGGATCGGTCACGGCGGAAAACACCATGTTCGTGGGCCACACGCTGCCGTCGTTGACGACCTGCACCGTCTGGTTATCGGCGATGGGGCTGCTTAATTGCAGGTAAAAATAATTGCCGATGCGCAGGTCCCATTCTGCCTGAGGCGCGAAAATCGGACGGCGCTTGAATCCTACTCCAACCACGCTGTCAGGCGCCCCGTTGACGGTCACCTTCACGCTGGACGTATTCGGCGGCGTGAAGTTGAACTGGCTGTCCACCCAGTTCCAGCTATCCACCTGCGCCGGGTCGGGTTGCTTGGTGTTTATGCGCACCAGCTCCAGTGTTGTGGGGGTCAGCACGTTCAGCATGTAGTCCCCTGGCACTGGAATGTGCAGCGAACCGAGCGCGTTCGTGGCCGCCGGGCACGGGGCGCTCGCCAGCAATATCAGCCCGAGCAAGGCGCGCGCGCGCAAGCCCGCGCGTCGAGGCAAGTTGATCCCCGCGAATGTGGAATGCAGTTGCACGCTGCACTCCATACGGCCAGCCAAACCCCGGCACAATCAGGAGTCGGCCCCAAACCCAGTGGATACCGCACCCCACCGGCTGCGCCACCTGTTACGGCGGATCGTAATGGCTTCTACTCCGGCAGCGGCTTGCCCCGCGTTTCCGGCGCAAAGGGCAGAATCACTAGCCCAACCAGGTAAATCAGCGCAACAGCGCTGACGGCAGGCCCAAAGCCACCTAGAGCCCCCACCAGGAGCCCGGTCAAGCGGGGCCCGGCAGAGGCGAGCACACGACCGACATTAAAGCAGAAGCCGGCGCCGGTCGCGCGAATGCGGGTGGGATACAGTTCAGGGAGGTAAATGGGGAAGCCGCTGAAGATGCCATTATTGAAGAAGCCCAGGAGCGGCAACAAGATCAGAACGTGCGAATAAGCCCGCGGCGTCAGGAACGTCACCGGCAGCATAACCAGGCTGCCCGCGCACATCAGCGCAAAGGCCGCACGCCGACCCCATCGGTCCGCCAGCGGGCCGAAGCTCAGGTAGCCGAAGAGCGCCCCGGCATTGAGCAGAATGGTCGCCCAACTGACACACTTCTCCGTGACAGCAGCCGGGCAGTTCTTAAACTCAGGAAGCGCATGCACCAGGGTCGGCGTCCAGTTAGTCGCGCCCCATAGACCGAAAACGGCAACGAAGGCCAGGCCGGAGCCGACCAGGGTCGCGCGGCGCAGGTCAGGCCGGAAAAGCTCTGCCAGCTTCTGCGACTGGGCGGCGCCCGGCTGCCGCTGGCGCTGCTTGGCCGCCAGCCAGCGCTCCGGTTCCTTCACATAAATCCGCACGACCAGCGCGATGATAGCGGGCACGATCCCCACCGCAAAAAGCGGCCGCCAGCCCCAGCGGCACATCAGCATATTGACCACCGCGGCAATAAGAAACCCCGCCGCCCACGCGGACTGCAGAATGCCCGCCGCCCTCGCGCGTTTCTCCTCTGGCCAGACCTCGGCTACCAGGGCGGCCCCGGCTGCCCATTCGCCGCCGATCCCCAGCGCGGTCAGGAAGCGGTAGATCGCCAGGTGCCACCAGTCAGCCGATAACGACGCCAGGCCGGTGAACAGGGCGTAGATGAGAATGGTGAAGATGAGCGTCCTCGTGCGCCCAAAGCGGTCGGCCAGCACCCCGAACAGCACGCCGCCCACGGCCCAGCCGATCAGGAAGATCGAGAAGATGATCCCGCCGTATCGCCCAATCGCTTCCGGCGAAACGGCCTGGCCCGCGTGCCCGCCCAACAACTCCTGCAGCGCGGGATGGAGCACCAGGGCGTAAATGGTGGAGTCCATCGAGTCGAACACCCAGCCGAGCCACGCCACCATGAGAACGAGCCACTGATAGCGCGTGATGCCCTGACGCCATGAGATCTGTCCCATGAGGCTGAATACTATTTTACAGGGCCAGGAGGCAACGAGGAACCGGGAGAGGACGGCCCGGCGCTCGGCGCTATCGCAGAGGACACCGTCCGCGTTCAGGCACCCGGTTGCCTTTGCCGGAAAACGGGGACGAGACGCAGGAAATCCGGTTCCCGGCATGAATGCGCCATGCCCTCCCCGGCCCCTCCCCGTGCCCACGCGCTAGCATCCGCCGATGCTAGCGTGAGGCCCCGGCGTGGGGACGGAAAGGGCACGGTGTAGTCTTTGGCCAGAGGACCTCTCTTCAGCGGGGCTCAAGACTTAGGCACGGATTCCACGCACTACCACCACCGCTCGGGACGTGGTTTGTGGAAATCCGTGGCATCCGTGTCTTTGTGGAGGCTCAAGACCTTAGACTTAAGAGTCGAGACTCACACAGCCCACGCAATGGCTTTGGCGATGGCCACCAGGATGCCAATGCTGGCCAGGAAAAGGGACAGGACACTGACGAAACCGCCGCGCACGCTCGGCGAGAGCGCTAGCACCAGACCGATGATGCCGAAGAAGATCGCAATCAGCGCGAGGGCAAAGCCTCCCGCAGCCCCCACGAAGAAGCTGCCGATGGCCGCCGCAATCGCGATGATCGAGGGGATGCTGAAATGTGGCTTCGACTGACCCGCTGCCGTTATCATAGCTAAACGTATGGACCGTCGCCCGCACGGCTATGCAGTGTTTACCCCAGGCGCTCCCAAGCCGGTAGGGACGCGTTCCACCACCTCCCCATCTTTCCGAGATACCGGGGACGCGGTGGAACGCTACCACCCTTCATGAATTGGGCCTGAACAGCGCAGCCTCCAGCCTTGATTTCTTCGACCGGGCCGGCTACCTTCGCCTTAAGTCGGGTAAACCAATAGCACGAATATGAAATCCATGAAGAACATCCTCACGGCAGCCTTGTGCGGGGCGATCTTGCTGGGCGCTGCCGTCTCGCAAGCCGCGGACGTAAAGACCTACCAGGTCACCGGACCGGTGCTGGAGCTCACTCCCACCTCGATCACGGTGCAGAAGGGCGCCGACAAGTGGGAGATCGCTCGCACCGCCGACACCAAGGTCACGGGCGACCTCAAGGTGGGCGGCAAAGTGACCATCTATTACCGCATGGTGGCCGCCGAAGTCGAAGTGAAGGCCGCGAAGGCCAAGAAGTAAGGCGGCGGCGGAGAGCGTCCATCCTCGGGCGAAGCGATGTCCGTCACCCGCAGAGCCCACCTATAAGCGAAGCGCTGTCGCCCTCCTGCGTTGCTGCGCCCGACGGGCGGGCTCCGGATCAGCGCCTGCGCAGCAGCGCCCAAGCCAGCAGGCCGGCGGCAGCGACGCCACCCACCATCGCCGCGGTCCGGATGTTGGCCGCGCGGAACTCCGCTCCGCGCTCGCGCTCGAACCGGGCTTCGGGACGTCCTCCCTGCGGACCCCATTCGCCCTCCCTCAAGGCCATTTGCAGGACCTGGGCTACGTGCAGGGCCCGGCGGTCGGTCCGCTGCTCTATCTGCGTCTTGCAGCTAAAGCCGTCGGCGATGATCAGGTCCTCCTCGGAGGCCTTGCGCACCTCGGGCAGCAGCACGCGCTCGCCGCATTTCACCGAGACATCGTATTGGGGGCCGTTCTCGAATCCAAAGGAGCCCGCCATGCCGCAGCAACCCGAATCGGGCATTTGGAAATCGAGGCCGATCGCCTTGAGCAATTCCTGCTCGGCCTGAAAGCCCATCACGGCCTTGTGGTGGCAGTGGCCGTGAACGAGGGCGCGGCGGCGCAATCGCGGCACCGAATAATCCGGCGCGCAGCGGCGCAGGAACTCGGAGAAGGTGTAGGTCCGCTCGCTGAGCCGTTTCGCATCCAGGTTGTTCGGATACAGGTTCGTCAGCTCATCCCGGAACACGGCGCAGCAACTGGGCTCGAGCACGACCATGGGCGTTCCGGCCTGGATCGCCGGGCGCAGCTTGCACAGGATGTCCGCCAGCCAGGACTTGGCCTTCGTCAGCATGCCGTAGTCATACAGTGGCCGACCGCAACACATGTCCTGTCTCGGCACCACGACCCGGAACCCGGCGTGCTCGAGGACTTCGACCGCGGCCCTCGCGACGTCGGTGTGGAAGTAGTTGTTGAAGGTGTCGGCGAACAACAGGACCGGCGGCGCCCCCTGGTTGTGCGGGGGCCGTGCCTGGAACCACTCCTTGAACGTCTGCGGGGCGAAGCGCGGCACCCGCCGATACGGCGCCATGCCGGCGCCCCATTTGGCCACCGTGCGCAGGAGCGGCGTCTGGGTGACGAAGTTGACAAGGGTCGGCGCCACGCTGGCCAGGCGCGACCAGGTATGAATCAGCCCGAAGGCATAGGCGTGCCGTGGGCGCAGCCGGCCTTCATAGTAGTGCGAGAGGAACTCCGCTTTGTAGGTGGCCATGTCGACGTTGACCGGGCAATCGCTCTTGCAGCCCTTGCAGGAAAGGCAGAGATCGAGCGAGTGCTTCACCGCTTCGCTCTTCCAGCCGTCCTTGATCTCCCGGCCGTTCATCATTTCCCACAGCAGCCGGGCGCGGCCGCGCGTGCAATGCTCCTCCTCGAGCGTCACCTGGTAGCTCGGGCACATGGTCTGGCCGCCTTTCCTGCGGCAATCGCCTACTCCCACGCAGCGCAGGGCCGCCCGGGCGAACGTGCCGTGGTCCGATGCGTAGGCGAAATGGGTCCTGGGATTCGGCGGGTTGTAATCGGCGCCAATGCGCAGGTTCGCGTCCACCGGGTAGGCGTCTATCGCCTTGCCCGGGTTCATCTTCCAGTGCGGGTCCCAGATGCGCTTGAACTCGCGGAAGGCTTGCATGAGTTCGGGGCCGAACATCTTGTGAATGTAGGGGGCGCGCGCCTGCCCATCGCCGTGCTCTCCGGAGATAGATCCGCCGTAATGGACGACGAGGTCAGAAGCCTCCTCCATGAAACTCTTCCAGGCGCTCACTCCCTCGGCGGTGTAAAGGTCAAACGGGATGCGGCAGTGAATGCAGCCCTGGCCGAGGTGGCCATAGAGGGACGTTTTGTATTGGTATTTGTCCATCAGCTTCCGGAGGTCGCGCAAATAAGGGCCGACGTTGGGCACCGGCACGGCTGAATCCTCGAAGCCAGGCCAGTTGTCCGGCTCGCGCGGGACCCATGCTGTGGAGCTAAGGCCGCTTTCACGCACCTTCCAGAGTTTTTCCTCCTCCTCGGGCTCGTCGTAAAGCCTCATGCCGGGCGGCCTTTGCACAGATTTCAGCCGTTCCATGCAACTGCGGGCCTGGGCATCGGAGTCCGCTTTGGAATCGCCGCCGAACTGCACGAAGAGATAACCCTTGCCTTCGGGCAGCAGCTTCAGGTTACCGGTCCGCACGTTCTTCTTGATCATCCATTCGATGAGCAGGTGGTCTATGCCCTCCAGACCGATGGGTTGGAACTCCAGAATCTCCATCAGGTGGTCCGCGGCGGAATAGACGTCCGGGTAGCCCAGCACCAGCAGCGAGTTGGCCTTGGGCTTGGGCACCAGGCAGAGAGTCGCCTCCAGTATGGCGACGAGCGTGCCCTCGGAACCGACCAGCGAGCGCGCGACGTTGAAGTTATGCTCGGGCAGCAGCTCGTCCACGTTGTAGCCAGAAACGCGGCGCGGGAGCTTCGGGAAATGACCACGCAGTTGCTCGGCGTACGTGTCGCGCAGGTCGCGGAGCTTGGCGTAGATCCTGCCCTGGGCGCTGCGGCTCTGGATGAGGCGCTCAAGATCCGCGGGTGGAGTCTCGCCAACGTGCATACGGTCGCCGTCGTAGGTGAGGATCTCCAACGCGTGCGTATTGTCGGAAGTGCGCAAGCCAAGGCCATGCTTGCCCGAAAGCAGTGAGTGGATTCCGCAGGAATTGTTGCCCAGCATGCCGCCGATGGCACAATGCGAGTGCGTCGCCGGGTCCGGGCCGAAGGTGAGGCCGTGCTTTCTCTCGGCCTGGTTGCGCAAGTCGTCCAGCACGCAGCCGGGCTGCACCCGCGCCAATCTCCTTTGAGGATCAATCTCCAGCACGCGGTTCATGTATTTGGTGAAATCCATGACGACGGCGACGTTGCAGCACTGGCCCGCCAGGCTCGTGCCGCCGCCGCGGCATAGCACGGGGGAGTCGAACTTGTGGCACGCCGCCATTGTTTCCTGCACATCTTCCGCATCGCGGGGGACCACGACGCCGATGGGCACCTGCCGGTAATTTGAGCCGTCGGTGGCGTAAAGGGCGCGGCTGCCCACATCGAAGCGCACCTCGCCCTTGAGCTTGCGTTTCAGCACCCCTTGAAGGCACGTGACATTGATGTCCGGTTTCTGTTCCGGCTTCGCCGTGCTGACTCGGCGCTGCTCCTTGACCATCGTTTCTGCTAACATGATGCGTTCACTTTCTCTCGGGAGGGCGAGCGTCCCCGCGAGCCCTAACTTTCTCCTTTGCTCAAGCATATTTGGGCTCGTGGGGACGCTCGCCTTCCCTTGCCCTTGCTGATCGCGAATCCCAGGCCCACGCCGGCCACGCCCGCCGCCAATATCCCCAGCCACTCCCGGTGCTTGGACGCCCAAACCTCGGGGCTGAATGAGCGCGAGCGCGAGTCAAAGGAACCGTGCGCTCCGTGGTCCTCACCGTCCTCGCCGTCCAACGGCTTCCAGAGATTGTCGGGCCGGCCCGGCTCCTGGGGTTCACCCGTCTGCTGGCCCGAATAGGCCTTTCGAGCCAGGTAACGGTCCAGGAGCCCGTGGATCACTTTGTTCCCCTCCACCGCTTTGACTGTTGAGAACCCCACGTACAGCTCGCGCCGACGGTGATGTGCTGCCCAGTAGATGGCCTCGGCAGGCACCTCGGGCTGGTAGATCGGTGGAACGGGCTGGGCCTTCTGCGGCAGCCGGCTCTTCACCCAATTGAATTGCGGCGTATTGACAGCCGGCAGGTCCACTATGGTGACATGCACCTTGCTCCCGTCGTGAATCAGCTCGGAGCGCAACGAATCGGTAAAGCCTCGGATGGCGGCCTTGGCGCCGCAGTAGGCCGACTGCAAAGGGATGCTGCGGTAAACCAGCGCGGAGCCCACTTGGACAATGGTGCCGTGGTCCCGAGGCAGCATTCGTTTGAGCGCGGCCATGGTGCCATAGACCGCTCCCAGGTAAGTGACCTCCGTGACTCGGTGGAACTCGTCCGGCGTCATTTCCTTTAACGGCGAGAAGACCGAGGTCATGGCATCGTTGACCCAGACATCAATCGGGCCGAAGGTCTCCTCCACCTTCTGCGCGGCGGCTTCGATCTGATCCGCCTGGGCCACATCGGTCGGCAACACCAGGCCCTTTCCCCCCAATCGCTCGGCGTCGGCCCGGGCGCCTTCGAGCCCTTTGGTGCCCCGCGCCAGCAGGCCAATGTGAGCGCCGCGGCGCGCGAAAGCTCGAACCGTGGCGCGCCCTACCCCCGCCGAGGCGCCGGTGACGACAACCACTTCCGGTCGGTGTGAACTCATGCCGTGCTCCTTCGCTGGGACACGTCACGGGCGCACGGCCCTCCTGGCCGGACCATCTCTCAACGTGTCTCCAATCTCTCCAACCTCGGCCCGCGCTGCGGCACTCGCTATGGGGATGTTGCCCCGCCCCGGGCGAAAGCGGCGGAGTTCGGTTGCGCCGGCAGCCAGCTCATGCGAATGGTTGATATGCCGAACACTAATGCTGGCGCATTTCGCCCGGATGCCGCCGAGCGGAGGCACACCCCCAGCCTCGCTCCCATGAAGGCCTCCTCACCTGCCCTGAACCGGCGCGGGTTTCTAAAGACCGCAGCGCTGGCGGCCCTCGCCGCTTCGAGTCCAGCCTTGCTGCGCGCTCAGGACAAGGCGGGGACGCGCAATCCCATCATCGGTTCTGGCGCCCACACCTACGAGTGCATCCATGACTGGGGCGAACTGCCCGCCAATATCATCTACGGCAACACGCACGGAGTTTGCCAGGATGCGCAGGGCCGCATTTACATCAAGCACACCGTCGGCGCCGGCAGCCAATGCGCGGACGCGATTGTCGTCTTCGACGAGAACGGGGCCTTTGTCCGCTCGTGGGGCGCCGAGTTCAAAGGCGGCGCGCACGGGCTCCACATCAATCGCGAAGGGAAAGAGGAGTTCCTCTACCTGGCCGATCCCCAGCGTCATCTCATGAAGAAGACCACGTTGGAGGGCAAAGAGCTATTCACGCTAACCGTGCCGCTGGAGTCGGGCCTTTACAACAGCGCCGAGGAGTACCATCCCACGAATGTCGCCACCGCCCCGAACGGTGACTTCTATATCGCCGATGGCTACGGCAAGAGCTGGCTCCATCAATACGACTCGGAGGCCAAGTACATCCGTTCGTTTGGCGGTCCCGGCAACGAACGGGGCCAGACCCGGTGTTCGCATGGGCTGATGGTGGACACCCGCGGCTCTGCGCCCGTGCTGGTGGTGGCGGACCGCAGCAATCGGCGGCTCCAGTACTTCACGCTGGATGGGAGGCACATTTGCTTTGTGACCAATGAGATGCGTGCCCCGTGCCACTTCCACCAAAAGGACGGCGACCTGGTCGTGCCGGACCTAGAATCGCGCGTCACCATCCTGGACCGGAATAACAAGCTCATCGTGCACCTGGGCGACGGTGGGCATTACCGGGATCTGCGCACCAAGCCGCGCTCGGCGTTCACGCCGGGCAAGTTCGTCGCTCCACATAGCGCTTACTACGATCATGATGGCAACATCTTTGTAGTCGAATGGGTCGAAGTTGGCCGCGTGACCAAGCTGCGCCGGCTGGCCTGAGCCTATGGCAGAGCCGCGCCACGGCGTTTCTCGCTTGAGCCTGCGCGGCCTGTTCTTCGCTGCCGGTGGCTCTCGACGTGTGGCTTGTGTGGCCCTCGTCCTCTGCAGCCCCTTCTGCAGTGCTGCCCAAAGCCCGATCACGCCCGAGCAAGTTAAGGAGTTGCCGCCCCCGGCCAGTCACACCGTCAGCTTCTCGAAGGAGGTTAAGCCGATCTTCGAGTCGAGCTGCATCACGTGTCACGGACGCGGAAGGGACAAGGGCGGCTTTCGCCTGGATACACGGGAAACAATGCTTCAAGGGGGCGACAGCGGGGCTGCGCTCGTGCCGGGCAAGAGCGCTGAGAGCCTGCTGATCGCCCTGGTTCAGGGCGTTGACCCAGACAACGTTATGCCGAGAAAGGGGTCGCGTCTAACGGCGGAGCAGATCGGTCTGCTTCGCGCGTGGATAGACCAGGGTGCGCAGTGGGACGCAGGCATCACGTTTGGCCGGGCGCAGCCGGCGAACCTCCTGCCGCGCCTGCCGCCGATGCCCGCCGGGACCGGGGCCGCGAATCCGATAGACCGTTTCCTGGATGCTTATTTTGCGGCGCATGAGATCAAACCGCCGGTCCCCGTGAACGACCGCCTGTATGCGCGGCGGGTATACCTCGATGTGATCGGCTTGCTTCCTCCGCCTCCTGACCTGAAGACATTCGTCCGCGACGGGCACGCCGGCAAGAGAGACCGGCTGGTGCAGCGGCTGCTATCCGACAATCAAAACTACGCCGTGCATTGGCTCAGCTTCTGGAATGACCTGCTGCGCAACGACTATAAGGGCACGGGCTACATCGATGGGGGACGGAAGCAGATCACGCACTGGCTCTATTCGGCCCTGCTCACGAACATGCCTTACAACCAGTTCGTGGCGGAGTTGGTAAACCCGACGCCTGACTCGGAGGGCTTTAGCCGGGGGATCGTCTGGCGCGGTGTCGTCAATGCCAGCCAAACGCCCCAGATGCAGACGGCCCAGAACATCTGCCAGGTGTTCATGGGGGTGAACCTCAAGTGCGCTTCCTGCCATGACAGTTTCATCAATGATCTCACCCTGGCCGACGCCTATGGGCTGGCGGGCATCTATGCCGACGGCCCGCTCGAAATGGTCCGTTGCGACAAACCCACCGGCAAGCAGGCCGTGCTGAAGTTCCTCTACTCTGAGCTGGGCGCGATTGACCCGCACGCCGATAAGGCTGCCCGCCTGAAACGGCTGGCGGAGATTATCACCCAGCGCCAGGACGCGCGGCTCACGCGCACGCTGATCAACCGCCTCTGGCAGCGCTTTATGGGCCGCGGACTCGTTGAGCCGGTAGACGACATGGAAAAACCGGCCTGGAATCGCGACCTGTTGGACTGGCTCGCCGAGGACTTCGCAGGACACGATTACGACGTGAAGCACCTGGTGCGGCAGATATTGACCTCGCGCGCCTATCAACTTCCGGCGGTCAACCTTGATGAGCAGCACCAGCAGGATTATGTCTTCCGCGGCCCAGTGGTGCGGCGGCTGTCGGCGGAGCAATTCCGCGACGCGCTGACCTCGCTGACAGGGATCGGTTATTCCGCGGCGGCCGCCGACGTCCCGACGAGCCCGTCTGCGAGGAAGAGGTTCGATCCCGCAGTGGCAGTCAAATGGATTTGGAATGACGCGAATGCCGCTGAGAAGGCCAGGCCAGGCCACGTCTATTTCCGCCGGACGATCCGCCTCGCCAAGGTCCCTACCGATGCCGCGGCGGTGGTCATGTGCGACAACAGCTTCACGCTGTACCTGAACGGCGCAAAGGTAGGTTCGGGGGCCAGTTGGAAAGAGGCGTTTCTATTCGACTTGCGGCCTTTCCTCAAACCTGGGGACAACCTGTTCGCCGTGGATGCCATCAACCACTTGCCTGACGACCGCGTGCCCGACGCTGGCGAACCGCCAGCGGACACCTATAATCCAGCCGGGCTCCTCTTCTATGCGCGCCTGCGCGGCCCGAATAGCGGTTCCCAATACGACTTCGTCTCGGACAGCGCCTGGATCTGCTCGGGCGCAAAGGCGGACTGGGAATCCGATACTTTCGTTCGCTCTAACTGGACGGCAGCCGTGGTGCTGGGTGACATAGAGATGATCCCATGGCGAGTGTCCAAAACTTATCTTGGGGACAAGCTCGCCGCCGCCTACCCCGGCAGCGTCCGCGCGGCCCTGGTCGCAGCCGACCCGCTCCAGGCTTCGTTGGCCCGGCCCAACCGCGAACAAGTCGTCACGACCAGGTCAACCACAGCCACGACCCTGCAAGCGCTTGAGCTGACCAACGGCGAGACGCTGACAGACGTATTGAGGCGCGGAGCTGAAAACCTCCTTGGTGGCGGCTCCGCTAATGTTGATTTGGTCTCCGTCCTGTACGAGAAGGCGCTGGGTCGCAAACCCACCCGCCCCGAATCGAGGCTCGCGCGGGATCTGGCAGGTCATCCCCCTCAACCAGCAGGGGTCGAAGACCTGCTCTGGACAGTGGTAATGCTGCCCGAGTTCCAGCTCATTTACTGACGCCGCGTGCGCCCAAACCCTGTCCAAGCCGACACAGGAAGACTCTGATCGAAGATGGAAAAGCCAATGCCCGAACCCGATGGGGGCCTCATGTGGGCTGCTACCATCAACGAGCCATGACACGCCGTGATTTCATCAAGACCGCCGGCGCCGCCACTCTCTCCGCCCTGGCTGCGGGACTCCCGCGCCAGCTTTGCGCGGAGCCGGAAGAGAAGATCAAGCCAACGGCCGACACGGTCATCCTTCTCTGGATGGCGGGCGGGATGGCCAGCACAGACACTTTTGACCCGAAGCGTTATACCGCATTCGCACCTGGTTTGAAGCCGGAACAGGTGTTGAGCACGTTCCCGCAGATTGATACGGCGGTGGACAACATCAAGCTAACCGCAGGGCTGGAAAGCGTTGCGGGGGTGATGGACCGCGCCACGCTGATCCGTTCGTGTACGGCGGGGGACCTGGGTTTCATCCTGCATTCACGCCACCAATACCAGTGGCACACGGGTTACGCACCGCCGCAAACCGTCGCTGCGCCCCACATCGGTGCGGTTATCGCCCGGACGCTGGGGCCGCGGGACGCCGCCATGCCGGCTTTCATAGATATCGGGCAACGATTCGACCTTGGCGAGGGCGAGGAGTTAAAGGCGTTCCATACCGCGGGTTTTCTCGGCAGCGAGTACGGGCCGTTCCTCATCGCGAATCCCGAGACTGCGCTCAAGAGTGTCCGGCCACCGGCAGGCATGAGTCCCGCGCGCTTCGAGCGGCGCGAGACCTTCTACCGCAAGCTCCTGGCGAGCAGCCCGGTCGGCAGGCACGGCAGCGATTACCAGCGAGAATCCCTCCTGCGTTCGCTCGACAACGCGCACCGCCTGCTGAGTTCTCCCGCGGCGAAGGCCTTCGACTTATCGCTCGAACCTCACGCCAGTTATCAGAGGTACGACACCGGGCAGTTCGGCTTAGGCTGCCTGCTGGCTCGGCGCCTGACCGAAGCCGGAGCAAGGTTTATCGAAGTGACCACCGAGTACATCCCGTTCCAGTATTGGGACACACACGAGAACGGTCACACCCGAATGGTGGACCTCAAGAAGACGATAGACGCGCCCGTTGCCCAGCTCGTCCTCGACCTCGAAGAGCGCGGCCTGCTGAACCGGACCCTAGTCGTGCTCGCAAGCGAGTTCAGCCGCGACATGCTGGTTGAGGGGAAGCCAGACAAGAAGGTAAAGGACCAAGTCGTTGTCCCGGAGGTGATCAATGACATGAAGCAATACGGGATGCACCGCCACTTCACGGACGCAGGCAGCGTGCTGCTGTTCGGCGGCGGGATGAAACGCGGCTACGTCCATGGTAGAACCGCCGATGAGCGGCCATGCAAGACCATTGAAAAGCGCGTGGTGATCGAAGACCTGCACGCCACGATCTATCGCGCGGTCGGCATTTCCCCGCGGCTAAGCTATGAAATCGAAAGGCGGCCCTTCTATGTCACCCGGGATGGCGTCGGCCAGCCCGTCCTCGACCTCTTCGCCTGAAGAAGACGGGAAAGTCAGGGCCCAGGACGACGCTCGGCCTCCCAAGCGGCTCGCCCCGCGGCGAACCGGTGGCAGCCATTGCTATCGTTCGTGGCTGGATCTTGGATGGTGCCGATGGAGGGGGTCGAACCCACACATCCTTACGGATACCAGATTTTGAGTCTAGCGCGTCTGCCAGTTCCGCCACATCGGCCACCAAGGGTTTTGTTCAGTTCTCAATTTACATTGTGCAACATTCTGTGCAACATCCGTTGCACAAACGCTGTGAAAACCGACAACACCAATAATCGCTGGAAATTCACCGTAGTCAAAGACTCTCGCGGGCGCGAGATCGAGGGCCTCTACGTTCGCAACGGCCGCTATTACGTCGCCCTGCGCCTTCCCCTCAAGGGCGTGCGGCGCATCTGCCTGCTGGACAAACAGAACCAACCCATACGCGACGCCAAGCAGGCTGCAGACGCCGCCGTCCAGATGCGCCAGGATAAACGCGAGGGCGTCCTGCCCGCCGCAGGCCAGGCTCCCCGCGTGCGCGACTACGCCACGGATTATATCCAATGGTGCCGTGACACCGAGGCCAAGGACCCCAAGACCATTAAGAACGAGGAGCGCAACCTTGAACGCTGGGTGAAGGCCATCGGGCATACGCGCATCAATCACATTACGGTGAAGCAGATTACCGACTTCGTCAAAGCTCGCAAGGCCGAAAAGCGCGGCGACAAGCCCATCAGCACCCGCACCGTTAACCTCGACGTGATGAGCCTGCACAACATGCTGACCCATGCGCAGAAGAAGGACGGCTGGATTATTGGCGACCCGGTGACCAAGAACTATGAGGCGCTGCCCTACAAGCCGCAGGTTCGCAGCCTAGTCTCCACTGAGGACTTCGAGCGGGTCTACGCCGAGTTGCTGCGCCGGGAAAACGACACGCCGGTTTACTCGACGGGCCAACTCTGCGTGGACTGGCTCAAATTCATGTGCTTCTCCGGTGCGCGCAAAGGCGCGGCGGTCAAGGCCAAGTGGGCGCACGTGGACTGGAAGAACAAGCAGCTTCACCTCGACACCAAATACAAGAAGCATGTGATCGTGGACTTCAACCCCCGGCTCGAAGCGCACCTGTTGGACATGGCTTCACGGCGTCTGCCAGATGCGGAATGGATCTTCCCTTCGCCGCGAGGCATCGCCAAGGACGGGCACGTCCTTGGGCTGCAAAACACCCTTCATGTGGTACGCCAGAAAGTGGGGTTCCCCCGGTTCTCGCCGCACGATTGCCGCCATCACTTCATCAGCTACGCCGTCATGGAGGGCATTGATTATATGACAATTGCCCGCTGGGTAGGACATGCTGACGGTGGGGTGCTGATTGGCAAAGTGTATGGCCACCTGGCCCCGGGGCACGCCAAGAAGATGGCCGCCCAATTCAGCTTCGGTGCCCGCCCCACCGAGGCCCCACCCGCCACGCCGATACCGGCCAGCCAAAACAAGACGGCCGAACAATTGAGCGTCAGCGAACTGCTCGCCCTCGTGCAGCAGAAGGTCGCCCGGGAGGCCGGGAAACCGGATGATCGTCCGGCTGAAAAAACTCCCGCGCCGCCTCAGCCGTAATGTAGATGCGACCGTAACGCGAGATCGTCTTGATCCGCCCCGCCTTTCGGTAGCGCCATACCGTGGGACGGGACAGCCCCACTTGGCGCATCCACTTCGTCAAAAGCATCCCGCCCGCCAGATCCGTGGCTGGCATCCCCGGGCTTCCCGTATCGGCCGGAGCCGGGCTCAACTCAAACATACGCCCCGATTCTAACCACTCTTTCCCGCAATACAACACAGAAATTGCTTATTACACATCTCACATTCATCTATGCAACGCACCCAAATCGCCCCCGAAATCCTCCAGCCCTTCTTCGAGTCCTCCGCCAACGCCGCCGACAAGGGCCAGAGCCAATTCTTCACCCCGTCCGACCTGGGCCGCACGCTAGCCCGCCCGCTGGCCCCCGTCCGTCCGATCATCGTAGACTTAAATTGCGGGGCCGGCCACCTCTTGCAGGCGTCTGCACAGGAGGGCAAGCCCGTCACGCTGCTCGGCGCGGACATTGACCCCTGCCACGGCCAGCGCGTCGAGGGCGGCACCTCCCCGCTCAACCGCATCACCGCCGACGCCTGCCAACTCCACGCCTGGCTCCGGGAGGTCGGGTTCAAAGCCGATTGCTGGGTGCTCAATCCACCCTGGCGCCTGTTCTTCTACCGGGCGCGTCTGGCCGCCCTGCTCCAGAGCGAGTTCCCCGCCGTGCGGGCGGCCTTCAAGGGCATCGAGCAGGGCGGCGGCATCCCCCGCGAGTGCATTGATTCCACCCTCGCCATGCTGCTCATTGCGCTCGACCTCTGCACCCCCTATGGCGAGGGCCTCCTAATCGCCAACCACGACACCCTGGAGCGCCTGATCTTTGCCGAGGACGCCCCGCACGGCGCCGTGGCCGCCCACGTATGGGCGCGGCTCATCATCCCCGGCAACCCCATGACCGCCCGCAAGGGCTGCAACTGGCAGGAGGACGACTCCTTCCAGACCGAGGTGCTCTACTTCGCCCGCGAGCATACCGCCGGCCCGCACACGTGGCACTGGCCCGAGCTGCCCGACCGCTCCTGGCGCCAGGGCGTCGAACTGCGCAACGCGTGGCTCGCCCACCATGCCGGCGTCGAGTGCTGGAGCGCTGCTAAGGAAAAGGCGGGCGAAGCCGCTGGCAACAAGGTCAAAGTGCCCTGGAACCTCTGGCTGGCCTCCGACAACACCATCCACACCGCCCTCTCCTTGTTCGAAAAGCACAGCAGCAGGATCAACAAGCACCAGGTCCAGCGCCTGTTCGCCCTCAATGGCAAGACCCCGATGGACCTGGTCATCCAGCGCAACACCCGCGATGAACTGCTCGAAGTCGCCGAGCGATCCGGCTGGCGCGTCCAGCCCGATCTGCTGGCCGCCGTGCGCGAAGCCATCCGCCAGTATCACGCGGCCCGCGCTCCGCTCTACCCGCTGCCCGAGATCCAGCGCCTGGGCTACCTGGATGAGGAGGACACCATCGAATGCAAGGCCGACCTGGCTTACCAGCACAAGGTCATCTTCCGCAAAGGCCAGCGCTACCCTCTGCGCTCCGAGACCATCAGCTTCACCCGCCAGGTCCAGAAGCCCAATTCCTTCACCGGCGACCTCGAGGAATTGGAATACTCCGGCCAGGAACTGGTCTTCCTTATCGCCGAGGGGCCGGATAAGGACGCCCCGGAATGGAGCTTCATGGACCAATGGCTGCGCGATGACAAGGAAACCACCGTCGCCAATGCCAAGCGCGCCGCCGATAACCGCGGCGCCGTGGACTTCACGCTCGCCGACCTGGTCCGCTGCTTCGTTATCCCCGAGGTGCCCGACGTCGCCGCCGTGGACCCGGCTGCTTATCGCGCGACCCTTGTCCGCCTGGACGAGTTGGAGGCCGCGCTGGCGATTGCCTGACCATCGTCACCCGCGGTTCCAGCCCGCGGCGATGGCTTACATCCGTCACGATGCCGGTCATCCGCATTGGCACGCCCGCTTTGTCCCGCTGGATGCGTCCCACGGACACCAGCCAGCGCACGCTTCCGTCGGCGCCCACCACACGGTATTGCACGTCCCACACGTCTCCAGCCGTCGGATCTTTGTGCAGCGCCTCCAGGTGCTGCCGGATCATCGGCCGGTCCTCGGGGTGCAGCGCCAAAAGCCACCGGTCGAACGGCACCAGTTCCCGCAGCCCATGCAGTTGGCCGAATCGCTCGTCCCACACCGCCTGCGGGCTCAGTCCCATGTCCCACGCGTATGCGCCGGCCCCGATCTCGGCCAGCGAATGCGCCAGGGAACCCCGCGTTCGCGGACAGGCCCTCGTGCCGATGCTGTCACAACTGGCCGCTTGCACTGCCCGCGCGATCTCGGACTGCCAGTCCGCGTCGGCTGGATGCGTCAGGCCCAAAAACTCGAACGAATTCCGTAGGATGTATTGAATGTCTTGTCTGATCTGTTTCTTCATTGCTCTCAATTGTTTGCCGTTGGCGGCAAACAGATCGGCAGAACGAAATGGGAGAGGGCACTTGCCTCCAGAGCTTCCTGCGCCGCGCGTGCGAGCGGTTCGCCCGGCGCCATTGATGTAGTCCGTCAGGACCTTTCTGCCTTTTATTTCTCATTAACGACACCCCACCAACACCTGTTGGCTGGGAAAAAAAGGCGCGTCACTGACGCACTCTCTGTCCGGGCACGGCCAAGTGCCCTTCAGGAAAGCACACCAGGACGCGCGATCGCTCGCGCGCCGAGGCGGATTTCCTGAAAATTCTTTGGCCGTTTTAGACAGAAATCCGAGTCCTCGCACTGCAAAGACTCAGCCACGGGCCGTTCGGCTCATGGCCTATATAAAGAACAGCGGTCAGTGTAACCGGCTCACCGCACACCGCAACTGCAACCTTTATTAAACCTGCATAAATCCATCAGCCCCACATCATGAAACTCAAAACGTTCCAACGACAAGACCTCGCCCGTGCCGCCCTCAAGGACGGCCTCATCCTCGGCTGGGACACCGGCCTGGGAAAAACCTGGGCCATGTTCGTATGGCCCCTGCTCAAGGTGGGCTTCGACCGCCCCCCTCAACCCTCAACCCTCAATCCTCAACCCTCCGCCCGCCTCCGCCCCCGCCTCCCCGTGCTCATCGTGGCCCCCGGCGACCTCCACCAGCAAATCCGCGAGGAGGCCTTCACCCACTTCGGCGTCGTCGTCCAGCCGCTCGATAGCCAGCAGACCTTCGAGCAGCTCACCCGCCTGCCCGGCTCCCGCCTCACCCACACCGACGAGACCGGCCGCCCCATCGTCCCACCTGGCTTCTACATCACCAGTTACACCCAGCTCACCACCAATGGCGTCGCCCCGGTGCCCGACCCCGAGGACTGGGAACCATGCGCGCTGCTCGATTGGCTGGCCATGCCCATCGGCGTCCACCGCGCACCCGTCGAACCCAGCGGCACGCCGATGCCCCCGTGTGCAGACGTCTGCACCTTCTTCGCCTGGCGCGCCGTCAGGTGGGCCGATGAATTTGACGCCCTCCACGCTTCGCCGCGCACTACCATCCAGGAGCTGGATGCCACACTCCAGCAGCGGCTCGATTCCCTGCGGCACTGGGACGAAAAAGCCGCCGCCGCCCAGCGCAAGCGTCTCTTGGCCGCGCACGCCGTCCTCGTCAACCTCTGCGGCCGCACACCGGACACCCGCTTCGCCGACCTCTCCCGTCGCCAGCAGGATTGGATCGTGCGGGCCTTCTGCGCCGACAAAATCCTCGAGTACAGCGCCGGCATGGGCGAGCTCAAAGCCTACCCCATCGGCGAGCCGCCCCCGGGCTACGACCCCGCCAAACCCGAGACCGACACCCGCCCCAAGCGGTATGTGAAGTGCCTCTATTCCCCGTCCCTGGCCGATCTCTGCTGGAGCGCCTTCGACTGCGTCGTTGTGGACGAGGGCGTAAAGATGAAGGGCGAGACCACCATCGTCGGGCGCGGCGTCCGTTCGCTCAACCCGCGCTTCCGCCTGGTGCTCACCGCCACCCCGGTCAAAAATCGCCTGCCCGATGCCTTCCGGCTGGCCTGGTGGGCCGTCGGCGGCAAGGCCGAAGCCACCCCCATCTTCCCTTACCGCGATGAAAGCTCCGAGCGCGAGCGCTTCGCCTCCACCTTCATGGTCACCGAGCGCAACCTCAGCAAGGAGGAGCAGGCCAAAGCCGACGGCAAAAAGGCCACCGGCAGCCGCTTCAGGAAATACACCGCCGAAGTCTGCAACGTCCACCGCCTCTGGAAACTCTTCGGCCCCATCATTCTCCGCCGCCGCAAGCAGGACGCCGGCGAGGACATTGTCCCCAAAGTCCGCAAGGTCATCCGCTGCCAGATGGGCACCCTCCAAAAGAAGGTCTACCAGTACCACCTCGATGCCGAATACCGCGACGTCAATGGCAAGCTCGCCGTGGGCGCTCAGTTGCAGGCCCTGCGCATCGCCGCCGCCGACCCCTCCAGCGACCACTTGAAACCCCAACCCGGCGAACCCGAGGAGACGTGCCCCTGCCGTTCCCTCAACTCTCAACCCTCAACCCTCAACCCCTCCCCCTGCCCTGTCTGCCGCGGCCGCGGCTCCGTCCCGCTGCCGCCTCGCTCCACCAACCCCTACGTCCCCAAGGCCGCCACCGTCCTCACCCTCATCGCCGAAATCCTTGAGCGCCGCGAGCAGGCCGTCGTGTTCAGCGCCTTCAACGACCCGCTGGACAACTTCTCCCATTGGCTCTCCGAGGCCGACGTCCGCCACGTCCTGCTCGATGGCCGCGTCAGCCAGAAGTCCCGCGGCGACCAGGCCGCCATCTTCAAGCAGGGCCGCCGCAATGACGCCTCCATCCCCGTCATGCTGGCCGGCGTCGAGTGCATGGCCGAAGGCCACAGCTTCCACCTTGCCAATAATGTCATCCTGATGGCCTACTCCTGGGCCTATGACAAGTTCAAGCAGGCCCTCGACCGCGTCCACCGCATGAACTCGGTCAAGCCCGTCAACGTCTATGTCGTCGTCTGTCCCGGCACCATCGACCTGCGCCTGGAGTCGCTCGTGCAGGAGAAAGCCGACGCCTCCGAGCTCGTGCTGGATGGCCGCCTCATCGGCGAGCGCACCGAGGAAGTCAACCTCGCCGAGTTGCTCCACGTCGCCCGCCGCGAGTTCAACGCCCGGGAGGCCACCATTGATGAGGACGCGCTCCGGTCCCAATGGCCCGCCCTGCGCCAGCGCCTGCATCACGCTTGGCGCCAGTGGATTGACCTGCCCGCCGCCGTCGCCCGGCCCGTCCGGCTGGCCCCCGAGTTCATCACCATCCGCCCGCCCGCCATGCTCCCCTCCAACCTGCGCGGTTCTGCCCTTCCCTCGGCTATAGGCTATCGGCGATCGGCTATCTCATCCGCGCCCGACCGCCACGACCCCCTGGCCGCCTTCACCGTCGAAGCCCTGCAGACGCCTGCACCCCCACCCGATCCGCCCGACCCCGCCCCGCCCCTCTGGAAGCTGCGCGCCCGCGCCCGCTTCGCCACCGTCACCAACTCCGATGTATGGTCCAGCCTATGAGCAACATCCCCCTCCCCTATTGGCACGCCCAGTACCTGGCCCGGCTCGCCGCCTACCGGCAGTTCCAGCGCCGCCTCGCCTACGTCCCGCAGCCGCCCCCGGCCGTCCCCGGTTTCACCCCCAATGTCTCGCGTGTGACTCGCCCGGCCCCGCCCGCCGATTGGCACAGCCGGCTTGGCGGTGACTGGTCGGACAATTAGCCTTGGCCCCTCCCGGCCCTGCTCCTATATTTGCCGCACGGCAGGTTGCTTGCTTGCTTCCTGTCGTCATACGGCTGGCGCGTCATTGCTTTTCTGCCGTGGCGCGCCGGCTTTTTCGACCGTATCATGACCGTCTTTCTCTGCCAGCCGCCGCCTGACAAATCCACAGCCCCTTAAGTTATGGAACTGCTCTTCCTTATCGCCTTTATCCTCTATTTCGTCCCTGCCGCCATTGCCGTCTTGCGGGGCAAGCAGAACGCCCTGGCCATCATCGTCCTGAACCTTTTCCTCGGCTGGACCTTCCTCGGCTGGGTCATCGCCTTGGTCTGGTCCGTCGCCCGTGACCCGGCCCCAGCGCCAAGGCATTACGATTTCTCTTGAACACCCAGCCCCATCCAGACGTCTGCACGCTATTCGGCTCTCGGTCCGGGGCCATTCGGTTGCGCCATTCGGTTGCGCTATCCATGTCGCCCTCAAGGGATTACGTTTCGAACTTGCCTCCGTGATATACGATCCAATGGTCCGTTGTACCCCTCCGTTCACGTTAACGTTTCCAGGTTGACATTTTCGCAGCAGAACAGATACCCTCACTCCCATGAAGGTTTTGGCGCGTCTTGCGGGGGTCCGTGTGATATCAACCGGTCTGCTGCATAATCAACGCGGGCCAACACCATACCCAAACATAGGAGACCTAAATGACACGCGTGAAAATTGAAAGCATAGTTGAGCACCTTGACTCCGACATGAAGCGCGCCCTCGAGGACGCAGTGTCGCGGGTTTTGCCAGATGTTGAGGTCGATCGCACAGAACTGTACCGAGAGTTTCGGAATGCCGTCGGTCGAAAGTGCTCCACTTGGGTGAACGTGCCAGACCACGACGTCGAGAAGAGGTGCAGAAAGTGTGGCGAGACCGCATGAACACACTTGCCCACCGGCCGGACTATTCGGCTGCAGGCAACGCTATGCCGCCCTACACGCCACCATCGTTAAATGAGAGCGCATTTCACTGCCCTCACTGTCGAGCATATGCAAACCACATTTGGTACGAGGCGCTAGGCATAGGCACCGGTCGATTGCATATGCCGGAATGGCGGGTTTCGCAATGCACTCATTGTGGTGACTTAACGATTTGGAATTGCAACACGATGGTCTACCCTGACAGCTCGTTAGCACCTTTACCCAACCCAGACTTGCCCGCCGAAATTATAGCCGATTTTGAAGAGGCTAGGTCCATTGTTCAGCGTTCGCCCCGTGGTGCCGCGGCGCTTTTCCGTTTATGCATACAGAAGCTGTGTATCCACCTCGGAGAGAGCGGCCAAAATCTCAACTCGGACATCGCTTCGCTCGTTAGAAAGGGTCTGAATCCTAAGGTCCAGAAGAGTTTAGATATAGTGCGGGTTATCGGGAATGCATCTGTCCACCCCGGCACGCTTGATCTTCAAGATCAACCTCAGACGGCAGTGCAGTTGGCCACCCTCATCAATATGATCGCCGATGCGATGATTACTCAGCCCAAGCTGGTGGATCAGCTGTACGACGGGTTGCCGGAAACGAAGAAGGAAGAAATCAAGAGACGCGATGGCACACGGCCCACCTAAGCGCCTGGAGCCGACGCGGCTGGCGCTTTCTGCTTATTCCTACGCCGGTCGCCGCGCGGCTCAAGCGCAGCGTTCGGCATCTCGCCCCGCATGAATAAACTGGTCCAGATTCTCGAGCACATGCAGAAGCGCCCCTGCATGTATTTCGGCCGCGGAGGTGACCAACGCTCCCTCGATGTGGTCGAGGCGTTTATCATGGGCTACCGGTTTGGCGTGGAGGGCGGCGACAAAACCCTCCCTTTCACCCATTTCACCCGCTGGATCGCCGCTCACTATCGCGTCCTTGATGGCCCGAAGGGCGGCTTTACACTGATTCGCGAGCATGTTGGAGGAGACGAGCGCCTCGCCTTTGATGAGTTCTTCAAGCTGCTGCCGTTGTATGCGAGGGACATGGCTGAGCTTGGTCCGGATGGCATCCACGCTCATTACGGGCAGGTCATGAGCCAACTTCCGGAGGAGACATGATGCCGAACAATGCGCCTGCACCTAACCGCCGCCCGCGCTCTACGCTTAGTGTCCTTGCCCGGTTTCGATATCCTGTTTGCGCTCCACCTGCCTCCCCGGCGGCGGTGGGTGAGGCGCGACGTTCGGCGACACTGCGCGTATGCCTAAATTCGCACTCATAAAGTTCTGCGTGTTCTTCCTTTTCGGACTTGGGGCCACGTTGCTCATCGGCCTTGCATATCCCGTCTTTCTCCTCACGGCACTGGTTCTCGGCGCGTTCGCTTTCAAGATGGGCAAGTCCACTCGCGTGCCCGTGAATCCACGGGACGTTCCTTTTTCGCCGATGGCTGTTCTGTCCTATCGTGAGTTTGACAGATGGGCGAGGCAGCATGACTTGAGGAGGACAGACCCTGAGTTCTTTTCCCGGACTGACGTGCATTGGACTGAGAAGCTTCCGGTGCTCTTTTCAGGGTCAGACGCAGCCGGCCACTGCTTTGAGCCGAGGCGCAGCTCGACGAAGATACTTTTCGCGGATGTGGCGCTCGGAGCATTTATCTTTTTCCCCCCGATTCGTGGGTCGTTCCAGGGCTTGTCCAGCAGCGGGGCGGTCTTCTTTCAGTTCATATGTGGCCTTGCATTGGGCCAACTGGCTGGCCGAGCGACAGGTAATTTTTACAGATGGATGCGAGGCCAGACATAAACTGGCGCCGAACAAGGTCCCTTGTCCCTTCCTTGTCGTAAATCACCGCGTCGCAAACCCGCTTTCCTCCCCCGTCAACGTATTGGACGCCGTCACGCTGAACAGCGTCATCGTCGCCTGCGGGTCTACGTTGAAGCCGTAGAACTGGTTCCTCGTGGTCGCCACAACCGGCCACGCGCAACTGGGGCAGCACACCCGGTTGGTGCTCACCGACCGCACATTGAAAACGATGTTGCTGTCCTGCGCCGGGTAGTTCCAGCACAGCATCAGCGCAAACGCATACAGGAGATTAGTCATGAATCCTTTTCACTTCGTTTCCTTCGTTTCCTTGGTGTGATAAAAAAGGCGGAGCGCTACTGCCCACCGGTAGCGCCCGCCCGGGCGGCGACCTCGTTGTGAGTGCCGCCCAAAAGATCAAGGAATCGGTGCCCCAACTCGCGCACCCGCCCCTCCGTCAGGTCCTCGAAACACCCATGCACCGTCTCCGGATACCCGATGCCGAACGCCCACTGGTCCGGCTTGCGGATATGCCGCTCCCAGGCGGAGCGCGGGTAGAGCAGCACTTGCGGCTTGCGCAGGTGCCACGCCAGCAGGTTCAGCGCGCTGTGCGCCGTCACCAGCCCTGCAGACGCCTGCACGAGCGCGCACACCCCCGGCACGCTCAGGCGATCTACCGCGTCAATCACCCCGGGCACCGGCGCGGCCGTAAACCGCACCTCCTGCCGCCCGTGGCGCTCGTACGTCCGCCCCGTCAACACCAGCCGGTAGCCCGCCAGCGTGAGCTGGTCGGCCAGCGGCGCCGCCAGCTCGAGCGGAATCGTCCGGTCCGGCAGCCCCGCCGTCAGCGCCAGCACGATCACCCGCCGCGTTTCCGGCTGCGCGTCGGGGAAAATTTCGCTCAGCACTTTTTCATCCTCGGGAGACGGATAGAACCGCACATCGTCGGGCGCGGGCGCGTCCGGCAGCCGGTTCAGCGCCCCCTCCGGCGGCAGCTTATACCGGCGTCGCCCCTGGATGTTGGCCTCCTGTCCGTGCCAGTAGCCGCAATTCACCACCTCGATCTGGCCGCGCTTCGGGTGCCATTGGAATAGCTCCGGCACAAATGGGTTGTGCGAGATAATCGCCACCTTGGCCCGCTGCCCCGGCTTGAGCCGCGCCAGGTAGTTGTAGCTCCCCCGGTAAAAGCACTGGTCCAGCACGTCCCCCAGCCCGCCCCCGTACTCGAGGTAGAGCGCCGGCAACGGCTGGGCCCCCTCCCGGCGTTTCATCAGCCGCAGCATCTTCGCCGCGATCCGGTCCCACGAAAGCCATTGCTCCGCCATCTGCGGAAACTCGGGGCGCTCCTTCCACTCATACCCGCCGTAGTAGTTCGCGATCAGCCGGGCCGCTTCCTCCACTTCCACCCGGTAGCGCACCCGCGAATTATCCATGTCGCACACCACCCCGTGCTTCTCGATGGGCAGGCCCAGCAGCCGCGTCCCGCCGATCCCCCCGTTCACCATCGCCCCCAGCTCCTCCACCAATTCCCCGCAGGCGGTATGCAGCGGCACCGCCGCCGGGCAGCCGCACGCCAGCGCCTCCGTTATGCCCAGTCCCCACCCCTCCCCCAGGCTCGTCGTCAGGTAGAGGTCGGCCACGTTGTAAAACCGCGCCAGGTCCTCCTCCCCCAGCAGCGCGTTGTCGCGCCGGAAATAAGGCTCGCTATGCCCCCAGTCCTTCACCGGCTCCAGCCCGAGCTGCTCGCCCACCGTCATCAGGCTCAGCCCCGCGGCCGAGCTTTCCGGCATGTGCATCAATAGCTTGGCCGGCACGTCGTGTTGCCTGAGCGCCCGCAGCACCTCCAGCGACCGCGTCACGTCCTTGCGCCGCTGGTTCGCGTTCACGTTGATGATGAGGAAGTCATCCGGCCCCACCCATTCCTGCGTCCAGAGCTTCTTCCGCAACTCCGCCCGGTCGCCCAGCGGCCGGTAAACATTCGTGTCCACCCCGTGCGGCAGCACCTCGCAATGGATCTCGTGCCCACGCTGCTTTCCGGCCCGGCTGGCCTGGCTCGCCCCGTAAGCCGTGTAGGCGATGGCGCAATCCACCGCCGCGATAATGTCCGTCCACTCCGGGTCCAGGCGCGCGTCCACCGGGAAATACAGCGTCGAGTGAATCCCCTTGCTCTGGCACACGCCCCGCAGCCCTGCCGGGAAACCCTCCTGCGACAGCAGGAACGTGTCCTGCATCATCCACAAATGCGTGTAGCCGCCCGTCTTGAGCTGCGCCAGGAACAATTGCAGCTTCTGCGGCGTCGCCCAGTCCGGCCCCGCCGGCAGCATCCGCTTCACATAGGGCGCCCGCTCATAACCCCACCCCACAAACCCCACTCCCCACACATCGATTTCCGCCTCCGCCGACCATCGCCGCAACAGGTTCGCCGCCACCCGGGCAAACCCCGACGTCAAAGTCGGCGCATCGCACAGCGCCAGCAGTTTCATCTTGCTCATAGTTTTCTTCGTTCGCTTCGTTTCCTTCCGTGCAATGCCGCCCTCATTCGGGAAGAAAAGGCACCCCGCCGGCGTAGCGCCCCGCCTCGTCTGCGGGTAGCGCCAGCAGTGCGTATCCGCGAGCCGTCTCGGGCATCAGCTTCCGCAAGCTCACCCACCCGCCCCCTTGCCAGTAGTAAAGCCAGGAAGCTCCCTCCACCTCCCGCACCCGGTAGAGCCGGCTCCGCGCATCCAGAAAAACAAAATCCCGCGGATTCGTTCGGCTATGGGCTATCGGCGATTGGCTATTCACCGCCGGCCTGCAGGCGTCTGCACGGGCCTTCAGTTCGGGGAGAGCTTTCATCATAAATTGTCGGTTGCACAAACAGGATGCGGACTCTACCCGCAGCCGATTCACCGGCAAGCTAAATATTGCTGAATGCTCACCTCACATTGTCCCCACCCCCGGGAGGGCGAGCGTCCCCGCGAGCCCCATCTCCTGTTGGCTATCGGCAATTGGCTATTGGCTATCCGTGCTTGCCTCACTCATAGTCATAATCCGGCAGCACTTCGCTCGCCTGCATGGTCACCTCGAACAGTTTCACGTTCGCCCCCGCCCCCTGCGCCACACCCACCGTCTGCGGCAGGAACTTGTAAACCGTCGTCACCCGCACCGGCTCCTCGTAGTCCCCTTCCATCAGTTCCGTCCGCTTCTGGCCCACCCAGGTCGTGCCGGCCGTCTGCGTCGTGGCCACCGCCCGCGCAGATACCGTCCGCCGCCCCTCGCGCTTGCCGCACCGCTGCACCAGTGATGGCCCGTCCGGTATGGCCTTCACCACCAGCCGGTCCCCGCTGTACAGCACGTCCTCGGTGATCTCGCATTCGAGAATGCCGAGCCCTGTCCCCGTCAGCAGGTCCACGTAGGCGTAGCTGAACCGCAGCCCCGTGAAGATCTCCGCCACCGCGCCGTTAGGCTTAGGCCCGCGCCGGAATTCCGGCTCCGCGTTGTTGTCCAGCAGCTTGCCCAGGGCCAGCCCGCTCAGGAACGAGTTGAGGTAAGCTTGCGCCGCCGCCTGGTTGCCCGCCCGCACCACGCCCTTCACCGTCGAATGCTTCTCCAGCGTTTGCAGGTTGCTCTCCACCCCCAGCGTGTATTCCATCGAGAGCTGCCCATAGGGCCGCAGCACCTGGAACGAGAAAGCATACCGCTCGTCCACCCCCGCGCTCTCCACCCCGGGCGCGCTTTGCAACGATTGCCGGGACACGGTCGGCGTCCGCTCGCTCATCACTACGGCCGTGGCGTAGCTCGCCCCGCCCCGGATGCCCGCGTAAGCCTGCCCCGCCACGGCCAGCGTGGGCGCGGTCACAAACCCGCTCACCGTCTCGGTCGTGTTGCCGAACGTGTCCACGTTCAGCTCGCTCGTCACCTCCAGGTAGATCCGCGTCCCCTTGCGCTGGTACTCGTAGCTGAACTCCAGGGTCACAAACACCACGCCCCCGCTCGTCAGGAATAGCACCTGGCTCTGCGTGATGTTGCTGCGGAGGAAGAACGGATACTTCCCCGCTCCCAGCGTCGCCGCCTGTGCCAGGGCCGTGCCGAAGGCCGTCGCCGCGTCCGGCCCCTTCGCCTGCACCATCCCGCTGAACGTCGTGTTGATCATGCACGTCCGCACGTCGTCCGCGTCCACCTGCCGCAAGGACCACGTCACCACGTCCCCGCTCGTCTTGCGCCACGCGCTGGAGAAGCGCAGCTCGATGTAGGTCAGCCCGTCGCCCGTATCGGCCGCCGGGTTCTGCCCCGCGTTCGTGTCGCTCTCCGCCTGCACCCGCTGGTCGGAGGACTCTGCATGCGTCTGCACGAAACCGCCCGGCACCAGTTGCGCCTGCAGCCGCGCCAGCTTCGCCTGCGCCGCCTCGGGCGTCGGCGCGCCGATCCGCCCGCTCATCGTGAAGGTCACCACCCCCGTTTCCTTCTGCTCGTTCGTCGCGCACGTGAACTCGCACAGCGCGTAATCCGCCTCGTTCGGAAACCGCGTGAACCCCGCCGAGAGGCTCCACTCCACGCACCACCGCGCCCGGTTCACGTCGCAGTTGAAGTCCAGCACACGCACCACGGTCGGGCCGAAGGCCGCCCCATATTGCAGCGTCCCCACCACGCCCTTCTGGAGCTGCGCGTCAAAGCTCGCCTTGGTCGCCAGCAGCGCCGCCGTCCGGTCCGTGTCGCTCGGCGACTCGGGCGCGAACCACTTCCCCTTCATGCTCACGTTGCCCGCCGTCCGCCGCCGCGCCGACCGCAAGTCATCGAACAGCGTCGTCTGGTACCGATCGGCAAACCCGTCCACCGTCCCGAAGTCCAGCTTCGCCGCCCCGGCGCCCGTCCGCTGGAACGTCGCCGCCATGGCCCCCTGCTCCCGGTACTCGAGCGTGAAGTTCAACTCCACGAACGCCTGCCCGTCTGTCTCGTCCCCCGTTTCGCTGGACACCGTCCGCGCGTCGGTGCTCTCGTTCCAGGGCATATAGCCGCGGGGCAGCAGTGCCCCTTTGAGCAGCGCCAGCTTGGCCCGGGCGGAGGCCTCCGAGTCCGCCTCGATCTTCCCCGTCAACGACCAGTACCGAACTGCTTCCACCTTGGCCTCGCGCAGCGCCACGCGGAAATCGCACAGCCGGTAGCTCAGTTCATTCGGGTAAGCCGTGTAGTAGCAGTTTAGTGACCACGCAATCGCGTTATGCGGCTGGTCAATCTCCACCTTCGCGTCCGTGATGCGCACCGTCCGCTCCAGCCCCGCGAACACCAGCTCCACGTGTGCCTCGGCCACCAGCGCCCCCTGCAACGCTTGGGCCTGCTCCAGCAGCGCCTGCCGCCGCGTGTCGAGGGCCTGCGACGTATCGGCCTGCCAGCGCCCGCTCGCGCTGATCTGCACCGTCACCCGCCGCCGCGGGTCTTTCAACTCGTCGAACCGCTGCACCTGCACCGTCTCGGTCCACTTCTCCACCGCCCCCAGGTCCTCGCCCGCCACGCTCCCGCCCAGGCAGTTGGCCGCGATATCGTGGTTGTAGTACCAGAACGAGAGCGACAGCCCCTGCCAGTACGTGCCCCCGCGCTGGGCCGCCCCTTCGTCCTCGTCATCGTTGCCCACCGTCACCGTCCGTTGCAGCCGCGTCTGCCCCGTTTCGTCGGTCCAGACCATTTGCACCTGCTGGGTCGTCAGCGCCGCCCGCACTTGCTCGATCAGCGTCCGGTTGTCCGCGTAGGATTGCTCGAAGAAGTCCAGCCGCACCCGCACTGTCACCCGCTCCCGTTGCGGCGCTTCCACCGGCTCGCGCACCGTGGACACCCCCAGCACCCGGAACTGGCTCGCAAGCCCTGCCAGGTCCACCCCGTCATACACAAGCTGCATCTTCATGTTTTGCTACCGGCTCTCGGCTATTGGCTCTCGGCTATTGGCTATTGCCTTCGTTTCCTTCTCTCCCGGGAGGGCGAGCGTCCCCGCCAACCCTGACTTCTCTTTATCAGTCTTCGTTCCCTTCTGTGATCTCACGGCACCACCACCCGGCACCGCAACCGCTGCTCCCGAAAGCACGCCGGTGCCACATAAAACTCCCCCGGATACCCCAATCGCACCCGCCCCGCCCGGTATAGCTTCTCCAGTCGCGCTCCCTGTTTCGCGCTAAGCGCCTCCACCTCACACAGGTACTGGTATCGGCCCACTTGTACCCCGATATAGTGCGGGCTTTCTTCCGGCAGCACTGTGGCGCCCAGCTCCACCTGCTCCATGAACTCCTTAGGACTGATTTGTTCCATAGGTCGTATAGGTCTTACAGACGTCCTGTAGTGGTTTGCTGTTGCACACGTCGCAACGCTGTCTCTGGTCGTTTTCGGCTATTGGCTATTGGCTATTGGCTATTTCAGAACCCCGGCGCCCCCGGCGCAAACCCCGCGCTCACATCAAACCGCCGCCCTTGCGCCCGCGGCTCGCCCCCTCCAAACCGATGGTTCAGCGCGTCCACCACGCGGGAGAGATTGGCCAGCGCCTGGGTCACCGTCAGCACCCCGCCGTTCATCAGCGTCAGGCTGTCGGCCAGTTGCCGCGCCTCCTTGAGCGAGGGCAGCGGCATGTCGGGCAGCGTCGTCAGGCTGCCCAGCGTGTTCCGCCGTTGCACCGCCCCCCAGCGGTCCACCTGTTCGCGGGCCACCGCGTGGACGGCCTCGTCCATCGGCTCGCTCCAGCGCCGATGCCCCGTCCGGGCCATCTCGCGTTGCTCCCAGCGGTTCGTCATGCCCGCGTCGCCGCCCCGCGCCTCGAAATACATCCGGCGCACCTCGGGCGACATGGCGAAGAACTCGCCCGGCGTCACCTGCCGGTGGAGCATCTGGCTCACTTGCAGCCGCTGGAGCATCTCCCCCGGGCCGGCCAGCAGGATTCCCTTGTTGAACTCCCGCAGCGAGTCCATGCGGATCTGCCGTTCCTGCCGCGCCAGGTCCACAATGCGCGTCTGGATCTGCTCCTGCGTCCGCGTCAGGTCCACTTCGAGCTGCTTGGCCCGGGTCGCCTCGGCATCGCTCAGCCCGCCCGTGGCCTGCCGCGCCCGGGCAGCCGCCAGTTCTTCCCGTATGCGGGCCTCCTGTGCGAACAGCCGGTGCGACTCCGTCGGCCCCACCGCCCACCCCGCCACGTCCGTTTGCGCCCGATGCGCCGCAATCGTCCGCGCATCGTAAATCGCCGCGAGCTGCCGCAACTGCGGCGAATTCTGCGCCGCCAATTCTCCCTGCTTTTCGGTCAGCATTTTCTGCACGGCGTCCTTGGCCTGCTCGGCCTCGGGCGTGCCCAGCTCTTTGGCGTGCTGCTCCAGCCGGTCCCGCTGGGCTTCCAATAGCGCCACTTCATCCCGCAGCGACCCCACCCGCGCATCCAGCCGCGACCCCATCGACTCGGGCGTTCCTTGCTCGCTGAGCTGCCCCACGTTCTGCATCAGCATCTCCTGCTGTTTGAGCAGGTCCACGTATTGCTGCTTGATCCAGAGCGCCTGCTCCGTCTTGCCCAGCTCCTCCTCGATGGCCGCCAGCGCCCGCGTCCGCGCTTCCGTGTTGGCGTCCATGGATCGCGTCAATTCCTCGCGGGCCTGGATGAGCTGCCCCAGCCCGGCCTTTTCCCTCTCCGTCGCGTTCGGCCCTTGCGCCTTCTGGATGTCCGCGTCGTATTTGGCGAGTTGCGCCTTCGCCTCGGCCGCCCGCCGGTCGCGCTCGGCCAATTCCGCCGCCGCCGCTTCCGCCGATTGCCGCTTCGCCGCAGACGTCTGCACGTTGAGCAGGTCCCGCACGCCGCCCGTGTTTCCCGCCGTCATCATTTCATTTAGGCGCTGGGCGTCCGCCGCGCTCATCTCCGACCCGGCCGCCCGGGCCATCGAGCGCGCCATCTCGGGATTGGTCCGCATCGCCCCGGGCAGCGCCGTGCCCACCGTCTCGAACAACCGTGCCTTGAGCGCGGCCGACTCTGCCTGCCCGTGCAGCTCCTGCACCTTGTTCTGGAACTCCTCCGTGCCCCGCTCGTAAGGTGTCTCGTAGAGCAGCTTCAGCCGTTCGGAGTCCCAAACCCTCATGCCGCTGTTGGTCCGCGCTACAGTCGCGAACGTCTGCCAGAAGCCCGGTACGCGGCCCGTGGCTTTGATCTGCCCCTCCAGCCAGCGCCGCGCCGCGGCTCGCTCGGCGGCCTCTTGCTCCGACGACGGAACGAGGCCTTGTTTCCGCAGGTATATAGTGCGGGGGGATTCCACCTCCCCACCCGCGTTGATCGACCGCAGGATGTTCTTGCCATAGCGCACCTGCTCTGCCGCCCACGGCCCCCACGACTGCCCGGCCGTCATCATCATCCGGTCCCATTCCACCCGCAGCGCCGTCAGTTGCGCCTTGAGCGTCCCCAGTATGCGGGTATTGGCTTCCTGTGCCGCGTTCAGCTTGAGCTGCGAATCCACCGCCAGCTTTTGCGCGTCGGCGTAGCCTTCCATCAGGCTTTGGAACCGGCCCACCTGCAACCGCCCCGCCAGGTTGCGGGACAAGTCCGCCTGCTCAGCCGGCTTCATCCCCGAGTACCGCACGAACACATCTCGCAGGATTTGGCTGCCCGACTTGAGCTGCCCCATGTTCTCCCCTTCGGTCGCCATCGTCTCGATGCCGCGCACCCGCAGGTATCGCTGCATCGTCGGGTTGCTGAACTGCGTGAAGATGTTCTTCAGCGTGTTGCCCACGATGATGCCCGTCTGCCCCGTGCGGCCCACCATCACCGCGATCAAGGCTTGCAGCTCGCCCAGGCTCACCTTGGCCGCCTTGGCCGTCGCCGCGCTCCGGTCCAGCCCGCTGAACAAATCCTCGAGCGTCACATTGTATCGCTGGCTCGTCGCCGTCAGCATCCCCATCACCCCGTTGAGTTCGGTCGCGTCCAACTCGAACACGTGCATGAGTGTCGAGAGCTGCTTGGTCGTCTCCTCGGGCTTCATGTGGGCCACGTTGGCCGCCGTCAGGCTTGCCTTGGTCGCCTCGCCCACCTGCCTGCGTGTCAGCCCCAGCCGCGACCATTCCGTCGCGCTGTCCATCGCCTGGGCCGCATCCCGGGCATTGGCCGAAGCCAGCTTCAAAATGTCGCCCGTCAACTCCTGCGTGCTCCCGCCCACCTTTCGGAACACCACGTCCAGCCTGGCCGTCTCCTCGCCCACCTCGATGAACCGCCCCAGCGAATACCGCGCCAGCTCCACGCTCTTGTAGAGCACGGTCACCGCCGCCGCCCACCCCGTGACCTTCGTCGTATTGGCCAGCATCCCCATCGGCGTGAACGCCTTCAGCCCCGCCAGGAACCGCCCGTATTCGCCCGTGGCCGGCCGCGCTCCCGGGGCAACGCCGCCCGCCGCCCGGAAGATCCTCGCGTTGAGCAGGTGCTCCTCCATCTTCTCGGTCATCTCCCGCCGCAGGTCGGCACTGGCCCGCGGATTCGCCGCCAGCGCCGACTGGATAATCGCCGCCGCCTGGTCGGCCCCCTGCGCCTTCAGGCCGAAGTAGTGAGCCTTGGTCGCCCCGGAACGGTAAACGTCCGGCGTCTGCAGCTCGTAGATCTTCGCTTCCCCCTCCGCCATGTGCATAGCGTGCCCGGCCTGCCCGCCGGACATCCGCAGCGCCTTTTCCTGCGTGCTCACCGACCGCTTGGACCGCCGCTCCTCCGCCTGGTCCAGCATCTTCACGTAGGCTTGCGTCGCGTCCTCGCTCACCGCGCCCGCCCGTGCGCGCAGCGTGGCTGCCTGCGCGCTCAGGATCGCTTGCAGTTTCCCCGCCTGCTGCGGACCGAGGGCGGCGGCCAGCTCGGGATGCGCCGTAAAGATTCCCTCCAGCGCATTGGCCTGCTGCGTCATCGCCAGCGACGTGCCGAAGCCCCGCCCCACCTTGTCATGCGCCGGCAGCGCCCCCACCATCTGCCGGTAAACCTCCTCGTTCAGCGTGCGAATCGTGCGGAACTGTTGCAGCGGCGAAATCCCGGTCACCGACCGGCTCGTCGTCCGCGCCACCTTGAAGGCGTCGTAAGCATTGTCCCAGGTCTCCTCCACGATGGCCCCCGACGCGTCCCGCCGCGCCACCGTCTCGCGCACGCGCCCCGTCCTGGCGTCCTCAATCCGCCGCCGCTCAAACTCCCCCGCCTGCGGCCCGACATTCAACCCTCCCAGCGCCTTGCTCGTCCCTGTGCTCGTCCTCGTCCTCGTGCTTGTACTCGTGCCCGCTCCGCCCCCGGTACTCACAAACTTCCCCGTCTTGGCATCGCGCACCACCCCGCCGCTGGCCGTCGCCGCCGCCGCCGTAATCATCCCCTCCACGCTCGCCTGTATTTGCGCTGCCGGTATGACCAGCTTGATTGGTCCCTCTACAGACGCCTGCACGCCCGCCCCCGGGACTTTGGCTATCGGCGATTGGCTATCGGCTATTCGGGCCGCGGGCTTGGCTCTCGGCGATGGGCGAGCGTCCGTTCGGCCCGCCGCCGGCGCCGTCACCACCTGTTCCGCCGGCACCGCCAGTTGCACCTTCCCCACCAGCCTCGCCTCCACCTGCGCCCCCGCCACGTCCAGCGCTACCTTGCCCGTCTTGCCCAGCTTGATCCCCTGCACGGAGCTGACCGTGGGCGTCAGCGCGTCCGCCAGCAGCTTCTTGCGCCGGGCGATGCTCTGGTTGTCAAAAGCGAAGATCGCCGCCGCCGCCGAGGGCGCTCCGCTGAAGGCCCCCTTGCGAAACGTGCTCTTATTGAACAGGTCATCCCGCTCCGCCAGGAAATCCTTGAACGCCTTCAGGTGCAGCCCGTAAGCCTTCGACAAGTCCGGCAGCGACAGCGAGAGCGCCCTGCCTCCGATGCCCTTCTGCAACTCCTGAATGTCTTTCGTCAGCCCCTTGATCGAGGCGAACTTCGGCTGGCCCTGCTGCTCCATTCCCGCCAGCGCCTTGTTCGCCTGCCGGGCCGCAATCGCCACCTGGTCGAGCTGCTCCAGCAGCTTTTCCAGACCCGTCTGCTTCGGCGTCTGAATGTCCAGCTTGATGCTCTCGGTCAAAATCGGGCTGCCGCTCTCGCTCATAGCATCCGTCTCATAGGTCTCATACTTCCCACACCTCCTACCTGAAAAACTTCTCCCGAATCGTCTCCCACGGCGCCGGCGTCTTGGCGCGGTCCTCCCCTTTGGTCAGCATCGCTTCCCGCTGTTCGAGGTTGTACGTGTCGCGCATGCCTTTCACCGCTTCGTGGGCGATCATCTGTGCTCGCAGCACGGGGCTTTCCTCCAGCCAATCGCGCCACCGGTAATGGAACGCCTTGGCTGTTTCCATCTCGAAATACCCTTCATCGGGAGCAGGCAGGATCTTGTCGGGCGGCAGCAGCTTCTTGAACTCATAGTTCTGGAGCCGGTCGGGAAGCTGCTGCCTTAGATAAAACTGGCCAGCGCCTGCACCTCCACAACCGGCTCGATCACCTTCTTAAACAGCACTTCGAGCACGTCGTCATCCACATTGCGCCCCTCGACAAACTGCACGATCCGGTTCTCGTCCACCGGGCCGTCTTCGGACGCCATTGCCTCGCGGAAAATCGGGTAGGCCGTGTGCAGCGCCAGCGCCCGGGCCTTGCGCCGGTTCTCCTCCACCTTGCGGAGGTAGCCCGGGTCCCGGTAATCGTAGCGCATTGGCATTCCCTCTTTCTCCGGCGGCAGCATTGGCGGCATCGACGCGTCCAGCAGCAGCTTGATCTCCTTGGCTTCCACCGGCTTGAGTCGTCGCCCCGTGAACCGCACGAACTGCCCGGCCAGCTTCACGTCCACAATCACCGGCGCCCCGTTCGACAGCGTTTCCAGTTGGGACAGCGACGTAATGGCTACCGGCTCCGGCATCGCCCTGGGAGGGCGAGCGTCCCCGCGAGCCCTGCTCTTCTTGCCCGCCAGGTCCGCCTCCAACTCTTGCGCCAGCAGCTTTTCTTCGGCGCTCCGCGCCTTGTGCTGAGCCGTTACGCCCGGCGCGGGGGCAGGAACAGGGACTTTGCTTTTCATGCTAAAGGGTGCGCGCAATGCGCTTGGAGAGCCCGGCTGTCCTCACCCCCATCGCCGCATATTCCGCCCCCTCGGTCAACGACAATCCCAACTTTTTGCAGCACCCCTCAACCCAGCCCTTGCAGACGTCTGCACATCGGCTATTCAGCTTTGACATCGGCGCCCGAACAGCTACAAAGAACTCATGAAGGTCTCGGAGCGTCCGACTCTCCGATATCAGAGCATTGGTTTCGCTAATCAGGGTTAACCAGCGAGTCTATGACAACAACCGATCATAAGAGCCTCACCGACATCGCCGCTGCACTGGACTATTACAAACAGCACCTCCGCCGACACGACCTCCCGCCGCTGGAACCAATGAGCGGTTTACAGGCTCTTTTTCCCGATTTGGAACTGGCACCAGAGGTGACTTCCAAGTGGCCGGAAGGGTGGCCTTGCGGAGCCGATCCAGGCGTCTACTTCATTTTCGGTACGGGGGTGCGGCTGCTTTATGTCGGCAAAGCCTCCATGGGTGCCAACATCGGCAGCCGACTTTCCACTTGGTTCAAGGAAACGCCAGGCCGTGGCTGCAGGGTCGTTCACTCTGGCTGGAGCGAGCAGCCCCGGTTTGTGGCGGCATTGCGCGTTCCTGCAGGCATGGCCTTCGAGGCGCCTGCGTTAGAGGAGTTCCTGATCGACCGCCTTTCGCCACCAGACAATCGGAATGGTCGGATTCGGCCTCGCAGCGCCTGATGAGTCCTGCACTGGGCGCCCGCGTGCAAAGCCCTCAACCCCTCAGCTTTCGCCACATGTCGAGCGCGCCTACGTAATGCTGCCGCACCACTATTTCGAGCACCTCAATCGCGGTTGCCCTGTCACACGACAGCCTGGCTTCCCCGCACACCTGTTCCAGAAACGCCTCGCCAAAGAGAATCAGTGCCTTCCCGGGAATGACGCCCGAGCATCGGGCAAGGTCACTGCGCGCCCGTTCTAGGCGTACATAGAACGTGGCCTCCACCAGCTCTCCTGGAGAGAGGTCTCTACCTGAACCGCCGGCCCGCGGACCCAACACACTCTCAAGTTCAGAGCTATCGCAGAGAAGCTGCAGTGGATCCACGTTGGTGTTAGCATAGGATTGGAACACCCCCTCGCGCATCGCTTTGCGCACTTCCTCCGTCTCGCTTGGCGTCAATGTCGCATCTTGTTCCATCACCAGCTCCCAGATGATCAGCCGCCAGATCGATAAACCGAACCAAAACCTGTCCTGGCCGTCGAGGCCCAGCCCGAGAACGTCATTCACAGCTTTGAAGCAAATAGCCTTCTGCTCCTGCTCCAGCACCAGCAACCCTAGGAATGCGCCCAGGGTACTAGCGGAGTACTTCATGACGTCTCTGTTTCACAGCTCCTTTTGCCCAACATCCCTGCGACAGTTCTACCCTCGGCGGCGGGCAAAGAGGAGTCCCACTGTGCCTACGCTCAGCAACGCCCAACTTGCTGGCTCCGGGATGAGGGCTATGCCGACGGGCCACGGCAAACCACTCGCGAAGACCGAAGCCACCCCGTCTGGCGTGACCCTCTCGATATATCCAGAGCTGAAAAAGTTCGCCACGTAGAGGTCGCCGACGCTATCTAAGGCTATGCCAACGCAATTCTGCATTCCGTTAGTGATAGTGCCGAGAATCGTCCCCGACGGCGAGAATTCTGCAATTCCCGCTGTTGCATAGGACGCGTAGAGGTCGCCTGCATGGTCGAAGGTCAGGAAAGCCGGAACCTTCGCGCCGTTGGTGGCGAACACTGAGCCTGTGCCCCCTGGGGTGAATTCCATTATTTCTGCAGGGCCCGACCTGTACGCAACATAAATGTTGCCAGCGCTGTCACAACTCAAACCATCTGGGTTCTTGCCCGTGGCGTCCGCAAAGACTGAAGCGGCCCCACTGGGGGTGTACTTCTCGATGTAGCAGTTGTACCGTTGTCTTTGGGAGTCGTATGTCCCTTGGTTTGAAACGTAAACATTACCGGCGTTGTCAATAGCCAAACCTATCGGGTTGATCAACCCGGTACTAGCGAAGACCGACCCGACGCCCGCGGGCGTGAACTTCGTGATAGTATTGTTGCCATCGTTTGCAACATAGAGGTTGCCGCCACTGTCGAACGCCATGCCTTCCGGAGTAGACAATCCATTTGTAGCGAACACGGAACTGGAGCCGTTTGGGTTGAAGGCCCTGATCGTGTTGTTGCCAGAGTCGGAGACGTAAATTATGTCGGCGCGAGCGGACGCGAGAAAAGCGACCACGGTAGCCATGACGGTGATTGTATGGAGCGATGCCCAGACGCAGAGAGGTCTTCGGTTTTTGAGGTCCATAAAACTCGGTGCGTTGATTGACGCCGTGCCTTATTAACGTCCTTATTGTGCCGGATACCTGGCTGGGGATCAAGCATTTCTGACGTCGTTCAGATGGCAAGCAAGAAGACCTGATGCTGGCAAGGTTTGATGAGGTCGGGTTTCCGAGCCCGAGACCAACTATCCATTTCCAGGTTGAGGAGGGAAGCGGAAGCACGCGCAGGCCGGGGCTACCGCCAGCGATAGGCTCACATGCCAGGCCGTGTCCACCGCGTCCGGCGCGGCGAGCACCTTCACCCGCACGATAGCCCCCGGATCAATCTCCAGGTTCACCGCCGCCGTCGCCTGCACCTCCACGTTCGGCTCGCCCACCGGCAGCGTCACCGTGTCCCCTGTCAGCACGCCATTGACCTCCAGCCCCAGCGTCACGCCCGCCGTCTGTGACGCCCAGCCCACTGCCCGCATCCCGCTCAGCCTCATGGGCGCGCTCCACCGGTAAGTGCCCAGCAGGTAATCGCCTGCCAGCACCGGGTCCGCCTCGTAGAACAGCACCTCGTAGGTGAAGCCCGGCCGCTCCGGCGGCAGCGGCGCGTCCGGCCCGAACGACACCGGGTAATGCAACTGCGCCGCGCACACCATCAGCCGCTCCGCCCATTCCGTGCTCGGCATCGGCGTCGCCGGCCCTTGCGGTTGCAGGTGATGGACCCCCTTCTGCGCCAGCAAATACCTCGAATCAGGATGCGTGAGTAGTGCCTTGAGCAGCTCGCCCACCGTCCGCGCCTGCAACTGCGATTGCCCCCGTCCGGTCATCTTCGCCCGAATCCAGAAATTCAGGGTCACATAATCCAAGATCTGCTTCCCCGCATACATCGAAGTATCCACCGTGGACATCGCCTCCGCCCGCGGCTGCATCACCACGCGTATCTCGATGCTGCCCTGCAACGGCTGCTGGATCGGGCCTTGCCCAAAGCTTGGCTGCACCAGCGGCCACACTCGCGCCGGTTGTGTCCCCAGCGTGTGTGTGCCCCCGTCGAACCATTGCCCCAGCCATTCCGCCAGCAGCGCGTAAGTCGCCGACTCCATCGTCTGTTCCGTGATCGCGGGACTCTCTAAGCAGTTCATATCGGCTATTGGCTATTTGGCTATCGGCTATCGGCTATCGGCTATTTGGGTCGGCTATTAGCTATCTGGGTTCTTCACGCAACACGCACCACGCACCACGCACCACGCACCACGGTTACCGTCCCTTCGCCATCATCTGCCGCACCCCGCCCAGTTCCTTCTGAACGCGCCCCGGCAGCAGCTTGCGTGTCGTCTCCACCCAATCGCCCAGCACGCGTTCCAGCCATTCCCGCGCCGAGTCCGGGTCCAGCCGGGGCGGCGGCGGCTTTCCGCCCTGCACCGCGTCAGCGTTATTCACCGCCCGGGCCATCTCGGGCGACGTCGCCCCATTGCCCGCCAGCCAGTCGTTGATCGCCGCGAACAATTCCTTGGCCTCCTGCTCCATGACAGCCGTGCGTGCCTTCACCTCTTTGCCGACGCCCAGGATCTCCATGATGCGCTCGGCAATCTGCTCGGGCGTCTTGACGGTCCCGTCCGCGTTATAGTCCCGGTCGGCCTTCAGGTGCTTTTCCAGCGCACACCAATCCCGGATCGTCTGCCGCACCCGCTCCAGGTTGCCGTGCTCCTCGGGGTAGAGCAGCTCGGGCGCTCCCGCCAGTCCCCGTGCCAGGTCCGTGGGGCGGCCGGGTTTGCCTGTGGGCTGGGTCATCGCGTTGAACTGCGCTGCCCGGGCGAGGTCCGGCCAGAGCGCGCTCGCGTCCACCGCCGCGTCCGGGACCGCCGCCACGAACCAGGCCCCCGAATCAAACAGCATCCCCACCACTGTCCCCACGATCTGGTGCGAAAGCGTCTGGTAGAACCGCCGCCGCCCCTCGTCCGACTCCTTTGCCCATTCCCGGTTCAGCACGACGTAAGCACGCCGCTTGAGCACCGGCCGCCAATAGTCCACCTCCAGCGCCCGCAAAAACGCCTTATGCATCTCGGCCTCCAGCCGCATCAGTCGGCCCTTCACCTCCTCCGTGTTCGTGCTGATCCGCGTTCCTATCATTGGCTATGTGCTATTGGCTATTGGCTATCCCCATTGGGTGTTGGGTGTTGGATGTTGGATGTTGGATGTTCCCCCGCTCCAACGCTTCCACGCTCCCACGCCTCAACTCCCCCTCCGCAAAAGCAGCGTCCGGTAAAGCCTCTGGTTCCCCACCACCGCGTTCCATGCCGCCGCCAGCCCCTCCCCCACTTCCTTCTGCTGGTACCATTGTCCGCCCCAAAGGAAGCTCGGCCCGTCCAGGTCATCGAGGCACACCGTCGAGCCATCGTCCTTCGTGATGAGCGCCGCCGCGTCAATCTCCAGCAGCAGGTCGCCGGCCTGGATTTCCGCGTACTGGCGCACCACCGACCGCGCCAGCTCCTCGACCCCGAGCGCTCGCAGCACGCCGCTTGCAGGCGTCTGCACGCCGCCCACCACCGCCCCGGTCGTCACGTCCAGCGTCCCTCCCGCCGTGTCAATCCAGCGCACCGTCACGTCGCTGCCCGCCTCTTGCAGCGCCAGCGCCAGCCGGTACTGGATATAGTCGAGGTCCGGTGACATATAGTATATAGGTGGCTACGGGCGCCTATAGGCTATCGGCTATCGGCTATCGGCGATTGGCTATTTCCCCTTCGTTTCCTTCGCTTCCTTCTGTGAGGTCTCTCATTCCACGCCCGCCCTCGCCACCCCTTGCGTCGGATGTAGTCATTCAATGCCGCCTTGAACTCCTTCAAGGTGCCCCCGCGTGTCCCCCGCCCAATGGCCGGGGCCTCATCGTCATAGTTCGAGTTTTGTGTCATGTATTGGTCCTGCTTGGCTTATCCGCGATTCCCAGTCAGATCCGTCCGATCCACCTGATATGACTGATCTCCCTCGATCAACTGCGTGGCCGTCAGCCCGGTCGCGTCCAGGCTGGCAACCGTACCAAAAGCAAACCCCGCCCCGCTGGGCGTCCCCTCGCTCAGTGCCTGCGCCTGCATCCCGGCGGCGCTCAGCACCCCCACCCGCTGTGTCCCCAGCCAGAATTCCAGCCGTGGCCCCTGCGCCGGCAGCCCCTCCCGAAAGGCTGCCGCCTGCAAGCCGTCGCCCGTGGCCGTCAGCACCACCAGCCCGCCCAGCCAGATCGTGCTCCCGTCCACCGCCACGGCCGCCAGGCTGTTGTCGGTCAGGGATTGGTAGGCCCCGTTGCTGTAGTTCGCGACTGGCAGCCGCGCCGACCCGTCCGTCCAGATCACCTGTGCCAGCGTCGGCGGCGGCAGCACGGTGCCCGCCGCGCTCACCGTGATGCTCACGTTCGTTGCCGCCTCGGCCGTCTGCCCCGTGAACGTTGCCTTCCAGCGGATCACCGCCCCCGCCGCCACGGCCAGTCCCAGCGGCAGCGATTGCCGCAGCTCGCCCCCGCTCGGCGGCACATTGAACGCCAGCCCCGTCAGCGCCCCGTTGACCTCCAGCTCCAGCCGCAGCACGCCGCCCACCGGCGCGTTGCGCGTGCAGGTCAGCTCCGCCGTCAGCAGCCGTACCGCGCTCGCATAGCGCCCCAGCCCCGCCAGGTAGCCGCCGACCTGCACCCCATCGCGTTGGAAAACGAGCGCCTTCATGGCTTTCCTCCATCCTCAATCCTCCATCCTCTATCCTCGCTTCTACTCACAAGGGCCTCACCTGCATTCCCAGCGCCACTTGCCACGCCGAATCCGCCGCATCGGGCGCCGACAGTATCTTCCACCGCACATCCGCGAGCGGCGGCACGCTCACCGCCAGTGTCACGTCCACCGTCACTTCCGTATTGGCCGTGCCCACCGGCAGCGTGAGGATGTCACCCGTGAGCACGCCATTGACCTCCAGCCCCAGCACCACCGGCGACCCCTGCGGAGCGAACGCCACCACCCGCGCTGCCGTGCACGTCACCGCCACCGGCCAGCGATACCGGCCCAGCAGGTACTCGCCCGCGACGAGCGGGTTCTCGTGGAAGAACCCAATCGCCTGCTCCGTGTCCTCCGGTAGCGGCGTCACGACGGGCGGCGGCACCGTCCCTCCGTTGCTGCTCCCGCCACCGCCCCCGGGCGGCACATAAATCGGTTGCGGCACATACCCGCCTTCCTCCGTGAACCGCTCCGCCCGCCAGCTTTGCTTCTGGCCGAACTCCAGCGTCCGCACCGAATCCCACCCCGTCAGCCGCGCCGTCACCCCCCAGTACCAGCGCCGATACCAGTAGCCCTGGCTGAACCAGACCATCTCCAGCGCATACCGCTGGTTGCGCCCCGGCACCGCGTCCAGTCCCGGCCCATGGCCCGGGTCCGCCAGCACCGGCCCCCGCAGCAGCCACGTCCGCTCAATCTCCAGCACGTGCCGCTCGTCCACGTGGTGCGCCCGCTGGTATTTGTCCCCGCTCGACGCCCCCAGCAGCTCCTCGTATTCCAGCGAGGCCCGCAGCCCGTTAGCCAGGGCCCCCTGCCACACCGCCGCGTCCGTCAGTATCCCATCGTCGTCGCCGAGCGGGTAAAGGCTGAGCACCGCCTCATGGAGGAAAAACGGCACCAGGTCGCTCATGCAATGGATCGGCTATCGGCGATTGGCGATTGGCTATTTCCCTCAACCCTCCACCCGCCTCTTGCAGACGTCTGCACGTTTTCCGGTTTCGTTCGCTTCACCGCCTCTACGCTTTAACGCTTCCACGCTTCACCTCCCCACCGGCACCCCCGGCCGCATCTGGTCCGGTATCGTGTGCAGCCCCTCGCGTGTCAGCGTCGCGTTCCACAGCGGCGCCTGCACGTGGAAGTCCGTCAGCACTTCCGCCAGCGGCAGCCCCGCCATGCCCGACAGCCACGCGAAATAATTCTGCCACGCGCTGAACATGCAGCCGTTCTCCAGCTTGTGGATCTCCAGCTCCAGCGTTTGCAGAAACCGGTTGCGCGACCCCACGCTCTCCGAGAACGCCCGCGTCCGAAACGCATACCGGTCGGGCATCGGGTCAACGAACAGCTTCACCGTGTGGTAGCTCAGCAGCGCGAACTTGTTCGGGTCCAGCCCCGGCCCCACAATGTCCGGCGTCACGCTGATGAGGTCCGTGTCCACCGCGTAGCCCGGCATCTTGTTCAGCGCCAGCGCCGTGCGGACTCCGTCCAGCAGCGTCCCGTCCGCGTATCGCTGCACGCACGCGTTCAGGTCGCCCAGCATAATCCGCAGGCCCGGGTAGAAGGTGTTAATCGGCGTGCTCATCAGTTAGGTCTCTCTTCCTCCCCCGGGAGGGCAAGCGTCCCCGCGAGCCCTGAGTTCTCTGGCTCGGCTATCGGCGATTGGCTATTGGCTATGCCGCCAGAACTGGTCTTCATCCCCGCGAGCCCTGTTTCTCTCCTTGGATGTTGGATGTTGGATGTTGGATGTTGGATGTTGGATGTTTCCCCCTCTCTTCCCTTCGTTCCCTTCGTTTCCTTCTGTAGAGAATTGGCAAGCCGGCGGCAGCTCCAGGCCACCGCCGGCGTCGTTGCGTTTGGCGTCTTCACGCTTTGCCTCTTCGTTTACTTCGTTTCCTTCTGTGAAAGGGGCTCCACGCTCCACGCTCCCTTCCGTCCCCCTCACTGCGCCAACATGATCGCGATGTCCTCGTACTTCGCCGCCGCACTGAGCGTCGCCGGGTCCACCGACTCCCCCACCGTCGCCTTGGCCGTCATGATGAGGCCCATCAGGAAGATGTGCATCGTGTCGAGCTTGTCCTCCTTCACCTCCTTGATGAGGCCCGTCACGCGCCGCCCGTTCACCCGCGAAAGCCCGTCCGAGAACGTCGGGATCTTCGCCGTCACATCGAGCGTGCCTTCGGGAATCTCACCCAGCTTGATGAAGGCCGACAGGTCCCGCCCGCACTGCACCGCGTGCGGCAACGGCACCTTCGGATCGAAGTTCAACTGCGTCTTGCACCCGATCAGCCGGTAAGTGCTCAGCGCCGGAACGCCGAACAGCGCGATGTTCGTCCCCGCCGCATTGGCCGCGCACGCCACCGTTACCGACGTGATCGTCGCGAACGGGTTCCCGCTCGCCGTGGTCACTTCCACCGCGTAGCCCTTCGGGAACACCCGCTCCGTGAACGAGCTGTAGGCCGGCACCTTGAAGGTCGCCGTCCCGGTCAGCGGTGCGTTGTTCGCGTCCGTGCCGGTCACCGTCAGCACCATGTCGCTGCCGCCGCAGTCCACGTCATCCTCCAGCTCGGCCAGCAATTCCATCGGCGCGGCCGCCAGCGTCGCCAGGTCCGCCTCGCTCGGCGTAAGGACGCCGCTGTTGGCCGCCGCCACGAGGAACTGGGCCGGCTCCACGCTCTGCTGCGTCGAGACGTACAGTTGCAGTTCGTAGCCGAGAGTCGGCTTGAGCGCCATCGGGTAATCCAATGGCGAAAGGTCAATGGGTCGAATCATAGTTTTGGCTATTGTCTATTGGCTATTGGCTATTGTTTGAGGGGGCGGGCGGTGAAAGCCGCCCGCCCCCCGGGTTGGGGTGGCCTACTTCCGGCCCTTGGCCTTCGCCGCCGCCTTGGCGCTCGCCAGCTTGGCTTTGGCCTGCGCCTTGAGCTCGTCCAGGTCCGCGTAGGTGACGCGTAGCGCGTTCACCCGCCACGGCTCGGGGATCGCGAAGTTCAGCACCTTCAAAGAGCTGCGCTCCTCCCAGTTGCGCTTGCGGTCCGTCTCGACGAACTCCTCGTCAAACGCTGGCTTGTAATAGACCTCGCCCACCGGACGGTTGAGCACCGGGTAGCACACGCCGCTCGGCAGCGTCACGTCCGGCACGAGCGTCCAGCGGACGTTCATGTAATCCACCTGCGAGTAGTTCTGCAGGATTCCCTCCGCCACCGCGTTCGGGAAGATCAGGCTCGTCGGCGTGATCTCGCTCGCCAGGTCGGTCACGTCCGCGGACGACACCAGGATCATCCCGGTCGGGCGGATCGGCGTGCCCCAAATGTTCCCCCACGCCTCGCAGTACTTCAGGATGGCGCGGAACACCGCCAGCCGGAACTGGTTGCTCTGCCCCTCGCCGCTGCCATTGTCGCTGAGGACCAGGTCGTTGGTCGTCGGCAGGTTGGACGGCAGGATGCGGTCGTTCGGAATCCACGTGCGGCTGAGCTCCGTCCCCGTAAGGTTGAACGGCCCGTAAATGCTGTAGCCCTCGTAGCCCGTGCCGAGCGTTGATTCCCCCGAGGTCATCATCGTGTACGCCTCGAAGTCCACCTTGTTTGCCATGTCCCAGCCGATATCCACCGTCGCCTGCGCGGCGGCCGCCACGTCCGGGCCCAGGTTCAGGTCCCGGATCTGGTAGCCCACCGCGTCCGACGTGATCTCCCGCATATCAATGAAGATCGGGCGCTGCGCCTTGACCGCCTTGACGGATTTCACACCGCCGTCCTGCCCCATGTAGCGCACCGCCACCGGGTTGCGGAACGTGTGCACGAAGCACGCCTGCTCGTTCGGCTCAAGGTTCACCGGGCGGAAGAACGCGATGAAGTTCGACATCGCCCGCACATACAGGTCAATCGTCGTCGTCCGCAACGCGTTCAACTCCGTGGCCGCCTCGACCTGGCCCCGGCGGGCGCGTTCGAGCAGCTTGCCGAGTTTCTGCCGCTGCTCGTCCGTCTGGTTGAGCGCCGCCTCGAAGGTCTTGTCCAGCCCGCGCAGGGAACCCCGATGTGCGGTCAGACTGTTTAGCGCCGTGACCTTGTACCGCAGGTTCTCCAGCGTGTTTTGAATGGAAGGCTTCATAGTATTCGTCTTATGAGTCTCAATTGGGTTATGGGTTGATGCGTTTTTGCCTAGCCTGCGTAACGTTCAGCGCGGATACGCAGCGCCCCCGGCGTGAACGAGGCCGGCAGGATCGCCGTCAGCACGTAGTTGGGCGTCTCGCCCGGCTGCGTCAGGCCGAGGTACCCGTTGCAGAACGACAGGTTCGTGCCCACCGCCGTATTCGGCTGGATCGCCCGCACCCCGCTGGTCACAAGGTAAGCGGAACCTTCCGCCTCAATCTCTTTGGCCTTCTGGATCGTGCACTCCTGCCCGGAGATGAACGGCGATTCCACGCCGATCGGCGTCTCGCTGGTCATGCCGAAGAACCTGTCCGTGACCGTCATGCCGCCCACCCGCATCATGCGCGTCAGGTGGCCGATGAACGTGTTGTGCTGGGCCACGTCGAACGCCGTCGAATCGGTCGCGTGCGCCCCCAGGGCGAACCCGCGCGGCACCGGATCGAACCCGGGCGCGGGCGTGAAATTGGCCGACGCATTGATCGAGGCGTCGCGCCGCGTGACTTCAAATGGACTTGTGGGATTCATAGTGTGTGAGTTGTGCTCTTGACAATTGACTGGTTACGGTTGTCGTCTGGTTGTTGTGGGGGTTGTGCGCTACACCAGCGTGAGGGCCGGCTGCGCGGGTTTGTTGTTGTTGTCGGTGGGCGCGGTCCCCAGCAACGGGTCGCCCGTTTTGGCGGGCGCGGTCGTGGTTGTGCCCAGCACTTCCTCCAGGGCCGTCATCTGGCCGTTGAACTCCGTCGCCCCGAGCCACGCCATCGAGGTCACCCAGGCGCTGCCCTTCCCGCCCAGCTTGAGGCCCTTGGCGTTGAGCCTGCCCACCTGATCCTTGGCGGCCGTCACGCGCGTCTCGTAGTCCTTACCCGGAAGGTGGAGGATATTGTCCGGAGGCACCGGCAGGCCCGCCAGTTCCAGCGCGCTTTTGCGCGTCGCGAGGATCTCCGGCAGCATGCTGTTCGCGCCTTCCGTCCGGGCGAGGTTCGCGGCCTCGGCGGCCTTCTCCTTCGAGATATACTCACCGGCGGTGATCTTCTGCTCCAGGCTGTTCAGCGCCAGCGCCTTCGTCTGCAACTCGCCGGCAATGCTGGCCAGCCGCTGGCGCAGCCCGTCCGAGTATTCGGCCATCCGGCTCCACGCCTCGGCGAACGAGTTGAACGCCCAGGACGCATCTTGCGAGGCGGGCGCCTGGTCCAGCGGGGGCAATTTCTCCAGTGCGGTGTTGAGGCCGTCGCGGAGTTTCGAGAGTTCGCCTTTGAGCGGCTCGGGCAGTTTCTCCAGGATGCCGTTCAGCGCGGTGACATGCTGATCGTAGAAGCCTTTGATGAAGGCTCGCAGGTCGGCAGCGGACTTGATTTGCATAGATAGTTCATGAGGTCCGGCTGCTCTCCTTTGAGGCGATTACCCTTCATCACTCATCTTTCGCCCCCCTTCGCAACAACAAAATGAAAAATCTTTTCCCCCCTCGTCCCTCGTCCCTCGGCTATCGGCTATTGGCTATCGGCTATCGGCGATTGGCTATTGCGCCTCTTCACGCTCCACGCTCCACGCTCCCCCCCTTCCGACGCCTCGTGCAGACGTCTGCACGCCATCCGCGTCGGCCCCGCGCTTCGTTCCCTTCGTTTCCTTCTGTAATGAACTGGTCTTCATCCTTGGATGTTGGATGTTGGATGTTTCCCCCCTCTTTGTTCCCTCCTGTCGTGATCCGGTTATGCCTGCTTGTTAGCAAAATCAAATCCGGACCCAGGATTCTGGCTGTTCCACCACCGAATCCACGCCTCCTTATCCTCACCGAAATCTTGGCCCGTTAAGCTCTTCAAGTACTTCACCACTCGCGGTCGGGACCGCCACGCCGGGTGGTCTAGTCCTTTTATCAAATAAGGGATGCTCCGCTCATCGCCAATTGCGCCCAGGTAAAGGCATGCGCTGTATGAAACATAACGATCAGGGTGACGAAGTAACTCTGCCGCGCGTTCCTTTCCGGCTGGATTCCGTGAACGCTCAAATTGGGTCAGCGTATTATTTAGAACTATTGTGTCGGAATATTGCAGCAAATGGAGCATCTGCTCCACTGTTGGATGCCCTTCCATGGCGAGGTGCTGAGCAGCGTTTAGGTCTTCCAGGTGCCGAACGGCCAACCACCACGCCAGCACCACGCAGACGACGGCCGCGCAGACGAGAACCAAAATTGATCGGCCCTTACGGCTCATAACGGGAAGGTGAGCGATGGCCGCCCCTGTTCGCTGCGGCGGAATGTTCGCCATTCTTGCCTTTCATGGTCTTCTCTCCAGTTCCGTCAGAACCCCGCGCAAGGAGTTCAATAACTCGGGCAAATATGTCTGATCGCAGCCAAACCCGAACCGTAGTTCCAGGCGTGGCGGGCCAAACTCGCTAATAAAGCCCGTGATCATTACATCCCCACACGAACGAACCTCGACCTCGATGAAGTCCTTCTCGTAAGCATGTGCAAGACGAGCCTTGCCTCGCACACCTTCAGAAGCGGCTTGCAGGCTGTTGATGAATCCTTCCAGGTCATTGAAATGGAACGGATGTGCTGAGCATACAAAGCGGCCCGAGCTGATGCTGCCGGCACTAAGCAGGCATGCGTAGCCTGAACCGTCCTCGAATCTCTCGACATTTGAGAGTTCAAGGAATTGATCAGGTGTCCGCAGGACGATGCGTGTATCGGTGATCACAACTTCGGCGAACGCCGGAACTGAACGATGCGGGCGGCCCAAGGCTCCCGAATCACCAACAAACGTGGTCCGCCCGCTCCAGTGATCTGGTTAGCCTGCTTGTGTCTCATGCTCGGGAAAAACAAAATGCCTCTCGTCCCTGCCAGGCTGAAAGAGGCGCCAATGTTCGCTGTCGCTGCCAGTGCTGTCGTCGGGAAATACCTCGAAGACGTAGCCGCCTGCAAGGCGCAGAGAAAAACCACCGACTGCATCAACGACAACTGCCTCAACCCGCGGAGGGCAATTCTCAAACTCGCGGTTGAGAGGCGCGGCACGGAGGTCGAAACGGCTTTCGCCTGCTGCGTCCCAATCGTAAGGCTCATCGCTGGCGGCCTCGCAATAGCAATCACCGCGCGCAACAAGTATCGCAGGTGGCCGAGTAAGGCGCCACGGACACTGGATGTGCAATGCCCACTCGCCAACCGTCCGAGTGCCGCCTCTGCGGTCTGGCAGTTCTCGCATCTCCCCGAAGTGGACCCATAGGAGGTCTGCTGCACGGCCGATGCAACGCAGCGGAAGTCCAACAAGTGGCGTGAGCGTCTCTTGAATGGAGGCTTGGTTCACTGGATGCGCTCTGGCGTCGCCTGGAGCGTATTGATTCGGCTTATGAGCCCCTGACAAAATCGAACTGCTCATAGTGGTGATAGATCAACTGCCAAGTGCCGCCGGCCGGCACAACCATGACGTCGTCGGAGGAAGGATAACAGAAATCATCCCAATACTCCGTAAAAATGTGCCAGGCCGTCTCAACAGCCAAGTCCCTGCTCCAACTGACGTAAACGCGGACCTGAGAATCCGGCTGCACGCTGCGTAGCCAGCGGCGCACGTCCACGAAATCAGAAGCGGAGCGGGAGACCACGGACGCGTTATCGGCAGGAACTGTGGGGATTTCCGCCGCCTCGCAAGCCGTCAATGGGTGAATGTCAGCGAGCACCTCGGGCGGTAACATTGAGTGGGTGGGCTGTGTCCATCGCCAGGCTAGCGGAAAATCTTGAATGGTCATAACGGCACCCCAGCCGAACGGCGAGCATGAGCCACCGGAGGCAGCCACCACTGAGCCAGGAATGCAGACGAAGACCGGCTGCCTCCGGTTGGCTCAATGCTCTGGTTGGGCTGTGACTCATTTCTCTTCATCTTGCAGGCAGTGCCATGTGCCGTCGGCACGTTTTGTGAAAACGAATCCGTAGCCTTTGCTTGGGGTTAGCAAGCCGCTGCCCTCAGGATGCGTAACGCGGATTATGCCATTCGTGAGCTTCGCATTCTCGACATCAACGCTGAAGGCCTCCCAAACCCAGTTGACCTCCTTCCGAAGGTCTGCCATCTGGGCAATGGGAACAGCCGTTTGATACTCCATGACCAAGGCCGACTCACCGTTGGTAAAGTCCATTTGGTGGACGCCCGTCGGGGTGATGAGCTTTGTGATCACAGCCCTCCTGACCTGCGATTCACAGAAATCGGCAACTGCTTTTGCCTCAGGAAGGCTACCGGTATACCGAATGCCGGTCAGGAAGTAGACGCTCTGCTTCCCCTGAAAAACGCCTGTATTCCACGTGAGATAAAGTCCCTGAAGCTGCTGCTGGGTGAGTGTGGGGAATTGCTTCCGAATGGCCGGGCCGAGCCCATTAGCGATAAGGGCTTTACCGAGCTGTGCCGCTGTGTCGAAGCTGGTATTAGGATAGCCGCGGGGCAATTCAACAACTCGCTGTTCCACGCTCGAACGCTGGATACAGCCCGACAAGGCAAGAAGCCCACAGGCCAGAGTCGAAAGTAACGCTGCCTTCATACGCAATTTGCTACCGATCGCCCAACGGTGCTGCTCAGTGGCGCGCCGCCCAAGGCCTGCGAAAACAAGCAGAGACGCTATCGGCGCGTCCACTGCACCAGCCGGGTTGGGCCGGGGTTTATGCGTCGAATAGATCATAATTCTTAGGGCTGTAGCCGAATATCCGAATCATCTTGGTTCCGCTCTCGTGCTCCAAACCAGCGCGCTGTAATGACTCCTTGATCCAAGATGAGTGATCGACCGTGCGGACTTTTGGTGGCAGCCGGTGTTCGCGCGTCTCTTGCAGAAATGCCACATCAAGCCACTCAACGGACATGAGTGGAAACGGCAGATGATAGCACCACTCGGAATCCCACTGCGACGGCGGCCCGTCGATGCACTTGTAGCGGAACTTAGGCCGCCAACCTTCCCGCGAGCGAACAGTTTCGATAAATTCATCCCATTTGGTGTTATTCGCCAGCCCGCACAGACCGCGCCGCTCAACCATGCGACGAAGCTTCTGCCGTTCACCGGGCTCTGTTTGGCTCTTTGCCGTCGGCAGTGAATTGCTCATAGAGCGGCCCAACGATCAAGATCACCGATGAGAGGCCACCCTGGGCGTCCGAATCTGGAAATGACGTGATAGCCGCTCATTCGGTGCATCGCCTCGTTAGCCCGCCTCCATTTTCTTCCGACATACCTTCATACTCAAGTGAATGCCGAGCCAGGCGCCAGCACCAACGGACAGCAGCGAGGCGGCCAGTGGTGCTGCGGAAACTCCACGGAAAGGAAGCGTGGCGACGCCGACGAAACCACCCGCCATGAAAGCAAACGCGGCGAGATGGAAGAACTGAAGAGGCTCGCTTGGGAGGAAGGGATTGATGCACCACGAGGGCCGCCTCCAAGTGGGAGCAGAACTTGGATTACGAGCTTGGAAGCCGATCACGGCCAGGAGCATGAGCGGGACAGCGCCGAGCAGAACCGCGCAGGCGAGCCAATCAATATTAGACTTGGCCACGGCGTCAGCAGATGTCATCTCAATGCCTGACAACGCACCGAGGGCAACGATGCCGATCCTGACCCAAAGCCATTTCTTGGCGCCGCTCATTTCAGGCTAACCTGATTATACAGTCCACCGGTTCGTAAATCACGGACCCCGGCGGGACGCGCCAAGACCTTCATAGCGCGTAGTTTATCGGCCCTGCCGCGAAACTGTCAACCCCTAAACGTTAACGTGAACGGAAGGGTAGCACGGACCATTGGTTCGTATAGCAGGAATGCAAATCCGACGCGCAATCCGTTGAGTGCCAGAGCCTTGTGCGCTGCGTCCCCTGTCGATCAACCCCGCGAAATCCCACGCCCATTTACTCCCGTGCAGACGTCTGCACGCCCGCTAAACCTCTATCGAATCCTCGTTCCGCTCCCGGAAATAATTCCGCACCGCGTCCCGCAGCCCAATGCTTCGCAGGTCATGGGCATCCTCAAACTGCCACAACCCCTGCGCATCCCGCTTCAGGTCGGTGTTCGGGTCGAACTGGTACTTCGCCAGGATCTTCCACCGGTCGGTGTACTTCCGGTTCACCTTCTTCCCGTGCCAATGATGCAGCACGGTCCCCGAGACCTGGCCCACGTCGCGCCGGATATGTCGCTCCGCCCGCTGTTCCCATTCCAGCAGCGCCGCCTTGTAGGCCGGGCTGAACGTCGGATCAATCGTATCGGCCATGTGCCCAAACAGCCCCGCGGCCATGTTCCTGTCTGCGCTGCCGAGAATGGCCACATCAATCAATCCTCCGACCGCGTCCAGTGCCTCCCGGGTCGCCGCCCAGGCCAGCCCCGAGTGCCACGCCCCGCGCACGTAGGGCTTCCCCTGCACCGTCACCTGTGATCCGTCCACCAGCGTTTCCTTCGTCCCCCTGAACGGCAACCCCTGCCGCTCGCTCTCCGTCCATGACAGCGCCTCGTTCAGGTGCTCGTAATTCGGCCCCAGGTCCACCGCCTTCGAGAACATCTGCACGAAATGATAATGCTGGAGCTGGTGCAGCGTCTCTTGCGCCCAGTCCGGCCGGGTGAACAGGATGTCGGCATCAATCCACGCAATGTACTTCGCCTCGCGGGGCAGCCGCCCAATCCCGATGTTCAGCAGGTTCTCCTTGTGCCACAGCTCATCCAGCGTGCGAAGCTGGATATGGCGCGGGCTCCCCGCCTCGGTCACCTCGAACGGCCTGTCCCCAAACGCCGCCTCCACTGTGTAGAGAATCGCCCCCGCGTCCGCCACCCGCTTCTCGAACGCGCGATACAACTCATACCGCGTCCGGTACCGCACCGGGTTCGATATCGCCGTGACCACATACAGGTAGTCCGGAAACGTCTTGAACCCCGACCGCTTCAGTGAGGGATGATTGATGAATGTATCTTGCATGGTGCCTTGTTGGCTATTGGCTATCGGCTATTGGCTATCGGCTATGCCCGTTGGATGTTGGATGTTGGATGTTGGTTGTTGGATGTTCCCATCTTCTCGGTGCCTTCTCGGCTATTGGCTATTGGCTATCCGTCCGATCCGACCGATTCACCTGATTCGTCTGACTCCAACGCTTCAACGCTCTAACGCTTCCACGCTCCCCACCGCCCCCTTCACGACGCTCTCAAAATAGCTCCGCAGCTCGGCCAGCTCCTCCTCGGCGTCCATGAGCGACGGCATGAGCGCCGGGTCCGTCGCCAGTATCTGCGCGATCACCGCTTCCCGCTCCGCCCCGTAGCGCACCAGCCCTACCCCGCGGAAATGCACCTGCCCGTTGATTCCTCCCTTGAGCATCGTCACCGGCAGGCCCTCCCAGGACGCGTTGCGCTTCATCATCAGCTTGTTGTAGTCGTAGGTCTCCAGCAGAGATTCCGGGGCCTGCTCCATCGGCACGTACCCCATTCCCAGCTCGTTGAACTCCACCGGCGTCGTGGCGTTCATCAGCTTCGCCTCAGCGTCCTTGGCCTGGTCGCGCTGCCCCACGACGAACCCCGATTGCAGGAGGTTATAATCCACTTCCATGCTCACCGTCCACTTGTGCCGCCCGCTCAGGTGCTCGCCCAGGATCTTCGGCACCCCTTCCGCGTGCTTGTGGATCACCGCCGCCGCCCGGATCGCCGGGGGATCGCGCCGGCTCCCCACTCGCCAGCCGCCGCCCGGCGTTTGCGGAAACTCCACCGCCACGATGCTCCCCAGGATATGGTCGCGCGGTATCTCGCCTTTGCCGGACTTATCGTAGGCTTTCATCAGGTGCGCCCGGTTGAACACCTGGTGCCGCATCGAGCGGAAGGAATTGGCCACCGTCCCCGGGTGCAGCGACGTCCCGTGCGCCGTCACCACCGGGAAGGCATGGGCGATGAAGAACTCCGCGTAAGCCTTCGTGTCATCCGGCGTCAGCCGCTCGCCCGCAATATCAACCACGGTATTCGCGCACAGCTCCACGCCCAGGTTGGAGTAGATCCGCGTAGACAGAACTCGGTCCTGCATAGTGCTCATTGTTTTTGCCTCCATCTTTTTGCCCGAGCGCGTCGGCGGGTGTTCAAGAAAGGTACCCGCCGGCTCTCCACCTCAGCCGGGACCTGCCGGAATCGTCTTCCGGTTCTATGCCCCGCCGACGCTGGCAAGTTCATGGTTTCGTGACTGGTAAGTGTTCGGCGAGCTCGCCATTGGCTTTGGCTATCGGCGATTGGCTATCGGCTATTGACTCAAGACCCAAGACCCGAGACTTGAGACTGCCTCGTCTGCACGTCGCCGGAATGGCGAGCGTCCCCGCGAGCCCTGTCTCTCTCCTTGGACGTTGGATGTTGCATGTTGGATGTTTCCCCGTCTCTTCGTTTTCTTCGTTCCCTTCTGTAAGGCAGTCACGCGTTCTCGACCTCCTGATAGATCTTCTGTAGCTGCCCCAGGTCGCTCTTGAGGTCCTGGTAGGCGAACCCGGTCGGGCACACCTTCCCCGGCTGCGCCCAGTCCGGCCCCATCAACACCGCGATCAGGTCGCCATAAACCCCCACTGCCTGCACTGTCACCGCCAGCGGCAGCGTCCAGCTCGGCACGTAGAAGTAGCTCTCGTCATACCCGTAGCAATCCACCGCGTGGCCGCCCCAGCTCCCCGGCACGCCCGGCCCGGTTTCTGTGCCGCTCTCGGGCACGAACCATGTCCCGCCGTTCGTCTGCTGCTGCCACGCCGCCGGCATGTCGAGTGTGAAATACAGCCCGCCAAACAGGTTGTGGCCGATCCGCAGCAGCGTCGGGCTGTTAGGATTGATGAACGCATACGCCTCGATCTTGTGGCCGCCGATCCCCTGCGTCCGGCAGTACTCGAGCACTTGCGGCGCCGACGCCCCGTTGTCGTTCGCTCCCGTCACCGGGTTAAAGCCCGTGATCGCTGCATACGCCTGCAAGACCTGCTGCGTCGTCAGCGTGAACGGCAGCCGCGCGGCCGTGCACCAGTCCAGCGCCTTGTTGGCGTAGGCCGCGCACGTGCAGTCCCCGTACTGGTCATTGGCCCACATCGGATAACCGCTCGGCGCCTTGAAGCTCTGCGCGGGCGGCGCGTCCGGCAGCTTCGCCAGGTCGAGGTAATTCTCCAGCATCGGCAGCTTCGCCCGCAGCGCCGGGTGCGGCTTGCGCGCCCCCAGCTTGACCCGGGCGGCATCGAAAACGGGTTTCATGGTGGCCCCCCTACAGCGCGCCGGCCGCCGCCATGGCCTCCAGAATCTTGAACATCTGCACCAGGTTGGTGCTGGTCGAGGACTGGTTCAGCCCGCCAAGCGTGCTGCCCGGGGCGAACGTGTTGGTGCCCGAATGGGAATAGCCGGACTGGTTGCGGGCTTTCTGCAAGGCCTGGTTGGCGTCCAGCACCGCAAAGCCCCCCATGCTGGTCCGGCCCCTGTCCACCACGATGCTGTTGGTCCGGCCGGTAGCCGGGTCGAGGTTGAAGGTGACGACCTGCGTGCTCGTGCGGCTGGCCATCTCGGCGCAGCCGGTGAGCAGGAGGGTGAGAACGAAAAGCGTCAGAACGCTAACGGACGCGAGAAACAGGAAACGGATTTTCTTGGATTGCATACAGCACGAGCGGAGCTTCGGCTGTCCTCTTAGTCTCCGTTATCCCTGAACCCGCCCCCGCCGTCAACACCCAAATGCACATTCTTCAACCTGCATTTTGGCGATTGGCGATTGGCTATTGGCTATGCCCCGGGAGGGCGAGCGTCCCCGCGACCCAAACCTGCCGTCGGTTCTTTTGCTCCTCCTCGGCTATCGGCTATTGGCTATGCCCGTTGGATGTTTCCATCTTCTATCCTCTATCCGGCGGTTCCTTGTTGGCTATTGGCTATCGGCCATGCCCTCTCCGATCTGTCCGCTCCGTCCGATCAGTCCGCCCCTGCAGACGTCTGCAGCGCTCTTGTTGGGCTGGCTCAGCGGTGGGAAAGCAATAAACATGCAAGCAAAACTGCCCCAACTAAGGCGCACCAGCAGCCCCATCTATAAAACGGCCGTCGCTGGTCCGGTAGCGTTCGTGGCCGCAACGTGAAGAAACGCCCTTCGTGGTGCAAGGGGAGCAGGGCATAGAAGACGAGGCCAATGCCCAGAGCGGCGACACCGCTACTAATGAAGTAGAGACAGGTGCGGACCGTGCCGGTGAGCGGGAGCAGAGCGCCGAACACCTCAAGTGTGACGAGTGCAGCGAGAACCACTAGAACGCCGCCCCATACGCTGTCAGCGGACGGCCATATCCAATCCCTGTCACGTCGATTCTTCATGGCGCGTGCTTACGCCGCCCAACGATCAGCATGAGCCGCCGGAGCCAGCCCCAGTGGACGAACCAATTGCAAGTAGCCTGACTGGCTGGCTCCGGTCGGCTCCATGCTGTGGTTAGAACGGTCCCATGTTCGTGTCGAGATACCACTGCTCATCAATATGCCTGTAAAAATGCTGCCCGTCCCATTTTGGAACGCGGCACTGGTCTAGGTTGCTAACTTGATTGGTGGGCACCTCATCCATCCACGAGATATCAATGTGCCGCCAGTGGCCAAACCAACCCGATGCCCAGATCGTAATGGTGGGGTCACCGCCAGTCGCTGTCAATGCCTGTGGGCTACCAACCTGGTGAAGCAGCCGGAGATACTGCTGGTAGCGTTGCATGGGAAAATCAGCCGCGGTCGGCTTGCCCTTGAAAACCGGCTTCCATGTCTCGATCCCCCAATCGGCCACTCTTCGCAGCTTAACGCTGTTGTCGGCACGAAACATGTCTCTTAATTGCTCGAAGGCCGCCCGATTCTTGTTGAAGGCCTGGAGGAATTCGTTGTCCGTCGGTCGTCTGGGCAGGACGAATTGAGAGCGGACGGCCACGGCCACAAGGGCGACGGCCACTAAGAGCAGGATGTAGAAGCGCGGTTTCATGCGCCTCTTGTTGACAGCCGTGGTGACTATCGGCGGTTGCTCCATACCAGTCGCAGTTCTAACGCTCACGACCAGCGACTCCGCGCAAACGATTCCCGGTTTGCCCTACCATCGTATTCGCGGAGTTCGCTGCGGCGGGATGGTTACGCGGCATGTTGTGCCCTCTCAACCCGACTCCTCAGAAATGGTCGGATGGAACGCGCTTCCCACCAGCGGGCGATCCAAGACCCGAGGAGCAGCAGGGCGACCTCAAGGCCCGCCTTCACCCAAAATGAATCGGGCAGGGCGGCGGCCTCTACAATCGTCTTCCCTACCGCGATGCTGCCGGAGAGGATCGCGGCAACAATCAGAGCGGGAACGAGGCCCCGCCATCCCGGAAAGGCCTGCTTGTCCGCTTCGTGGAGGAGGCGCTTCCTCTCATCTTTCGGAAAGGCAGAAAGCTCTGGGAAGGCACTGGGGCCAGTAAATACCACCGCATCACCGTCCAGCGACACACGCCTTCCAATTTGCACCAGTGGAAACACAACGACGGCGGCAACGAAGGTTGGCCAGAACTCATCGAATAGGAATTGCAGCGTATTCATAGTGGCACATTGCGCGCAGCCGCGTAACGCGAAGGTGAGCGATGGCTGGCCCTCCAGCAACCTCCGAATTGCCATTCAGCATGGCGGGCCAGCCATTCGCTCCACCGGAAGTTATGCGTCAGGCGCATTCCTTGCTCATTTAGCGAGTAACCCTTGAAATCTCGAATGGCTCGCTCCAGACCCAGTGTATCCCTAGCATGTCGGCTTCAAATGCGCCCTGGCGGCCTACGCCGTGCAGGATAAGCCAGCGCCTAACCTTATCGATTGAGGGCCAGGGGCTGGAGAGGGCTTCAAGGCGACGAGCTGCCTCCTCTGCCGTGCCCCGGTTCAGGATCATACCAACGATGGCAGTACCATCGGTGCCTTCGGGCAGAGTCCCTTCGATCTCGAAGGAGCTGTGCGGCGGCAGCACTTTGTCCCCCTCACCTCCACGGATCCAGGCGGGTGCACCAGCTACGCGAAACCGCTGGCGGCGATCGGGTCCCCACGAGTTGCCTATCCACGTGCTGACGCAAATGCTCACCGAGTTCGTCTCCAGTAGGTAAAAGCTGTAGGCTTTGGCTGACGGGTTGGTGATTCGAAACACGGCGATATGTGTGCCCTGCCCTTTGCCTGAGACCCGGACCAGCCT
>DATKNZ010000219.1:0-24191 GCA_035541055.1 Candidatus Acidiferrum sp. | reverse complement strand
GAGATCGTGCTGCAGTTCAAGCTGGGCCAAATCAGCCGCGCCTACTTCCAGAAGAAGTTCGGGGTGGATGTGGCCTCGCGTTTTGCGGACACGCTGGGTGACCTGCAAGCAGAGGGCTTTCTGGTCACTGACGGCGACGCTGTGCGGCTGACCCGCGACGGCTTGCTGCAGGTGGACCGCCTGGTTCACGAGTTCTTCCTGCCCGAACACAGGGCCGCACGTTATGCTTGAGTTGAGACAGAACCTGACGACCTTGGAACGGCCGCCGATGCCGCGGCCGGCCCCGGCGGGCTTGCAAATCCCCGGCGGCTCAACTCCGCCCCAGCGCGTAAATGGAGAACGACACCATCCGAGGAAGCTGCACACGCCATCGTGGGCCCTCCTGCTCCAGCGGTTCTATGCGCGCATGGCTCGGCCATTGCCGCCCATCGAGCAGCTCAAGCCGGAGCAGATGCCGGAACCCTATCGCCGCCTGCTCGTCCATTCGTCCGATATGACGCCGACGCTGGAAACCTTCTATCGCGCGCGCCTCGGGATCACGCTGTTGACGCGCGAACTCGAAGGCGACGAGTACATGCGCGAGGTGACGTTGAGGCCGGTGGACGGTGGACAGCCCGTGGAATACGGCGTCATCCGGATTTGCCTTGATCATCTGCCCGCCTCCGTGCGGGACCCGGTGCTCCAGGAGCAGCGGCCGCTGGGGGATGTTCTGCGCGGCGAGCGCATCCCGCATATTAGCTGGCCGCAGGCCTTCTTCCGCATGGAATCGGATTCCCATACGCAGCAAGTGCTCCGGCTACCGCCGAGCTGTGATCTTTACGGTCGCCGCAACGTGCTGCTGGATGCCTCGCGGCGCTTGCTGGCGGAGGTCATCGAGATTCTGGCGCCCGTAGCATGAGCACCTCGGCTGCGTACGACACCATCGTCATCGGCGCCGGGCCGGCGGGTTCGGCCGCGGCGGCCCTGCTGGCCGAACAGGGCCTGCGCGTGGTGGTCCTGGAGCGCGACAAGTTCCCGCGCTACCACATCGGCGAATCGCTCCTGCCTTTCACCTGTTTCCCGCTCAAGCGGCTCGGGTTGCTGGACAAAATGCGCAGCTCGGCATTCGTGAAGAAGTACAGCGTCCAGTTTGTGTCGCCCTCCGGCAAGGCCTCGCAGCCGTTCTACTTCGGCAGCCGCTACCAGCCCGAGGTCGCGCAGACCTGGCAGGTCCTGCGCTCGGAGTTCGACCTGATGCTGATGGAAAACGCGCGGGCTAAAGGCGCCGAGGTGCTCGAGCAGACGACTGTCCGCGAGCTGATCCGGGACGACGGCCGCACGCTGGGGGTGAAAGCCCAGCGGGGTCCGTCCTCCAATCTGGAATTCCGCGCGCCGATGACGCTGGACTGCTCCGGGCGCGACGCCATCGCACCCACTCGCCTGAACTGGCGCGTCCGCGAGCCGAAGCTCAACAAGGTTGCCGTCTGGACCTACTACCGCGGCGCCATGCGCGATGCGGGCATTGACGGCGGAGCAACAACCGTCGCCTACGTGCCGGAGAAAGGCTGGTTCTGGTATATCCCTCAGCACCGCGACATGGTCAGTGTCGGCGTCGTGGCCGAGGGCAAGTACCTGACGCGCGACGGCGTGCGCGAGCCTCGGGACATCTTCGTCCGCGAGATCGAGCAGAACGCGTGGATCAAGCAGCACCTGGCTTGTGGCGAGCAGGTCGGGCCGTATCACCTGACGAGCGAGTTCTCGTGGCGCTCGCGCTATTGCGCGGCGGACGGACTGTTGCTGGCCGGGGACGCGTTTGGCTTCCTGGACCCGGTTTTCTCTTCGGGCGTCATGCTGGCGCTCAAGAGCGGCGTGCTGGCCGCAGACGCGATCCGGGCTGCTTTCGACGCGCAGGATTTCTCGGCCGAGCGCTTTACCGAATACAGCCGCGTGCTGCGCGAGGGCCTGGAGAATATGCGCAAGCTGGTCTATGCCTTTTACGATCGCAACTTCAGCTTCCGCGTGCTCACGAACAAATACCCCGAGATGGCAGGCGACATTACCGACTGTCTATCGGGCGATGTGAACAAGGATTTCTCGCGGCTCTACGCCGCGGTCGCGGAGACGGCAGAGGTGCCCGAGCCGCTGCCCTACGGGGCACCGCTGGTGCAGGCAGGCGCTACCGCCGTGGCCTAACCGAGCGACGATATGTCCTACGAATTCAAGGTGACCCGACGCGTCGAGTTCTCCGAGACGGACATGGAGGGTATCATGCATTTCTCCAACTTCTTTCGGTTCATGGAGACGGCGGAGCACGCGTTCTTCCGCTCGCTGGGGCTCTCGGTGGTGCTGCCGCGCAACGGGATAACCCTCTGTTTGCCACGTGTGCACGCGGAGTGCGATTACACCGCGCCGCTGCGGTTCGAGGATGAGGTCGAGGTGCACCTGCTGGTGGAGAGGAAGAGCCGGCGGAGTCTGACCTACCAGTTCAGGTTTCGGCGGCTGAATGGCTCTGCGCCGGGGGAAGTCGCCTGCGGCCGGGTCACCGTGGTCTCCGCCGAAAGGCAAAGCGATGGGACGATGAAAGCCGTGGCGCTGCCGGAGGCCATTTCCGGGCGGATCGAGGCGGCACCAGCGAGCATCCTTGCATCCGGGTGCGCGGCTGGTGGGCAGCAGGGCGAACCTGTGCCGCTGGGGAGCCAGCCCGGCGCGACCGTATCGCCGGATACCCGGCATGAACGACAGCTCGTACGCACGTGAGGAACTGGGAGAACAAATCCGAAGGCCGACGGCCGAAATCCGAAAGAAGGCCGAAGCCCGAAACCCGAACTGGCCGGCGATGTGGCTGTGCCCGCGAAGTAGCATCTCGGGGAATTGCGTGCCGGCGACCTCGCTTTGAGCGAAGCCCTCTGACCCAGCGGGCTGCTCTATTGCGCCACGTTCCATTCGGTATTCGGATTTCGGCCTTCTTCCGGCTTTCGGCTTTCGGGTTTCGGGCTTCATCTCGCACCTCACACCTCGCACTTCGGAGTTCTACTTTATGACTGACATCAATGCTTCCAATTCGCACCCCTCCACCTGGCTGGTCTTCTCGCTGCTGACCGTCGGCTGCTGGGGTTTGTACGGCGCGTTCCTGCACAGCGGCCAGGCGGGGATGGGGGACCCGGTCAATGGCCGCTACAAGGCATTTCTCTGGGTGGGGATTGCTTACTTTCTGACCGCGGTGTTGGCGCCGCTGGCGGTGCTGGTCTTCAAAGGCGCGTCCTGGAGCTTCACGGCACGAGGGATGGGCTGGTCGCTCTTTGCCGGGATTGCGGGCGCGGCGGGGGCGTTTAGTGTGCTGCTCGCCTTTGGCGCGAAGGGCACGCCGGCGGTGGTGATGTCCATCGTGTTTGCCGGCGCGCCGGTGATCAATGCTCTGTATTCGCTGGCGCTGCACCCGCCGGCAGGGGGCTGGCAGAAACTGCCGTGGCCCTTTGTGCTGGGAATTCTCCTGGCCGCGATGGGCGGCTGCCTGGTGACGCTCTACAAGCCGGCGCCGGGTGCGGCGCATGTAAAGCCGGCAGTCTCGCAGGCCGCGCCGCCGCTCGGGGCTGATGCGGCGGGGCAGGCGCTTTGAGCTCTCTGACCTGGGATGGTAACTGACGCTGTGGCTTCAAATCCCGGCCTAGGCGGCGCGCAATGCGGCAGTTGTGCGCCGGCTTCGCCTCGGCCGCTTCGACCGCGTGCGCTCGCGCAACGGGAGCAGATCGAACAGGCGCAGCTCAGGAAGGTGCATACCTTGCTGGAAACGATTCTCCCGGCCAATCCGTTCTACGCGCGCAAGCTGGCGGGGTTTGGTCCGGATGTGCGGTTCGCCTTGCTCGAGGAATACGCCCACCGGATTCCCGTGACGACGCGGCACGAGTTGGTCCGCGACCGGCTGGCGAACCCGCCCTACGGGACGAACCTCACCTTTCCGCTGGAGACCTACGTCCGTTGCCACCAGACCAGCGGCACGACCACCGTGCCCATGCGCTGGCTGGATACCGCTGAGAGTTGGAGCCAGCTTGTGGGGAACTGGGTGCAGATCCTCGGCGCGGCGGGTATCACGCGGCGCGACCGCTTCTTCTTCGCCTTTTCGTTCGGCCCGTTCCTGGGCTTTTGGTCGGCGCTCGAAGCGGTGCAGCGGCTTGGGTGTTTCTGTTTCCCTGGCGGTTCGATGACCAGCATGGCGCGCCTGCAGACAATCCTGGATAACGGCATCACCGTCGTGTGCTGCACGCCCACTTACGCCCAGCATTTGGGCCAGGTCGCCTCGCAACGCAATGTGGACCTCGCCAGGAGCCGCGTCCGGCTGTTTGTGGTAGCGGGAGAGGGCGGGGGAAGCATCCCCGCGACGCGCGCGCGCATCGAACGGCTTTGGCCGGGCGCGACGGTCTTCGACCACCACGGCATGACGGAGGTCGGTCCTGTCACCTACCAGTGCCCGACCGAACCCGGCGTGTTGCACGTGCTCGAATCGGCTTATCTGCCTGAGGTCATCGATCCGCAGACCGGCGGCGCGGTCCAGCCTGGGCAGAGGGGCGAGTTGGTGCTGACCACCCTGGACCGCATCGGCTCGCCGGTGCTAAGGTATCGCACGGGCGACCTGGTAAAGCCACGGGCCAAGGGCGTCTGCGCCTGTGGCCGGCACGAACTGGCGCTTGAAGGCGGCATCCTGGGCCGCAGCGATGACATGGTCGTCGTGCGCGGCGTCAATGTGTATCCGAGCCTAATCGAGGAAATCGTGCGCGGCTACGCGGAGATCGCCGAGTATCGCGTGCAACTGGACTGCCGGTCCGCCATGACCGAGCTTTCGCTCGAGGTGGAGGCCATCGAGGGCGCTGCTCGCCTCGAGACTCTTCAGCTTCGGCTGGAGCACTCGTTCCAGACCGCCCTGCACCTGCGAGTCCCCGTGCGCCTGATGCCACCGGGCTCGCTGCCCCGCTTCGAGATGAAGGCCATGCGCTGGGTCAGGAGAACCGAGTAACCGCCCCGCGGACGGAGCCCGGCCGCCGTCCCGTGTTGCTGTGCCCGAGGACGGGCGCGTTCCGCTGAACACGTAATGCTCCGCTCAAGTGTCTCAAAACTGGACACCGACCAGCGCACACACGTGCATTTAGGCGCTCATGGCGCTTGATTCCCTTTTGTGTCTCCCATGTGGTCCGGACCCCATGGGAGACACACAGGGCCATCACGAGGCAATCACCGGAGAGCCCTGCGGATAACCGCAAGGAACCCATGCCTGACACAGACCTTGACCCGGAGGGCGAAATTGAATTTCCTCAGGCGCGTAAGAGTCTCAGGACAAGCCCCGGTGGGCGGCAGCGGCTATACATTTATATGAACACAACGAATATTGCTCTAATTGGAAGATTGCTTATGGCAGCGGTCATGGTCGTCGGTGCGGCGGGTGTGCCTTCGCCGGCGCAGGCAGCGCCGAAGAAGGTGCTGGTGGTTACGGTGACCCTGGGATTCCGGCACAGCTCGATCCCGACCGCCGAAAAGATCATCGCGGAGCTGGGAGAACGCAGCGGCGCCTACACCGTAGAGTATGCGCGGGTCGAGCCGAACGACCCGCAGTTCAAAGGCCCGGACGGCAAGCCCGACAAGGCCAAGGTGGACGAGGCCATCAAAGCGGTGCTGGCCGAAAAGATGAGCCCGGCGGCCCTCAAGCACTATGACGCCGTGATCTTTGCCAATACCACGGGCGACCTGCCTATACCGGACAAGCAGGCCTTTCTGGATTGGATCAAGTCGGGGAAGGGGTTCGTGGGAATGCACGCCGCCACCGACACGTTCCACGGATACCCGCCGTACATCCAGATGATCGGGGGCGAATTTAAAACGCATGGCCCGCAAGTCGAGGTGGAGGCCATCAACGAGGACCCGCAATGCCCGGCCTGCCGGCATCTGCCAAGCCAGTGGACCGTGTTCGATGAGATCTACCAGTTCAAGAACTTTGAGCGCGCGACAGTTCACGGCCTGCTGACGCTGGACAAGCATCCCAACAACAAGACGCCGGGAGATTACCCGGTCTCGTGGTGCAAGGAGTATGGGAAGGGCCGCGTATTCTACACCTCGCTCGGCCATCGCGAGGACATGTGGGACCCGAATTGGCCCGACCGCAAGAACCCCAAGGAAGTGGCCGTGGCCTACCAGGCGCACATCCTGGGCGGCATCAAGTGGGCGCTGGGGCTGGAGAAGGGCAACGCCAAGCCGCAGAAGACGGCGGTTCAATAGCTGCTTGGCAGACCGGACGCCTCGGCGAGGCGTCCCTACCAGACGACATTGATATGAGCGAGCATGATAACGACCCGCTGGGTTTCAACCGGCGCGATTTCCTGAGGGGCGGCTCTCTGGCCACGGTGATGACGATGCTGGGAGGCGTCGAGTTGCTGGCCCAGACGAATGCGGCGCCCGGCGGCGAGACGGCCTCGCAGAAGCCCAAGGTGAAGGTGGGCGTGATCGGCCTTTGGACGCGCGGCCGCGAGATCGTGAACACCCTGGCGCTGCTGGAGCAAGCCGACGTGGCCGCGATCTGCGACACCTATCCCGCCGCCCTGAAGCGTGCCGCCAGCGCCGCACCCAACGCGACGCAGACGGAGGATTACAAGACGATCCTGGCCAATAAAGACATCCCGGCCGTGATCATCGCGACGCCGACCGCCACGCATAAAGAGATCGCGCTGGCGGCGTTGAAGGCGGGCAAGGACGTGTATTGCGAGGCGCCCCTTGCCAATACCATCGAGGACGCCCGGGTAATCGCGCTGGCGGCCAAGGCGTCCAAGCTGCATGTGTTTCAGGCGGGTCTCCAGATGCGAGCCGATCCCCTGAGGATTTTCCTGCTGCCGTTCGTGCGCTCCGGTCAGCTAGGCAAGATGGCCGAGGCGCGGGCGCAATGGCACAAAAAGACCAGTTGGCGGAGCAGTTCGCCCAATCCCGAGCGGGAGAAGGCCCTCAACTGGCGCCTGGACAAGGCCATTTCGCTGGGGCTGGTGGGCGAAGTAGGCATCCACGCCATTGACCAGGCCGGCTGGTATCTCGGCAGCCCCCCCACGGCGATCACCGGCTTCGGCTCGATCACCTTCTGGAACGACGGGCGCGAAGTGCCCGATACCGTGCAACTGGTGCTCGAATTCCCGAACGGCATCCGGATGCTCTACGACGCCACGCTGGCCAATTCCTTCGATGGCGATTACGAGATGCTCTACGGGAGCGACGCCGCCATGATGATGCGCGAGAGCAAGGCCTGGATGTTCAAGGAAGTGGACTCGCCGGCCTTCGGCTGGGAGGTGTACGCCTCCAAGACCCAGTTCTACAAGGAGACCGGCATCGCGCTGGTTGCCGACGCGAGCAAAGCGAAGCCGGCCACGCCGCAGCCGACGCCGGGGCAGGACACTCCCTTGGCGAACACGCCGCTTTACTACGCCCTGCAGAACTTCCTCGCCAACTCGGTCGCGTTCAAGACCACCACAGATGACTACAAGGCCAGCTACGGCGCCGATGACCTGGACGGCCTTGCCGACCAGTTGTCGAAGGTGGCGCGTAAACCCGCCGCCGACTACCTGGAAGGCTTCCAGTCTGTGGTCACTGCCGTGAAGGCGAACGAAGCCATTGCCTCCGGCAAACGAATTGAATTGAAGCCGGAATGGTATGAATTAAAGTAATCCGCCTAACGTCCGCTTTACTGGATACGCTGATATATCAACCAATACTGACACGCATGAAGAGATACACACTGTTTGCGGGCACTTTGACGGTCTTTCTAGTGGGCGCCGCGGTTACCGGCTGCGGCCAAAGCAGTTCGACCACGGCGACAACGACGGCTACGAATGTTGCTGCCACGGCGCCTGCGTCGGCTGGCGAGATGAAGATGTTCATCGCCAAGCCCGGCAGCAAGATGCGCATCGAGGGCACCGCCAACATCATCCACCCGACCTGGCAAATCGAAGGCCCGATGATCGGGGGCTGGATGGCCGTTGGTCCCGGGTTCCCGACCGAACCCGGCCAGGCAGCCACGCCGGGCAAGCTGGAGGCCACCAATAGCGTGTTCATCTCGGTGCATTCGCTCAAGAGCGTCAAGGAGGACGGCACGCCTTACAGCGACCGCATGGACGAGGTCATGTGCGAGCACCTCAAGGAAGCGCAATACCACCAAGTCTATTATCACCTCTCCCAGCTCACGCTCAAAGAGGCGGCCAAATCCAATGGCGCCCCGTATGTGTGCGAGGCCAAGGGCGACCTGGTCATCGCCGGCGTCACCAACAGCATCACCATGCCCGTCAACATCACGCCGATCCTGATCAAGGGCGACAAGGGCCTGGAGATCAAAGGCAACACCGAAGTGAAGATGACCGACTACAAGGTCGCGCCGGTGGACATCAACCTGGTGCTCGGTCACATCAAAACCGGTGACGCCGTCAAGCTGATCTTCACCTGGATTGTCGGCGAGAAGAAGCCGGCCCCACCCGCCGCGGCGCCCTAGCCAGGCCGATCATTCAAAGGCAAGGGAGCCGAAGCATTTTGGATCGTGGAAGTTAAGCGCCTCCAGCGGCGCCCACGTCCCCCAGTGCGGGTGGCTGCTCTCGTCGGCGCACTTGTGGAAGTTCGCGCGCCAGGCCTGGCCGGACACCGGCTCCAATGCCCCCACGTACGCCTCGAAGAGCTCAAACGGCGCGTAGAACGCCAGGGTCCACACGACCGGCTCTGTAATCTCCGGCTCGATCCTCGGCGGCAGGGAAGAGCGCACCTGGATTCTGCCGCCGATGCTGGCGGGCAGCTTCGTAAACTCCTTGAACCCGTCCGGCGTCCGCTCGGGGTTGGTGATGTAAGAACACAGATGCGCCCCGCCGCAGTTGCACTCCAGGTTGAAGTAGCCCCGATCCGGCCGGGGTTGGACAAAGAACTCGACGCAACTGTCCTTCCACACTTGGTCGAAGTAAGCCGTTCGGACGCAGCGCACATGCCGATCATGCACCTGGAAAATGCCGTGGAGGCCCGAGCCGGAATGGAGCAGGCGGGCGAAGGTGCGCGGGTGGTGATCGCTGCTCTCGGGGCGGAAATGGCGGAGTTCGAGCGTCTCGGCCGTGCGCCAGGCCGGGTCATCCCAGTTGGGGGCCAGCGGTGGCGGAGCCTCGGCACGACGGACGGTGTAGCGCATAGCGGGCCCATTGAACCCCGCCTATCGCGAGAGTTCAATCCACAACAAGGCAGACTTGACCACCGTCCCTCGCGTAACCTATTCTCGTTGGCTCGCCGGGCGGCGGAAACGCAAAACCCACTCGCCCGCTGGCGTGTTACGGCGTTTAAAGTAAAGGTACTCTTGTGAATGTAACGGTAGAGAATCTGGCCCCGTGCAAGAAGCTAATGCGCGTCGAGGTCGAAGCGGAGAAGGTCAAAGAGACCTTTGACTCGGTGACCAATGAATTCCGCAAGCAGGCGAACCTGCCCGGCTTTCGCCCCGGCAAGGCCCCGAAGGAAATGGTCGTGCGCAAGTACGACAAGGACATCCAGGACGAGGTCCGGCGCAAGCTCATCTCCGATTCCTACCGCAAGGCCGTCGAGGAGCAGAAGCTCGACGTCCTCGGCCAGCCCGACATAGAGGAAATCCAGTTCAGCCGCGATCAGCCGCTGCAATTCGCGGCCACGATTGAGACCGCTCCGGAGTTCCAATTGCCGGAATACAAGGGACTGGTCGTCACGCGCGAGGCGCGCATTGTGACGGACGCGGACGTGGAGAAGGCGCTCGATGTCCTGCGCGAGCAGCGGGTGAACTTCAATACGGTTGACCGGCCATTGCAGGCCGGCGATGTCGCGGTCGTCAATTACAGCGGCACGTGCGAAGGCAAGCCGATCACCGATATCGCCCCCACGGCCAAGGGGCTGACAGAGAAACAGAACTTCTGGGTGGAAGCCAGCCCGACCTCGTTTATTCCGGGCTTTGCCGACCAGCTCCTGGGCGCCAAAGCCGGAGAAAAGCGCACGGTGAACGTGGATTTCCCCGCGGATTTCGTCACGCCGCAACTGGCTGGCAAGAAAGGGGCATACGACGTGGAGTTGGTGGAAGTAAAGGAAAAGGCGCTGCCGCCGCTCGATGAAGAGCTGGCAAAGCAGTATGGGGCGGAGAGCTTGCAGAAACTGCGCGAGGGAGTGCGCCGGGACCTGGAGAACGAGTTAAATCATAAGCAGAGCAAAAGCGTGCGGAACCAATTGATCCGCGCGGTGGTCGAGCGCGTGAATTTCGAGCTGCCCGCCTCTGCCGTGGCCCAGGAAACCCGGAATGTGGTTTTCGACATCGTGCAGCAGAACGCCAAGCGCGGCGTGTCGCGCGACGTCATCGAGCAGCAGAAGGAGCAGATCTACTCGGCAGCCACGCACGGGGCCAAAGAGCGTGTGAAGGTGGCCTTCCTGATGCAGAAGATTGCCGAGAAGGAAGACATCAAGGTCTCGCAGGAGGAAATCGCCCAGCGGGTGCAGTTCCTGGCGGGCCTGTATCAGATTCCCGCGGACCGGTTCCTCAAGGACCTGCAGAAGCGTAACGGCCTGATCGAGGTCTATGACCAAATCATGAACGAGAAGGTCGTGGAGATGCTCGAGCAGAACGCCAAGATCATAGACGTGCCGCCCGGTTCGACCACGCCGCCGGCCGAAATCGCCAGCCCGAGCTGAGAACGGCATACAGCCGCGTTGCTGCCGAAAGGGCGGGTGCAGGTTGATACTGCCACCGTCCTGCCCCTTCGCCCTTGCCCTCTCCGCATCGGAGCGGGAGAGGGGAAATTGGGCCAGGCTGATGCTCACTCTCCCTCTCCCCGTGCGATGGGGAGAACCCCGGGGTGAGGGGCGACCTGGTGGCTGTGTGGAAACGCTCCCGGCAGCGGCCGCGGCATTAAAACCTGTTTGGCCTAATCCGGCGTTTGCGATTACATTCGTCCACTCACCGATTCTATGGCAGCCGGCCCTCGCAAAAGCTCCGACCGTTTCACGGGCATTGCCAGCTTCTGCCTGGCATTTGCGGGGATGCTCGGGACGGCAGGCTCGCAACCGCCCGGGACCTCGTTCGTGGTGCACACCAACATTGGCGAGGTATGTGACCTGGCGCGCCTTGAGGAGCGTGTGGTCTGTCCTGTGCGGGTCGAGGGGATCGCCTTGTGGGCCAGCTCGGAGCGGGGTGAACTGATCCTGCAGGCCGGAACGAACGCGCTGCGGGTGAATATGACCCCGCGCGACCTGCCCCAGCTTCAGCCCGGCGACCGCGTCCGGCTGGAAGGGAGTGGCATTGCCGGTTTTGGGCGCCTGCGCGAGGCGGTCGTTGACAATGATGGGTTGCACGGCAAAGCCGCGCGCTCCGAACGCATCCACCTGCCTGCGGGCCTGCATCCAGTCCGCCTGGACTGGTTCAATGGGCCCGGGCCGTTCCACCTGGAGGTGCGCTGCGAGGGCCCGGGCTTCGCCGGCCAGGCGATTCCCGGCGCGGCCCTGCTCCGCGCCGAAGCCGGACAGGGGGCCTCAACCAACGTGGTGCAAGGCTTGGACTACCGCTGCTATGAGGGCAACTGGGACCGGCTGCCGGACTTTGAAGCGCTCACCCCGGTGAAAGCTGGCATTGCACGCAATTTCGATCTAAGCGTGCGCGATCGCGATGAGCACGTCGGGCTGGAATTCCGCGGATACCTGCGAATCGCGCAGGAGGGGACCTACACCTTTGAGACGATCTCGGACGACGGGAGCCGGCTATATATCGGTGACTCCGTCCTCCGGCTGACCCGGCTGGGCTCAGGAGCTATGCCCGAACCGCTGCGGGCCGCGCCCGGGCTGGCTTTGTCCCGTGCGCAAGCAGACCGGTGGGTCCAGGCGGAGGGCGGCGTCACTTTCGTCCACAAAGAACCGGCCGGCGGGTTGGAAGTTCAATTAAGCGCCGGGACCAACAGCCTCTACCTGGACGTGGATGACGCGTCAGCCGATCCCCCGCCACTGTTCGCCCGCCTTCGGGCGACCGGCATCTGCTGCGCCGCCAATTCCGGCGGAGCAGCCCGGTTGCTGGTGCCGAGTTCGCATAACATGGAACTCCTGGCCGGCCCGCCCAGTTCGCTCACGCCACGGCCCACGTCTCTGGCGCAATTGCGCCGCCTGAACGCCGGCTCGACACCTTGCGCCGCGAGGCTTGAGGGCACCGTCCTTTCGACCAGCTCGGAGCGGGGGCTGCTGGCCTTCGAGGATGATTCCGGCGCGGCGCTGGTCGAGACGCCCAGGAGTCGAGACTTCCAGCCCGGCGAGAGAATTGCGCTCACCGGCTGCTGGTCGGTGAACGGTCTGTGGTTGAGCCCGCGCGCCGGCCCGCTGGTGGACAACAACGGCATTCACGCCATGACCGAGAAATCCGGCGCCATCTGCCTCAACGCCGGCAAGCACCCGATCTTTGTCTCCTGGTTCAACCTGGTATCTCCGCTCGGCCTGGACGTCTATTGCGAAGGGCCGGGCATGCCTCGCCAAAAGCTCCCCGACGGGGCGCTCTCTTGTGCGCGACTGGACCCGTCCGGCGCGGCGCTCACCTGGTCGCACGGGCTGGACTATCGTGCCTACACGGGCGCCTGGCTGCGCATTCCAAATTGGACTCAGCTTGAGCCGGCGGGGCAAGGGACGGCCGCCAATTTTGATCTGAGCCGCGGGGTGCAGGCGGATGACTCCGGGCTGACCTTTCGCGGCTACTTCGATGCGCCGCGCGACGGCACCTACACCTTCTCCACGATCTCCGACGACGGCAGCCTGTTGTCCGTCGGCTCGCCACCGGCAATCGAGCACCTCGCCACGAACGCCATCGCCGCCCCGCAGCGTATCGCCGCACGTCAGATTCTCCGCGAAGACCAACTGGACCGCTGGTCGGAAGCTGAAGGCATGGTCACATTCGTCAATCCCCGGGCAGGTTCAATGGACCTGGAGCTGAGTTCGGGCACCGGGCGCATGCGCCTGGCGGTGGTGGACGGCTCAGGCGGCGCGCCGCTGCTCCTGCTGAACAGCCATGTCCGCGCCCGCGGCATTTGCCAAAGCACCTACACCACCGACGGGCAGCGCGTGGCGGGAGCGTTGCTGGTGCCGACTATCGGCGACCTCGACCTGCTCGAAATAATGCCGCGGCATTGGGTTAGCATTCCGCTGGTGCCGATCGGCAGCCTGGGCGGAACGAATCTCACCGCCACCGATGGCCTTGCGCATATTTCCGGGCAGGTTCAATCCTGCTGCGCGGGCCAGAGTTCCATTGTGACGGATGGAACCGGCCAGGTCCGGGTGGAGGCGGCCCGCAGCTTTTCGGCAGGCGCTCGCCTCGAGTTCCTTGGCCGCTGTTGCCAGGCCGGCACGAACGTCGTTTTGCGCTGCGCCGCCTGCCGGGAAGTCCTGGCCGTGTCCCCGGGCAGCCCACAGCACCTGCCTCTGCTGACCACGATTGACCAGATCAAGCGCCTGAGCCGTGAGGAGGCAGGCCGCGGTTACCCCGTCAGAATTCGCGGGGTGATCACAGCGCCGCAGGTGGGAGGCTTCTTCATCCAGGACTCGACCTGGTCCATCTACGTGCGGCTGGAAGACCCTGCCTCGGTGGAGGCGCAGCAGGCGGGCGACTATTGGGAAGTGGAGGGAGTCACGTTTGCGGAGTTTGCGCCCAACGTTCGCGCCCGGCGCGCGGTACGGCTGGGGCCGGGGGTGCTGCCCGAGCCGATGCGACCTACATGGGACCAGTTAATCAATGGAAGCCTGGATACGCAGTATGTCGAGTTGCAGGGCGTGGTCACGGGCATCGGCGCGGACGGCCTGGCGCTCCTGACGCCTGCCGGCAAGCTGACCGTACAGTTAACCGAGGCACAGCCCGGAGCACTGAACCGGTATCAAAACGCCCGGGTGCGCCTGCGCGGCTGCGTGATCCCCGGGCGCGACGAGACGACCCAGGAGGTCGAACTGGGCCGGTTGCGCCTCTCGAATTTCTCGATCAATGTGGACGAGCCTGCGCCCGCCGACCCCTTTGCTGCTCCCCCCAAGCGTGCGGTGGACCTGCTGCTCTTTGACCCCCGCGCCGGGGCGATCCAGCGGGTCAGAATTGCCGGCCAGGTCCTGCACGCGCGGGGCGGCCAGACCTACCTGTGCGAGGGAACCAATGGCCTGCGCGCCATAGCGGACGCAAACGCTGGCCTCCAGCCTGGCGATCTCGTCGAGGTAGTCGGCTTCCCGGAGTTGGGCGGGCCTTCTCCGGTGCTGCGCGAGGCAGTGATCCGCCGGACCGGACAAGCCCCCTTGCCCCCGCCGCAACTGCTCAGGGCGGATGCCCTGGTCAGCCGGCGCTATGATTCGCGCCGGGTGCAAGTCCAAGCCCGGCTCACCGGCTTGCGGCTCGATCACCAGGAGCAGGTGCTCGAGTTGCAGTCGGGCACGCGTGGCTTCGCGGCTCGCCTGGATTCCCGGCAGGGCCTGCTGCGCCACATCCTGCCCGGCAGCCGGCTGGAGCTGACCGGCGTCTATTCCGGCCAGGGGGGCGACCTCGCGGCGGGCCGGGATATTGACTCCTTCGAGCTGCTGCTGAACACGCCCGCCGACGTCCGGGTCCTGGAAAGTCCCCCGTGGTGGACCTTGCGGCATACGCTGACTGTGGTCGGCGGGATGGCCTGCATCATCCTGATCGCTTCGATTTGGATCACCCAACTGCGCCGTCAGGTTGAGGAGCGCTCTCGGCAGCTCACGGTGGAAATCCAGCGCCGCGAGCAAACGGAGCGCCAGCGTGCCCTCGAATCCGAGCGCGCACGCATTGCCCGCGACCTCCACGACGACCTCGGGGCGAGCCTCACGCAAATCCGCTTTCTCAGCGCCCTGGAAAGCCGGGACGCGCAGGTGCCCGAGAGCACGCGCGCCCGGCTGGGGCAGGTGACCGAGAAATCCCGCGAGATGGTGGCTTCGCTCGATGAGATTGTTTGGGCGGTCAACCCGGCCAATGATTCGTTGCCCAGCCTGGCCACCTACCTGTGCCAATTCGCCGAGGAGTTCTTCCGCCCGACGCCGATCCGCTGCCGCCTGGATGTGGCCGACTCCCTGCCGCCGGTGGCCCTGACTTCGGAGGTGCGCCACCACGTTTACCTGGCGGTGCGGGAAGCCCTCAACAACATCGCCAAGCACTCTCAGGCAACCGAGGTTTGGCTGCGCATCCAGTGGCGCGAACACGGCCTCGCCATCTCCCTGGAAGACAATGGGCGCGGCTTCGCGCACCTTTCGGCGGGCAACCCCGGCGACGGGCTCTCGAACATGCGCCACCGCCTCAAACAACTGGGAGGCCGTTTCGAGTGCCAGACCCAGCCGGGCGCGGGCACTCTCTGCCGCATTTGGTTGCCGCTGGACGAGGCGCTTAGAGGCAACCATTCAGTTCAAACCACAGATGGACACAGATAGACACAGATATGAACTGCCGGAGCCGCAGTTTCGGCAGGCGAATGTTACCTTCACCGGCCAGAGGTCTCGGCTCGACGGCAACCAGGCCAGCTCTATTGCAGTGCATCTGTGTCCATCTGTGTCCATCTGTGGTTTTCCTCTGCGTGGATACGGCTTAGGACCAGTGCTCTCAGCACAGCCTAATTCATCCATTCGGATGATGCCGCCGCCCACCAACCCGTGCTACAAGTGATCGGATGCCGACCACCGTGGCCATTGTCGAAGACGACCGGGACTTCCGCGCGACGCTGGCCCATTACCTTGACGAGGCCCCGGGCTGCAGGTGTGTGTGCGCCTGCAGCACCTCGGAGGAGGCGCTCCAGAAGATCCCGCGGCTCCAGCCCGAGGTGGTGTTGATGGATATCCACCTGCCCAATATGTCCGGCATCGAATGCACGCGCCGCCTCAAAGAACTCTGCCCGGATCTCCAAATCCTCATGCTCACCGTCTATGAGGACAACGAGCGTATCTTCAACGCCCTCAAAGCTGGCGCGGGCGGCTACCTCCTCAAGCGCGCGGACCCCGCCGACATTCTCCACGCTATCCAGGACGTCAAGCAGGGGGGCGCTCCCATGAGCAGCCAGATTGCCCGCCGCGTCGTCCAGTCATTCCGCGAGGGCGCCAAGAACGCGCAGAAGGTCGAGGCCCTCTCCGAGCGCGAGGAGGAAATCCTGCAGCATCTCTCCAAAGGGTATTCCACCAAGGAAATCGCCGACCGACTATCAGTGAGCGTGAACACTGTCCGCACACATCTGCAGCACATCTACCACAAGCTCCATGTGCGCTCCCGCACCGAGGCCGTGGTCAAGTTCCTGCATTGATCAGGACTAAGCCCGCATTACCAAAATCATCCGTTTGGATGATAGACGGTCGTCACCCGGTGCGCGATGCTCGCAACACGGAAAGCAGAACTAACACGATCATGAAAGCCAAACTCATTCCTGCTATTGGACTCCTGTTCCTCGGCGCGAGCCTCGCCCGAGCAGACTTTAATCCCATCCCGCTGACACCTGGCAGCTACAACCAGGACATGGTAGTCGAGCAGAGCGCGCCGCCCGCGCCGGCTTCGCTGACGACCGCCACCCTGGACAGCGGCACCGGCAACTCCGGCAACACCTGGTACGAGCGCGGCTACAACACCTCCGATCTGGCAAGCGGTCTGCCGCCGCACGGCACGACGTTTACCAGCACCTCTCAAGCCGACCACTCGTATGCCATGGCGCCGGGCTATTGGTCCAACGACGCCATCCTGATCGCCTCCGATGTTAGCAGCGCCACGATCACCCTAACGCCAGCCAATCCCTACTCCAAGCTCTCCTTCCTCTCCAGCGCCGGCCACGGGCCGGTGGTGGTCAATTACACGGTGCACCACGCAGACTCCACGACCGAGTCGGGCAGCATCTCGGTGCCGGACTGGTTCGGCAGCGGCACACTCGCCCTGGGCGTTGGCGGGCGTGTGGACGTCGGCAGCCAAAGCATCCAGGACTTCGGCGCCGGCGGCCTCCCGTACCTCTTTTCGCAGGACATCACCCTGACGGACACCGCCAGCGCGGTGATGAGCATTGATCTGTCCTACGTCTCGGGCGGCAGCGCCTGCATCCTGGCTCTCAGCGGCTCGACGGGCGGGGCGTTCACCCCGATTACCTTCACGGGCTACAACGAAGACATGGTCGTGGAAGCCACGGGCGTCCTGCATGGCGCCTACACGACCGCTTCGATGGATGGCGGGACCGCCAACAACGGCGACAGTTGGTACGAGCAGGGCTACAACGCATCCGCGCCCTCGACCGGCCTGCCCGCGGCGGGCTCGACCTTCGTCAGCCAGGCCGCCGGCGACCACAACTACACAATGGCGCCAAGCTACACGGCCAACAACGCCGCCTTCATTGACGGGACGCACAGCGCCACCCTCACGCCGGCTGCCCCCAATGCGTTTTCTGCTCTGTCCTTGCTGACTGCCGCCGGCAACGGGCCCGTTGGCGTTGACTACAAGGTGCATTACGCGGACGGCACCACGGAGATAGGCTACTTGAGCGCGCCGGACTGGTTCTTCAACAATCCTGTGACGTATGTCGCGAATGGCCGCGTGGACGTCAACAGCGGCGCATTCGATAGCGTCAATGGCAACAACCCCAGGCTCTACTCGGTGGACATCGCCCTGGGCAACCCAGGCAGCGCGGTGACCAGCATTGACCTCAGCTACGACCCCGGCAATTCCGGCGGCCGCGTGGCGGTCATGGCCCTGAGCGGGCTGCCCACCTTCTCCTCGCCCACGGCCCCCTTCAACGCGGCGGCCTCGCCTCTCGTGCAGACCCAATATGTGGGCGGCACGGCGACCTTCTCCGTGACGGCCTCCGGCACCCCGCCACTCTCCTATCAATGGCTCAAGGGCACTTCGGCCCTGGGCGGGAAGACCGGCGTTAGCTTGAGCCTGGCCGGCCTGGCCCTGGGCGACGCCGGCAGCTATTCCTGCATCGTCAGCAACAGCACCGGCCTGACGGCGACCAGCGGCGTCGTGGTCCTCACCGTTCTCTCCCTGCCGCTCGGCTATTCGGGCACGACGCTCGGCGACCAACCGCTCGCGTATTACCGGCTGAATGAACCCGGGCCGCTGCTCGTGCAAGTGGCGACGAACCTCGGCAGCTTCGGCGCGTCCGGCAATGGCACTCACTTCCCCGGTCTAACCCACCAGGTGCCCGGCGCCATTGTCGGCGACCCTGACACTGCGGCTGAGTATTCGGCCATTGACCCGGTCTCGGACGATGGCGCGGTTTCCACCATTGTGCCGTACCTCCCGGCCTTGAATCCGGCCGCCTCGTTCTCGGTCGAGCTCTGGCTGAAGCCCACGGTGCAAGGCAACTTGGGCAACGCCCAGGCTCCGCTGAATAACCAGTATAATGACGGCAGCGGCAACCGCTTCGGCTGGGACTTCTTCCAACGGGCTGCCGCCAACCAGACGCCCGACTCCCACGGCCCGGGTTATAGCTTCCGCATGTTCAACGGCACTGCCGGGAGCGAGGACCAGACTACTGTCTTCAACATCACCGGCGGGAACTACGTGGTCGGCCAATGGAGCCACCTGGTCGCCGTCTATGATGCGACCGTGCCTTCGGCAACCCTCTACCTGAACGGGCAGCAAGTTGCCCAGAGCGCCGGCGGCAATGGGTCGTACGTCCCGAACCCTGCTTCGCCGTTCTCAATCGGCGGCTACCCCGATTCGAGCCAAAACCCGTTCATCGGCCCCTTGGACGAAGTGGCCATCTACACGAACGCGCTGACGTCGGACCAGGTCCTCGCGCATTACGAAAACGGCACCAATGCCGCCCGCGTTGTGTCCTACCCCTCCCTGATCACCGGGGACGGCGCGGTCGAATACCTGCGGTTGGACGAACCGGCGCGCAACGTCGCCTGGAACTACGGCAGCCTCGGCTCCCTTGCCAACGGGACCTATGCCAACGCCCAGCCCGGCGCCATCGGACCGCGCGCGCCCGTCTTCCCGGGCTTCGGCGCCGGCAACCTCGCGGGCTCATTCAACGGCACGAATACCTACGTCGAACTGGAGAATCCCCCGGCGCTGAACTTCACCGGCCCGATCTCGCTCGAAGCCTGGATTCAGCCCGCTCCGACCCAGAACTCCGAGGCCTATATCCTCGCGCACGGATATAACGACATCGGCACAGGCGAGGTGGTTCTGCGCATTCAGAACGGGAGCTATTTTGCCGGCTCGTATAATGGCAACAACCATGGCGCGTCCTTCACCGTGCCCGCCGCGGACCTCGCAGGTAAGGCCTGGGTGCACCTGGCCGGCACCTACGACGGCGCGCATTGGAACCTGTACCGCAACGGCGTGCTCGTGGCCTCCGCCGCCGATTCCACCGGGGCGGTGCTCGTGAACAACGCCAACTGGGCCATCGGCGCCCGTGGCCGCTGGAAGCGCGAGACCGGGCTCGTGGACCCGGGCCAGGACACTCGCATGTTCACGGGGATCATTGACGAAGCCGCCATCTACAACTTCGCACTGACGCCCAGCCAGGTTCAGGCTCATTACGCCAAAGCCGTGCAGCCCCTGGCGATCAGCCTCTCCGGCGGGCAGGCGACCCTGACGTGGCCCCTTGGGCTGCTCCTCGAGGCCACGAACATCACCGGCCCGTGGACCACGAACATGAGCGCCGCGGCGCCCTCTTACCTGACGCCTGCCTCCAGTCCCCGGAAGTTCTATCGAGTGCAGTTCTGAGGCTGGGCTTACCCCCAAATCTGCCTGTCCAACGACCGCAACTGAATGGCCTCCGAGATGTGGTCGGGCAGGATACGCTCTGACGCGCCCAGGTCGGCAATGGTCCGTGCCACCTTCAATATCCTGTCATAGGCCCGCGCGCTTAGGTTGAAGTCGGACATCGCAAACTGAATCAACCCCTTGGCCGTCTCATCCAACTCGCAGAACTGCTTCAGCTCCCGCGTCCCCATGCGGGCGTTGCAGGTCACCTTCGGGCGGCCTTCAAAGCGCTTTTGCTGGCGCCGGCGCGCCTCGATCACCCGCTGGCGGATGGCCGCCGAGGGCTCGCCCGTGCGCTCCGCGCTGATCTCCCTGAATTGCACCGGCGGCACCTCGACGTGCAGGTCAATGCGGTCCAGCAACGGCCCGGAGATGCGGCCCAGGTAATTCTGGATTTCGCGCGGCGAGGAACTGGACTCGCCTGGCATCTTGCCGTCCGGGGTGGGGTTCATAGCTGCCACGAGCATAAACTCCGCAGGGAAAGTCATCGTGCCCGCGGCGCGCGAGATAGTCACCCGTCCGTCCTCCAGCGGCTGGCGCAATGTCTCCAGCACGCTGCGCTTGAACTCGGGCAACTCGTCCAGAAACAGCACGCCGTGATGCGCCAGCGAGATTTCGCCCGGGGTAGGGTTGATGTTCCCGCCGAGCAAGCCCGCGTCGCTGGCGGTGTGGTGCGGCGCGCGGAACGGACGTCTCGTGACCAGCGCCTGGCCGGGCTTCAGCAACCCCACGATGCTGTGAATCTTGGTGGTCTCCAGCGCTTCCTCCAGCGTCAACGGAGGGAGGATGGTCGGCAGGCGCTTGGCCAGCATGGACTTGCCCGTGCCTGGGCTGCCCAGCAGCAGCGCGTTGTGCCCGCCGCTGGCCGCGATCTCGAGCGCCCGCTTTACCGACTCCTGGCCTTTCACGTCCGCAAAGTCCAGGTCCTCCTCAGTGGGCTGATCGAAAATGCTCGCAATATCCACCACCGTCGGCGCGATCTTGAGTTCCCCCTCCAGGAAGCCCACCGCCTCCCGCAGGTTGCGAATGGCGATGACCTGCAGGCCGGTCACCACCGCCGCCTCAGCCGCGTTGTCCACCGGGACGAGCACGCCGCGCCTGCCATCCGCTCGTGCCCGGATCGCAATCGGCAGCACTCCTTTAACCGCCCGCACGCCGCCATCCAGGGCCAGTTCGCCAATCATGACAAAGTGGTCCAACTGGTCGGTCTCGATCTGCTCGCTGGCCGCTGCCATGCCAATCGCAATGGGCAGGTCGAAGCTCGGCCCCTCCTTCTTCACGTCGGCTGGCGCCAGGTTGATCGTCGTCCGCCCAAAGGTGAAGCTGAACCCGGAGTTGATCAGCGCCGTCATCACCCGGTCGCGCGATTCCTTAACCGCCGCGTCAGGGAGCCCCACGATGACGATCACCGTATCCCCGTAGCCCGCATTGACCTCGACCTCAACCGGATACGCTTCGATGCCGTTCACGGCAGCGGAGCAGACCTTGGACAACATGAGTCAAGTCTTGTGCGAGTCCCCCGCCCAGCGCAATCAGTATTTTTGGCTCTTGAACGCGGCACCGGCCTCTCGGCTGGTTGGCTCGGCGAAAGAACTCTGCATTACACGCTTGACTTCCGGCCCCGGGCAGTGAGCCTTTTGTTCGCAATATTCTTGAGACTATGCACTGGAAAGAGGCATACGACTGGCGAAAGCACCGGAATAGGATGTGGGGAGAGGGCGCCCAACCTGACGAAACCCGAGACGAAAGGCTCGATCCCCACTCGGTCTACTTTGTGCGCGCGTGCTCGTTTCAATTCGAATTCCACAGTTTGGACCAACTGCAAGCGTGTTTGGAGTACTTCAGCCGCAAGGTTCAGCCGACGTCGCGAATACCACACAATGAGTTGCGCAATTGTGGCGGCGACCACTCCGAAATGCAGCGATGGTTTGAGAGGCTTCCAATGAAACTGATGGATAATCACCGCAGGCCCAGAATCGTGTCAGCCCTGCGCACAGCAGTTGAAGATTTCACCAGGACTGCGAACAAGCCGCTCCGGGCGATGCCGGGCCGGAGGTCTTCGCGCTACCGCTAGTTTAGGCCTGAGTGTTGCGTCCTGCCACCGTCGGAGCCACAACATGAGCGATTACCAGATCATTGACACCAATGCCGAGAACATCGGCGGCCGCAGCTTGTGTGGGAACAAGAACCCCAAGAACCTGGGTCATTGTCGGAAGGCGACTTGGCTCAAGGAGCACTATGCGGAAGGCCTGAAGTACAAGGTGCTCCGCTCAAAGAAGTTCGGTGACGTTGGAATGATCGAGTACGCCATCGGCAACCACGCGTGGCGGCCTGTGGAGGCGGAGGGTTACTTGGTCATCCATTGTCTGATGGTCAACTTCCAGCACCAGGGCAAAGGGCTTGGCACTCTTCTGTTGGATAGTTGCCTCGCCGACGCGAGGAAGCGCAAGTGCCGCGGCGTCGCGGTGGTGACGAGTTCCGACAGCCTCATGGCCGGAAGCGATTTGTTCCTCAAAGCGGGTTTTGTGCGCGTGGATCGCATCATGGGCAGCAGTGAGGCATCCGTGGCCCCCTATGAACTGCTAGTCAAGAAGTTCAAGAAGGCAGCCCCTAACCCTCGTTTCATCGTCCAAAGGGAGCGACTATCCAAGAGGTTCAGCAAGGGCCTGACGATCCTGGCGGCTGATCAGTGCCCGTATGTGGCAAAAACGGCGGAGCGGATTGCGGAGGCGTCCACGAGGGGCTTGGGGCTTGAGCCGAGACTGGTTCGCCTCCGAAGCGCCAAAGCCTCAAGGGAGCTCCCAACGCCCTATGGCGTATTCAGTATCATTTACGACGGCAAGCTGATCGCGCACCGGCCGATCAGTGCAACGAGGTTCATGACCATCATGCGCCGGAATGCAGAACACGTATCAAACCCCTGCCGTGAATAGGCAAAAGTAACCTTGTCCTTCCGCTTGGCAGTCCTCGGCGCCGGAACTCGGCCAAGGTTCGCATGTGGTCGGTTCGCCTTACCTTTGACCCCCGAATCGCGTTATTCACCGCGTAAGCCACGCGGGGACAGGTGGTTACAGAGCACACTTCATTCCGGTCTGCCCAAGTTCAGCCGCAAGGCCCGACTTCGCACCAGATTCGTAACTGCCTATCCCAAATGGAGTTCCGCCTCCCACTCCCCGCCCGCACGCTGTCCACACCGTCACCTCGCCGTATCCTCACCGTAGTACCTCTAATAGGCTATTAGAGGTACTACGGTGAGGATACGGCGAGGTGACGGTGTGGGCACGGGGAGGGGAGGCTGTGGTCGCGTTGTGGTGACGCCGGAGTCGGTGGGTGCTTTGGTCCTGGAGGCCGCGCGGGTTTCGGAGAGCCGGTTTCCTTGACCGGCGGGCTAGGCTGCGACATGCTGGCCGGGCGTGCTCTTATGGCATTCCCGCAACAAACTCTTTCCGAACTGCGGCGTCTCCTGGGCGCTGAGCAAGTGCTGGTAGCGAAGGAAGACCTGATCCCTTACTCCTTTGACGGCACGGCGGCGCTGCAACAGATGCCGGGCTGTGTGGCGTTCGCCCGGAGCACCGAGCACGTCTCCGCCGTGCTGAAGCTGGCCGGGCAGACTCGGACGGCAGTGGTCACGCGCGGCTCGGGGACGGGGCTGAGCGGCGGCAGCCTGCCCAGCCCGGATTGCCTGGTGCTGTGCCTGGCGAAAATGGACAAGGTATTGGAGTTGGACCGCGCTAATTTGACGATGCTCGCTGAGGCGGGCGCGACAACCCAGGCCGTCGCCGACGCCGCGGCAGGGGCGGGCCTGTTCTATCCGCCCGACCCGGGCTCGATGAAGATTTCCACCATCGGCGGCAACGTGGCCGAGAACTCGGGCGGGCTGCGCGGGCTGAAGTACGGAGTTACGCGCAGCTATGTCATGGGCCTGGAGGTGGTGCTTCCGGACGGGGAGGTGCTCTGGACGGGCAACAAGTGCGTGAAGGACGTGGCCGGCTACTCGCTGCGGGATTTATTCATCGGCTCGGAGGGCACGCTCGGGATCATTACGAAGGTGCTGCTGAAGCTGATTCCCAAGCCGGCGGCGAAGAAGACGCTGGTAGCCACCTTCGCGCAGATGGACCAGGCGGCGCAAACAGTGTCGGACATCATCGCCGCGCAGATCATTCCCTGCACGCTGGAGTTCCTGGACCGCACGACCATCCATTGCGTCGAGGACTTCGCCAAGGTCGGCTTGCCGCTGGACTGCGAGGCCCTGCTGCTGATGGAGACGGACGGCCACCCGGGGCCGGTGGCGGAAGAGGCGGCCAGCATGGAACGCATCGCCCGCCAGAACGGCGCCGTGGAGGTGCGCGTGGCGAAGGATGACGCGGAAGCCGCCAGGCTGGCCACGGCTCGCCGCAGCGCTTTCTCCGCCCTGGCCCGCGTTGCGCCCACGACGATTCTTGAGGATGCCACGGTGCCG
>DATKNZ010000218.1:0-5429 GCA_035541055.1 Candidatus Acidiferrum sp. | reverse complement strand
AGCGGGGTGCCGCAACTGCCGAGCACCTCCCCCGTGGCGGCCAGCGGCGCCGCGCGTTGCCGCACTACCCCCCAGGCTGGGCCACTGTGCGGCGAGAGCAGGTCGGCACAGGCGGCGTGGCTGACGGCTCGTACGGTGTACCAGAAGTTGCTGGCTCCCGGGGCGGACGGGGAATCGGGGTTATTGTCGAGGAAGCTGTTGACGTTGGTGTTGAGGGCCTGGCTGACCACGCCCACGCGATTGCTCAGAGGCACGGCATCGTTGGTCAGCACCATGGACGCATTGAGCCAGCGGTAGATCCAGTATTCAGCCACCTTGTCAGCGGCGTTGGTGTTCTGTTGCCACGTGACCAGCAGGCGGGGTTGGTTGGTGTTAATGGTAGCGTTAGCCACCCGCACCTGCGTTGGGGCCTGGGGCGGCAACCGTCGGCAGGCCCTGGCCAGGCAAGGCGGCGAGACCAGGCCATCGCGGCCCAGCACATCCCGCGCGGTGATGAAATAGTAGAACTGGTCGCCGTCGTTGAACGGCGCGGCGAGGTATCCCGGCGGCGTGGGGAAGTTGGTGGGGAAAGTCGCCGTGCCAGGGGAGTGGCCGTTGTCGTCAGTGAAGAAGACGGTGACCGGGTCCGCCGGATCATCGGCTGCGCCTGCGCCGGAGCCGGCGGTGAAGGTCTTGGCTGAGGCGACGACCTGCTTGTTCACGCGCGAGAAGTGCGGGTCGGCGTAAAGCTGGGCGGGAACGGTTGGCGGGTTGACGTCGTAGCCGGAGGCCACGGCATTGCTCTGCCCGATGCGCCAGACGTTGTATCCGAAGCTAAGCAGCGAGAGGCGCCGCAGGTCGTCCGGCGTGCCCCAGCGCAGCCGGATGCGCAGATGATCCACCGGAGCATTGCTAACCACCTGAAAGGCCGCGCCGGGCGCGGGCAGCACGACGGGCGAGCCCGGGATGATGGTCACGCGGCCGACGACATCGCCCGCGGCGCCGGTGGCTGGGTTCACTTCGCGCACTTCGTAAGTGGTGGTGGTCGAGATCGTTTCGGAGAAGGCGTGCCCGGCGCACAGCGTGAGGCCCGGGTGCAGGCGTTCGATCAGCAGCAGGGTGGTCGCGGTGTTGGGGTCGGTGGCGGCGACCTGGAACCCGGTGGCAATCTTCTGGGCCAGCGGCTGGCTGGTAATGCCTGCGATGCCTGAGAGCATCATATTCATCACGTTGCTCAGGCTGGTGAGGTCCTCGCCCAGGGCCAGCGACTGGTTGAGCAGGGCAGTGATCGCTGTCGTGTCAGTCTGCTGAAACGCTGTGCCGCGGAGGGTGTAAGTGCCGGCATTGGTTGGGTAGCCGGCCTTGGCATAAAAGGCGAACTTCTTCCCCGCCAGGAGACTCGGCTGGGGCGAGCCCAGCAACACATAAGACCAGGGATGGGCGCTCTGGTCATTGATCGTGGTGCCGACGGTGAAGACGAGGTCGCTGAGGGGAGTTTGGGCGGAGGCAGTAAGTATGAACAGAAGCGAGGATAGAAGATAGAGGATAGAGGATAGAACAGAGAACGCGGATGGCGATGCGGCCATCCTCCATCCTCCATCCTCTATCCTCGTGTTCTCTCGCATCGCACTCATGGCCCGTCAATGTGGTAATTAATGTGCCCGTCCGTCACTGAGCCCTTCACGGTTATGCCTTTGCAGCCCTGCACGCAGATGGGGCAGTAGCCAATCGAGCCGCACAGGTTGGCATCGCCCGTCACGTCAATCTCGTAGTCGGTCGGCGGCGTGAAGCTGACCGAGGCGCCGAGCGCGAAGTCCACGTGCCCGCTCAGCACGCAAGCGAGGTCCAGGTCCACGGAATCCTGCTGACGGAAACCGATCTTCCCGGAGCGGGGCCCACCCTCGTAATAGACGGCCGTGGAGATGCCCGCCCGTACGTCGAGGAAGCAACTGGAAGTGCCGAAGAGGATTTCGGCAAGGTCCAGCGCGCCTCCGTATTGAAGGTAGAGGCCGCTGAAGCCGGGGGCATTATCCAGCACCTTGTCCACGTTGGGGTCAATGAACCGCAATGGATCGAGCGAACAGGCTTGTCCGGCGAAGATGCCCACTTGCACGTCCACCGGCACCACGATCACCGTGATGGTGCCGACGGCCTTGGCCGCAAAGTAGTTGTCCATCTGGCCGATGGCAAACTCAGCGCCAATCTCCTTGATGCTGCAGCCCTTGAAGCCGGCCTCGCCTTTAATGTCGAACAGGCCGCCGATGCCCAGCACGGAGCCGCTCTGCAATGTCCAGCGGCCCTCGACGGTGAGCGTGAGCGGTGTCGAGGGGGTGATGCCCGGCCAGCCCAGCGGCACGTCCTTCGCGCCCAGAGTTACCTCGGCCGCCGGCGCGCCCGCGGGGACGCAGCCGATGGGGCTGGTCTCGGAGGTCAGCTCTTTGATGTCCATGTAGGCGGTGAAGTTCATCGCGTCCGGCAGGTTGAGTTGGACGGCGGCATCGAGGTGGATGGCGCGCAGCGAGTCGCCCTGGAACGTGGGCGCCCCACGGATCTTGGCCGAGAGGAAGGACTGGCTCATCTGCCCGATGCCCTTCATCGCTTTGAAGACCCCGTCGTTTGAGCCGGCGATCTCGTTCTCGACGGCGTCCCGGACGCTGCGGTTGATCTGGTCGAACAACACGTTCACCAGTTGATCGAGGACGAAATTATCGTCGGTCATGAACTGGCGGAAGGTCTGCTGGTAATCACCGGGCAGGGGCGAACTGAGGAAGGCCAGGATGAGGCGGTTGAGGATGGCCTGCTCCGCCGCGTTCGGATCATCGGTGAAGTAGTTGCTGGCCGGAGTGACCGCCACCGACAGCAGGTTCGAGACGGCGGAGGACGCTTGCCCGACATAGGTGTTCAGCGCATTGAGGTCGCCCGCGGCGGAATTGAGCGCAGCCGTAATGTCGCCGGTCGCTCCTTCAACCTGGGCTCGCAACTGGGCAAACTGGCTGCGCAGGTCCTGCAGCTCGGATTCGATTTGCGCGAGCGTCGGCTCGAGGTCGGACAGCAGGCTGTTGACCAGGTCGTCGCTCACCTCGGCGAAGATCCCCAGCGCCGGCCCCTGGTCCTGCACCAGCTTTTGGATTACGACTCGGATGACGTGGCGTTTGCCGCTGTCGTCCTTCTCCAGGACCCGCAGGAACAGGCCAAGGGTGTCATCCACGTCCGAGAGCGCCTGGTCCACCGTGTTGACGACCGTGTTGGCCTGGCCGACGGCGCCGTTGATGGTCTGCACGGCTGCTTTCAGCCCGGTGGTTGAGTTGCTGACGATGGTGCCGACACTCGGCAGGAGGGCGGAGGGATTCGACTGCTGGATGGCCGCGAGCTGAAGATAGAGCTGGTGGGCTGGGTTCGCCAACGCCGGCTGCAGCACCGGCTGGAAGAAGGTGGTGGCATCCTCGCGCAACAGGTTTTGCAGGCTCCGGAAGCCGCTCGTGAGGCCGGTGGTGCTGACGGCCGCAGTCAGCTCCTGGCGAATGGCGTTCGAAACGGTGTTGATGGGGCCGTTCAGCTCGTTCAGGGCGTCGTTCGCGAAATCCAGCACCTTGAGGGCCGGAAGCTGGAGCGTGATGTCTTGCGCGAAGTCGAAGTCCACCTTGCCTGGCGTGAGCTGCTTGAGCCGGCTGTTCACGTCAATGACCGGCAGGACGACGGAGGCGTCAGCGAAACCGGCGAACTGATGCAGCGCCGGATTCCACTGGAGCGGGTAGTTGAACTTCGCCACATCAATCCAGTTCCGCTGCGCGCGCGGGTGGTAAGGCTCGGACGAGGACTGGCGGTAGGCCGTGAGGTTCGGCAGGGTTTGCGGCCAGCCGTCGGCGTGCAGATCGAACTTGGCCGTGTTGAAGAAATTGCTGCCGCCGATGCTCCAGCCCTGGTCCGGGTCGTTGCTGTCGGCGGCCGGCCAGCCGCCCATGATGTCGATCTGCGCTGTGCTCGGGCCGGTGGGAGTCACGTGCAGATGCGTCTTGATGTCGGAGAAGAACGGCACGCGCATCTTCGCCGCGATGTTGAAAAAGCCGCTGTCCGGCTTGCCAGGGGTCTCCCAGTTGTTGAAGTAGCCGTCGCCCGCCGTGACCAGCGGGAAGGTGCTGCTGCCCGGGCCCTGGAGCGTCAGGTTGCCCGGGACGCGGAACCGCGAGTCGCAACCCGGCACATGGTCCGCCGCCGTGACGAGGTTGCCGTTGCTCTTGAAGCCCAGCGCGGTGTGGAACGCCTGGCCCAGGAAGGGGAGCCGCGTCTCTACTCCGAGCACGAGGAACCGGGGCGATGTGCCGCAGACATCAGTGTTGCTCGGATAGAATTCGATGCTCTGGGGCGTGATATCCGTGTCCCAATAGATCATGTGCTTCACGCCGCTGGAGGCCGGCACCTGCGCCGAGTCCAGGTCGCCCTTGCACACGAACTTCATGCGCGCGAACTCCTGCGGGAAACCGGCGGGCACCGGCAGAGACAGCGAGCCGTCCGTGCGCGACTCCCAGTTCTGGCTGTCAAGGTAGGAGAGCCGGTAGCTGGTAAACATGAACGGGTAACCATAGAGCGTGAGGGCTGGGATGGGATTGACCGCTTCCTGGATGCCGCTGACGCCGCCGTAGCGCGCGTAGTACTTCGAGCGGGTGGTCAGGTCGTACCAGCCGGTGTCCTGCTGCGCCACGAAACTGCGGCCTTGGGCCGGGGCGCGGAGGTTCAGCCCGGCGTAATTGGCGAGGCCGTCCGAGTAGGCAGATTGCCCGGGTCGCTCGACATAGGCTGGGTTCGAGTCATCGCCGAAGCCCGTGAAGAGCAGCACCGCGGGCGGATCGGCGGCCCCGGGCGCCTGGTCCGCGCGCAGGAAGGTCCCCGCCATGTGATAGGCGCCTGTGCTCAGGGCGCTGGTCTGCTGCGCATAATGGCCATTGCCGGCGTAGCCCCACGTCAGTCCCGTGGCGGGGATGGCGCCGTAGGCCAGCAAGCCGCCATCGGGCGTGAACGTGAGCGCATTGCCGTTCGGCGTGAAGGACAGGACCGCAGCCGCAATCGAGGCCTGGCCGCAGTTGGTATCGAAGCAGTCGCGGGCGTAAGTCGCGGGGACAGGGCCGGACACGGGAAGCGAGCTGTTCACCGTATCAATGAGCCCGTTCGAGATCACCAGTTGGCCACCGGGGGCCGTCGGGATCTGGCTGCCGGCGGTGTTCGGCGTATAAGGGAAATGCGGCCGCAGCTCCGGCGGGTTCAGCGTGAGCTGCACGTTCATCTCCGCGGCGCCATTTGTGTCTGCGAGGATGGTCACCTGGCTGCTGAGCACATTGCTCCCGTTGCGGTAATATCCATCGTTCGAAATGCGCTTCACCAGGTTCGTGTTCACCGGCGGCGGGCTGGCGGCCAGGGAGGCCGTGAGCAAGTCGTCGTCCTCCTGGCGGACAAAG
>DATKNZ010000217.1:0-11405 GCA_035541055.1 Candidatus Acidiferrum sp. | reverse complement strand
CTTCGGATTTCGGCCTTCTTTCGGCCTTCGGCCTTCGGGTTTCGGGCTTCCGTCCGTCCTTGAGCTTCGGCTGCCGTGAACATCTGCGCCCCGTTCATCCGCCGCCCCGTCGGCACGTCCCTCCTGGCCATCGGGCTGTTCCTGGCAGGCATCATCGCCTTTCAGTTCATGCCCGTGGCGGCCATACCACGCGTGGACTTCCCGATGATCAACGTCTCGGCGTCGCTGCCGGGCGCCGATCCGGCCACGGTGGCTTCCTCGCTGGCGGCGCCGCTGGAGCGGCGCCTGGGCCAGATCGCCGGTGTTACGGAGATGACCTCCGTGAGCACCCTGGGCGGCTGCTCGATCACCATTCAGTTTGACCTGAACCGAAACGTGGATGGAGCCGCGCGCGACGTCCAGGCGGCCATCAATGCCTCGGCCGGGGATTTGCCGATCAATCTGCCCAATCCGCCTACTTACCGGAAGATCAATCCGGCCGACTCGCCCATCATGATCCTGGCCATGCAGTCGGACCTCCTGCCGCCCGTGCAGGTATTCGAGTACGGCGACTCGATCATCGGCCAGCGGCTCAGCCAGGTGGAAGGCGTCAGCCAGGCGCTCATCAGCGGCGCCGATAAGTCCGCCGTCCGCGTCCAGGTCAACCCGGCGTCGCTCGCGTCCATGGGCCTGAGCCTGGAAGATGTGCGCTCCATGCTCAGCCAGGTCAACGTGGATTCGCCCAAGGGCAACGTCGAAGGGAACGGCCTTTCCTACGCCATCGAGAGCAACGACCAGTTGCTGGAGGCCAAGGGCTACCAGGACCTCATCTTCAGCCAGCGAAGCAACGCACCCATCAAGCTCAGCGACCTGGGCAAAGCGATTGACGGGACCGAGAACGTCCGCGTGGCGGGCTGGTCCGGCACCAATCGCGCCGTCCTGGTCATCATATTCAAGCAGGCCGACGCCAACGTGATCGACACCGTGGAGCGCATCCGCGCCGTCCTGCCGCAGGTGGAGAAATGGATCCCCCCTTCCATCAAGCTCACCGAGATCAGCGACCGGACCACTACGATCCGCGCGTCGGTGCAGGAGGTGCAGTTCTCGCTCATGCTCAGCATTGCGCTGGTGGTGCTGGTGATCTTCCTGTTCCTGCGGCGGTTCTGGCCCACGTTCATCGCCAGTATCACCGTGCCCCTGGCACTGGCAGGCACCTTCGCCTTCATGTACCTGTGCCACTACAGCATCGACAACCTCTCGCTCATGGCCGTGACCATCTCGGTGGGCTTCGTCGTGGATGACGCCATCGTGGTGATCGAGAACATCCACCGGTTTATAGAGCAAGGCGACCCGCCCATGCAGGCGGCGTTCAAAGGCGCGCGCCAAATCGGGTTCACGGTCATCTCCATGAGCACCTCGCTGGTGGCCGTATTTATCCCGCTGCTGTTCATGGGCGGACTCATCGGGCGGCTGTTTCATGAGTTCGCGGTCACCGTCGCCCTGGCCATCCTCGTCTCAGGCGTGATCTCGCTCACGCTCACGCCGATGCTCTGCTCGCGGTTCCTGAAGCCCGAATCGGCCTACCGCCGGCCCGGGCCGTTCATCCGCGCCTGCGAGAGGTCATTCGATTGGCTGCTGGGGCATTATGAGACGGGGCTCAGATGGGTGCTGCGGCACTGGGTCTTCACGCTGGCCGTGTGGGTGGTGACGCTGGTCAGCACCGTCGTGCTCTACCGTATCGTGCCCAAGGGCTTTTTCCCTCAGCAGGACACGGGGATAATTTTCGGCACCACGGACGCCTCGCAGGATATTTCCTTCGCCGCCATGAAGGACCTCCAGATGCGGGTCATGAGGGTCGTCCTCGAGGACCCGGCGGTGGCCACCATGGCCTCGTTCGTAGGCGGCGGTTTTGGGGGGTCCCCTCTTAACAACGGCCGCATGTTCGTCACCCTCAAACCTCAGGGCCAGCGGGATGCCACCGCCGACCAGGTCATCAATCGACTGCGCGGCAAGCTCGCGCGCATCCCCGGCATCACCCTGTTTCTGCAGGCCTCGCAGGACATCCGCGTCGGCGGACGCCTGAGCCGGGCCCAGTTCCAATACTCGTTGCAATCCGGCGACCTCGACGAACTCAACAAGTGGTCGGCGCTGCTGGTGGACAAGCTCAGCCACTCGCCCAAGCTCAAGGACGTGAGCAGCGACCAGCAGACGCGCGGCCTGCAGACGACGGTGGTGATTGACCGCGATGCTGCGGCGCGCCTGGGCGTCTCGCCCATCGCCATTGATAACACGCTTTACGATGCTTTCGGGCAGCGGCAGGTCTCGGTCCTTTACCGTCAATACAACCAGTTCCATGTCGTTCTGGAAGCCGACCCCCAGTTCCAGCTTGATCCTGCCTCCCTGAACCAGATTTACGTGCGCTCGACTAACGGCGTGCAGGTGCCGCTTTCGGCCCTCGCGAAGTTCAAGCCCTCCAACACCTTCCTCTCCGTGAACCACCAGGGGCAGTTTCCGGCCGTGACGTTGTCCTTCAATCTCGCCCCCGGGGTGTCGCTGGGGGAAGCCACGGAGATCGTCGAGCGCGCGGTCGAGGAGTTGCACATACCCTCCACGGTCCAGGGCAGCTTCCAGGGGACCGCCCAGGTCTTCCGGGCCTCCATGTCCAACATGTGGGTGCTGATCCTGGCGGCGCTCGTCGCCGTGTACGTCGTGTTGGGAATGCTGTATGAGAGCCTGATCCACCCGATCACCATTATCTCGACCCTGCCTTCGGCGGGCGTGGGCGCGTTGCTGGCGTTGATGCTCTCCGGCTTCGACCTCTCGCTGGTCTCGTTCATCGGCATCATCCTGCTGATGGGCATCGTGAAGAAGAACGCGATTATGATGATAGACTTCGCGCTGGACGTTGAGCGCCAGGAACGTCTGAGCCCGCGCGACGCCATTTACAAGGCGTGTGTCATCCGCTTCCGGCCGATCATGATGACCACCCTGGCCGCGCTGTTCGGCGCGATGCCGCTGGCCATCGGGCTGGGCACCGGCTCCGAGCTTCGCCAGCCCTTGGGCATCGCGGTCGTCGGCGGGTTGCTGCTGTCCCAAACCTTGACGCTTTACACCACGCCCGTAATCTACCTGGCGTTCGAGAGCCTGGGCCAACTCGTCAAAAGGCTGTATCGCGAGACGAGGCTTCAGCCAGCTGCGGCCTGACTAGCGACTATGCATTCATGCACCCCCTTTATGTCTGCCAGTAACCTGCAACCAGAATCGCCCGCCGCACCAGCGGCGGCAAATCCCCGCCGTGCGCCCGTTGGATGTTGGATGTTGGATGTTGGATGTTGGATGTTTTCCCCTGCTCGGTTCGGGCGCAGCCGCGCCTCAGTTCATATTGCCTTGCCGCTGCTGGTCGTCTCCACTGCGCTGCTGCTGCTGGCCGGCTGCGCCGTCGGCCCCAACTACCATCGTCCTTCCGCTTTGGGAACCAACACCGTTCCCCCGGCCTACAGCGCCACGATCCCCACCAACGCCAGCATCTGGAAGCCGGCCCTGCCCGCCGCGAACCAGCCGCGCGGGCCATGGTGGGAAGTGTTTGGCGATCCAGAACTAAATCGCCTTGAGGTCGTGGCCACGGCCAACAACCAGCAGCTTGCCGCCGCCTGGGCCAACCTGCAGCAGGCCCGCGCCCAGGTAGGCATCGCCCGCTCCGGCTACTGGCCGCAGCTCACCGCCAACCCCGAAGCCGTCCGTCAACGCATCAGCGCGAATCAGTCCCAGGGGGCCGCCTCCTCCAGCCGCGGTTTCACTTTCAACACCTTTACCGTTCCCCTTGATGCCTCATGGGAAATTGACTTGTGGGGCCGCGTGCGCCGGACCGTCGAGAACTCGCGCGCCACCCTCGCCGCCACCGCCGATGACCTGGAATCCTCCAAGCTCTCCATCCAGGCCGAGGTCGCCACCGACTACATCACCCTCGTCTCCCTGGACGCCCAGGTGCGCGTGCTGGAAAACACCTGCGTCGCCTACCGACGTTCGCTCGAACTCACCCAAAACCGCCGCAAGGGCGGCATTGCCACTGACCTCGACGTCTCCCAAGCCGAAACCGTCCTCACCGGCACGGAAGCCCAGATTCCCGCGGTGAAGCTGCAGCGGGCGACCACGCTCCACGCGCTGGCGACCTTGTGCGGACAGGATCCCATCATCTTCAACGTGAACGTTCCGACCAACATGGCGTTGGTCGCGCCCGGCATACCGCTGGGGATTCCGAGCGAGCTGCTGCAGCACCGCCCCGACATTTCCGCCGCCGAACGCAGCGTCGCCGCCGCCAACGCCAACATCGGCGTCGCGCTGGCGGCCTTCTTCCCGGCCATAACCATCAACGGATTGGCGGGCTTTGAATCCATCAACACCTCCTCGCTCTTCAACTGGGAGAGTCGCGTCTGGTCCATTGGCCCCTCGCTTTCCTTGCCCCTCTTCACCGGCGGCCGGAACCGTGCCCAACTTCAGGCAGCCCGGGCCGCCTGGGAGGCCACCGTAGCGAATTACCGCCAGACGGTGCTCAGCGCATTCGAGGACGTTGAAGACCAACTCGCCAGCCAGCGTCTGCTCGAGGACCAATACGACAAGGAAACCGCCGCGCTTAAGTCGGCCCGCCGCTCCGTGGATATTTCCCTGACGAAGTACAAAGGAGGCGTCATCACCTATCTTGATGTCGTAGTCGCCCAAACCGCGGCGCTGTCGCACGAGCAGACTGTGGTGCAGTTGGAAGGCCAGCGCCTGGCGGCCGTGGTTTCCTTGATTCGCGCTTTGGGCGCGGGCTGGACGGCCCCGCCCGACAGCCAGATCACAACGACCCAGCCCGGCAGCAAGTCTTCGTGAGCCGGACTGCCGCCACGGCCATCGTCTGGCTTCGGCACGACCTGCGCCTGGAAGACAACCCCGCGCTGACTGCTGCGTGCCAGCGAGGCGGCCCCGTCCTGCCGGTCTTCCTGTGGGCGCCTGAAGAAGAAGGCGCCTGGCTGCCGGGCGCCGCTTCCCGCTGGTGGCTTCACCAATCCCTCGCCCGGCTGAGGGAAGACCTGCAGCGGCTTGGGACGAGCCTGGTCCTGCGCCGTGGTGCGGCTCTGCCCGAACTGCTCGCCATTGCGAGGGAGACCCGAGCCAACGCCGTGCTTTGGAACCGGAGGTATGAACCGGCGATCAGGAGCAGGGACCAGCAGGTGGAAAAGGAACTGGTTGCTGCGGGGCTGGAGGTGCAAACGTTTAGCGGCTCTTTGCTCCATGAGCCTCCCGACCCGCTCAACAAAAGCGGGCGGCCGTTCCAGGTCTTCACTCCGTTCTGGCGGACCTGCCTGGCTGCGCCGGAGCCGGGCGACCCTCTGCCTGCGCCGAAATCAGTGCCCCCGGTGGCCAAGGCTCCTGCATCTCTCCCTTTAGCTGCGCTGGAGATGGAACCGAGGATCAACTGGGCCGGCGGTCTCGCGAGTGCCTGGCAGCCCGGAAGCGCCGGGGCAGAGGCTCAACTGGACCGGTTCCTGCGCGAGGGCCTGCTCAGTTACCCGGAGGCCCGGAACCGTCCCGACCGTGCAGGCACTTCCCGGCTCTCGCCTCACCTGCATTTCGGCGAGATCAGCCCCCGGCAGGTTTGGTGTGCCGTGCGGCGCTTTGCCGAGCAGCGCTCAATCCCGGCAGTGACATGGAGAGGCTGGCAATTCCTGACCGAACTGGGCTGGCGCGAGTTCGCCCATCACTTGCTCTATCATTTCCCGCATACGCCTGACCAGCCGCTGCGATCGGAGTTTGCACGGTTCCCCTGGCAGACCGAAGACGACTGGCTGCGCGCCTGGCAGCAGGGCCGCACCGGGTATCCGCTTGTGGACGCCGGAATGAGGCAGCTCTGGACTACGGGCTGGATGCACAACCGGGTGCGCATGGTTGTCGCGTCATTCCTCGTGAAGAACCTGCTGATCTCCTGGCAGGATGGAGCGCGATGGTTTTGGGACACCCTGGTGGATGCCGATCTCGCGAACAATACCCTCGGCTGGCAGTGGACGGCCGGCTGCGGAGCCGATGCCGCCCCTTACTTCCGCGTCTTCAACCCGGTTGCCCAGGGCGAGAAGTTCGACCCTGATGGCGCCTACGTTCGCCGCTGGGTCTCGGAACTAGCCCGCCTGCCGGCACCCCACATCCACAGCCCGTGGCAGGCTCCCCCGGCTGTGCTCAAGGCCGCAGGGGTGAACCTGAATAACACCTACCCCGGCCCAATCGTTGGCGCCCTCGTGTCGCGCGAACGCGCCCTGGAGGCATACCGGCGGCTTAAACGGACCTGAGCTCACCGCAGTCTCCATTGTGCCAATTAAATGGAAATAGCGGCTCCCCCGGTTTCCAACAGGTGAAACAAGCCTTGGGGTTATTTCCATCCTTGCGTATTTTCTGAAATAAGCGTATTCCTTGTTTCCACTATGGAGCAGGATGCCAGCAGCCAGCCAAGCCCGCGCCGTTCAGGCCGATGGATGACGACAATGGAAGGCTATCGTGCCTTCCACCCGGACCCACTGCCGCCGAAGCTGGACTGGTCGCCCCAACTGGCCTCGGCCCTGGCGGATGCATCCCTTCTGATCGGCCGGCTGGCAGGAGAGGGCAAGCGGTTGCCCAACCCGCACGTATTCATTCGCCCATTTGTGCGCCGGGAGGCAGTGCTATCAAGCCGCATCGAGGGTACCCAGGCGACTCTGGGGGAGTTGCTTGCCGCCGAGGCAGGAGCGACGGTCGAGCGCAACCCGGGCGACCTGCGCGAGGTCGCTAATTACGTGATCGCCCTCGAGTATGGTATCGAGCGCCTGAACAGCTTTCCCCTGTCGTTGCGGCTCGTTCGCGAGCTGCACGAACGGCTGATGGCGGGAGTCCGCGGGGGCCAGGCGACCCCGGGCGAGTTCAGGCGAACGCAGAACTGGATTGGCAGGCCCGGCGCCACTCTCAACCAGGCCACCTACGTCCCCCCGCCACCGGAGGCCATCGGCGGGCATCTCGCACAGTGGGAGCGTTTCCTCCACGACCGCACGCAACCGCCGCTCATCCATGCGGCGCTGATGCATTATCAGTTCGAGGCCATCCACCCGTTCCTCGACGGCAACGGCCGCGTGGGGCGCCTGTTGATCACCTTGCTCCTGTGCGAGCGCCAGGTCCTGCCCGCCCCGTTGCTCTATCTGTCCGCATTCTTCGAAGCTACCCGAAGTGCTTACTACGACGGCTTGCGCCAGGTGACTGAGCGCGCCGATTGGGAAGGCTGGGTCCAGTACTTCCTCAACGGTGTAGCCCGCCAATCCGAGGACGCGCTCAGCCGGGCCGAGCGATTGAACCGCCTGCTGGAGACGTGGCGCGCGACCTTGGTCGGCGGGCCCAACGCTCGGGTGGCCCTCCGGGTTCTCGACCTGTTATGCGCCAACCCCTTCCTCACTACGCGCGGGGCAGAGCAAAAGTTGGGTTTGGCCTACAACACCGTGGCGCGAGCCCTGGCTAGGCTGCAGCACCACGGCATCATCGCTCCGGCGACCGAAGCCCGGCGTGGCCGGCTCTTCTGCGCGAAGCCGCTGCTGGACATCCTGGAAGAACCCGCGCGGCTGACACCAGCCGAGCCAACGCCCGACCCCCGGCCCCCACAGGCCTAAGCCGGGTCAATGCAGAAGAAAACCACAGATGGACCCAGATGGACACAGATGCACCGCACTAAATTCCAGCCTGGCTGCCCTCGAACTCAGTTCATGTTTCGGTGAAGCTAACCCGCCCGTTCAAATCTGAGTCAATCTGTGTCCATCTGTGGTTTGAAGTAAATGGTTGCGGCTCCCCGAACCGCGCTATTCGCCGATCTGGCCCGGCGTGCCCTTGCGGTAGTTCACGCCCTGCGCGTCGAAGCGTTGGAATTGAGTCTGCAGCCGACGCGTGAAGTCCTCCCAGTTGTGCGAAGACGCAGGCGACCATGTCACCTCCGCAATCGCGCACAGGCGCGGAAAGATCATATACTGGGCGTGCTTGAAATTGGGCACGTATTCGGTCCACAGGTTGCCCTGCCCGCCCAGGATGTGCGACTGGTGTTGCGCATCCAGCCCCGCGGGCATGGGGTCGAACGAATACACTTTGCTCAAAGGGAGATATCCGCCGATGGCCTTGGGCTCCGCGTCATGGTTTGTGGATTGGTAATAATCCAGGTAGCAGAACTTGGTGGGCGACATCACCACGTCGTGGCCGGCGCCGGCGGCCTCGACGGCGCCGCCGATCCAGTCCATGACCACAGCGTTTTGCGCCAGCCCGCCCTCGCGGATTTCGCTCCAGCCAATCAGGGTGCGGCCCTTCGAGTTGATGAACTTCTCGATGCGGCGGATGAAGTAGCTCTGCAGCTCATGCTCCGTCTTGAGGCCCTCCTGCTTCATGCGATCCTGGCAGCGGGGGCACTTCTTCCAGTTATCCTTCGGCACCTCGTCTCCGCCGATGTGAATGTAAGGCCCGGGGAAAATCTCCATCACTTCCGCCAGCACGTTCTGCAGGAAATCGAACGTCTCATCCTTCCCGGCGCAATAGACGCCGGCGAACACCCCGCCCTTCGTATTGGGCGTGTAAGGCCCGCCCGTGCAACTCAGCTCGGGGTAGGCCGCCAGCGCCGCGCACGAGTGGCCGGGCATCTCGATCTCCGGCACGACGGTGATGTGCCGCGCGGCGGCATAAGCCACGATGTCGCGCAAATCGGCCTTGGTGTAATACCCGCCGTACTTCCCGTCCGCCCGGTAGTTCGTGCTGAGCTTGGGATCGAGATCGAACCCCGCCTCCTCCCGCCACGCCCCGACCTGCGTCAGGCGCGGATAGCTCTTGATCTCGATGCGCCAGCCCTGGTCGTCGGTCAGGTGCAGGTGGAACCTGTTCAGCTTCTGCGCCGCCATTTCGTCCAGCAACTGCTTCACCTCGGCCTTGGTGAAGAAATGGCGGGCGACGTCGAGCATGAATCCGCGCCATTTGAACCGGGGCTGGTCCTGGATTTGAACGCAAGGAATCTGGCAGGCGGCGGCTTTGGCGCGGTTGGTGGCGCAAGTCTCCGGCGGCAGAAGCTGCAGCAGCGTCTGCACTCCGTAGAACAGACCAGCGGCAGCCGGCGCGCGGATGACCACAGAGTCCGGGGCCACGGTCAGCTCATAGCCTTCGGGGCCCAAGGCCGCATTGGCGTCATTGGTGGTCAGGGTAATTGCGCCCCTGGGACTGCGCGGGTGCGCGCTGGAAATCTGCATGAGCTGATAGCCCGTCGCTTTGCGCAGGGCATCCGCCAGGAATTGGCCGGTGTCCTGCGAGGCGCGGTTCACCTCGATGCGCGTTTTGGGCGTTAGCACGAACGCTCCTTCGCGGCACTCCATCTTCTGTGGCACCGGCATCAGCGCCGGGCCGGGCTGGGCGCCGAAGGCCGTTGCGGTTACCAGGGAGACAAGGAGGGTTAGCGCAGTTTGGTTTCTCATATTGTTTGGGTGTTAGTAGTCTCGTTGGCCAGGGCCGGCGCGGCCTCGCCGCCATTCTTGTCCCACAGCCGGCTTACCACCCAGAGCAGGATCGAGCCGCTGATCACGAACACGAGCGTCAGGATCACTGCCGACAGGGTGCGGCCATAGAGGAAGTTGCCTATGGCGAAGAGCGAGGACCAGATCGTCGCGCAGCCGGAAACCCAGCCCAGCGTGGCCTTGCCCATGTGATCGCCGTGCAGGGCGGCATCGGCCACCGACACGCCGGCCTCCTTCCTGATGCCTGTCCAGCCCGGGCCGGCCGGATGCACTTTCTTATAGAACGCAATCAGCTTCGCCCGCTCGGTCTGCGGGCTCACAAAGGCGGCGGTAAGCCAGCAGATCGTCGTGAAGCCGACCTGCAGGATGGTGGTTTGGGCAAAGCCCAGGTGAGGCAGCACGCCGATCTTCTCCAGGTAGGGGAACCCCGCCGCGCTAATGAGCGACGCCGCCATGGCTGCGACTTCGCACCACGCCGAGACGCGCCACCAGAACCAGCGCACAATGTAGAGCAAGCCGGTGCCGGCGCCGATCGAGAGCAGGAGCTGAAACGCCTGCTGGGCCGAACTCATCACCAGGCTCAACGACGCGGCGAAGATATAGAGCGCCACGGTGCAGAGCCGCCCCGCGTTCACATAATGCCGTTCACCGGCAGAAGGGTTGATGAAGCGCCGGTAGAGGTCATGCACCAGGTAGGAGGAGCCCCAGTTGAGATGCGTCAGGATCGTGGAGGAGTTTGCCGCGATCAGGCCGCCGACCATCAAGCCCACAAAGCCTACGGGCAGGAATTTCAGCATGGCTGGGAACGCGCTGTCATGCCCGATGAGGTTGGGGTCGGCATTGGGGAACGCGGCTTTGATCGAGGCCAGGTCGGGGAACACAATGATGGAGCACAGCGCCGTGATGATCCAGGGCCAGGGCCGCAACACGTAATGGGCCAGGTTGAAGAAGAGGGTTCCGCCGAGCGAGTCCTTCTCCGACTTCGAGGCCAGCATGCGCTGGGCGATGTAGCTGCCGCCGCCCGGTTCCGCGCCCGGATACCAGTTGGCCCACCAGCCGATGGCGATGGGCATGATGAAAACCATCAACGCTAACTGGTACATGGAGAAGTTCGGCAGGATGTTCAGGATGGGCTGCCCCGTGCCGTCAATGGCCGACATCACCGGCTGGCCGGTCTCAGGCGTCACCACTTGCAGGTGGCTGAGCTTGGCCATCAGCACTCCCAGGCCGCCGACTTGCTTGAGCGAGAAATAGGCCGCGGCCACCACCGCCGTCATCTTGATGAAGAACTGCACCATGTCTATGACCAGCACGCCCCAGAGGCCGGAGTGCGAGGCGAACACCGTGTTGAGGATGCCGCAAATGATGATCGTCTGCCAGGGAGGCAGGCCGAACAGAATGTTGGCGATCTTGCAGGCGGCCAGCGTCACCATGCCCATGATGAAGCAATTGAAGAAGAGCCCCAGGTAGACCGCGCGAAACCCGCGCACGACGGAGGCGGCCTTGCCCGAATAGCGCAATTCGTAGAACTCCAGATCCGTCATCACCCCGGAGCGCCTCCAGAGGCGGGCAAAGAAGAACACGGTAGCTACACCCGTGAGCACGAAGGCCCACCATTGCCAGTTGCCTGCCACGCCGAACTTGCGCACCTGCTCGGTCACCCAGTTGGGCGTGTCGCTGCTGAAGGTGGTGGCCACCATGGAAAGCCCTGCCAGCCACCAGGGCACCGAGCGGCCCGAGGCGAAAAACTCCGAGGTGTTCTTGCCCGCCCGCTTGCCGAAGAATAGCGCCGGCACGAAGCAAATGAGCAGAGTGGCCAGGACGATCACCCAGTCAATGAGCTGTAAATGCATACCAGAGTTCTTCTGACGATAGGCGGGTTAGGCGCCGATAGGCCCGGAC
>DATKNZ010000216.1:0-6816 GCA_035541055.1 Candidatus Acidiferrum sp. | reverse complement strand
GATCAGCAACCAGAGCCGCAACCCCAAGGCCAAGGGGACCGTTCAATTCATTAACAACGTCGTCTATAATTGGGGCGGCACTGGCTTCGTGGGAGGCCACTCGGCGGCGAACCATTACGCCGACCTGATCGGCAACTACTTTATCAAAGGCCCCTCCTCCACCGGCCCGTTTGCCGGCCAGTTCAGCGCGACGGATTTCATCTGCCAAAGCGGCAACTGGGTTGACCTCAATTGCAATGGCCGCCTGGATGGGCGCCTGGCGCTGCCCGAGGATTTTGGGCGCACCAATGCGCCGACGCTCGTGTCCGCGCCCACCGTCACGGGGGGCGCGGCTTGGGAACCGGACTCGGCCCAGGTCGCCTATGAGCGGGTCCTCACGGGGGCCGGCGCCTCCTTGCATCGCGACGCCGTTGACCAGCGTCTCATTGCCGACCTGGCCTCGCTCGGTCGGCGCGGCCAGACTATACGCGACCCGGAGCAGATGGGCGGCTTTGGCGTAATCACCGGTGGACCGGCGCCGACAGACACTGACGGCGACGGCTTGCCCGTTTCGTGGGAAATCGCCCACGGCCTCAGCCCACAGCAGGCCGACAGCAACCAACCAACCCCCTCTGGCTACACGCGCCTCGAAGAGTACCTGAACTGGCTGGCGGCTCCTCATGCCGGTCCGGCTGGCGGGACGCACCCGTCCTCGGGCGCAGCATCATCCGATACTGGCAGCGCGCCCGAGAACGGGCGCGCTCCGAGCCAAGCTGCGCCAATTCCCGCAGCCCGGAAGTGACCCCATGAAGGCAACGCCTGCCCGTTCGCCACCAGTCCTTAACCTGACCGCTCGTATTCTGCGAAGGCTGCTTCGAAACTCGGCATGCGGGTTTCATGGCTGGGCGACCCCCATCCTGTTAGCCTGGCTTGCCGCCCTTCCGCTCCACGCCCAACTCCCCGCCTTCCCCGGCGCGTTGGGGTTTGGCGCCTATGCTACAGGTGGCCGTGCCGGCAGCGTCTATCACGTCACCACCCTGGCGGACAGCGGCTCCGGGTCCTTCCGCGATGCGGTCAGCCAGCCCAATCGCATCGTCGTGTTCGACGTGGGCGGCTATGTCAGCCTGGCTTCGGCGGTGTCGGTAAACAGCAGTATCACCATTGCCGGGCAGACCGCCCCTGGAGGCGGCATCGCTTTCATGGGCGGCGAGATTTCCTTTGCGAGCCGCACGAACATCATCTGCCGTTACATCCGCATCCGTCCAGGGAGCGACACCGCCAGCACGAGCGACGCGGCGCTGAGCCTGTACCGGGCGCAGAACGTGATCTGCGACCATGTCTCGCTGGAGTTCGGCCCCTGGGACAACGTGGATGCGGTGAGCGATGATTGGCAGAACTACCCCGTCACCAGCGTCACGTTCCAAAACTGCCTCAATGCCAACCCCACCTACCAGCAGTTTGGCGCGCACACCGAATCGGTCAGCAGCTCCATGTCCTGGTTCTACTGCCTTTTCGCGAATGCGCACAACCGCAATCCGCTGGCCAAAATCAATAACGTGTTCATCAATAACGTGCTCTACAACTGCTCGGCGGGCTACACCACCCACACCAGCACCTCGTTCCGCCACGACATCGTGAACAACTACTTCATCGCGGGTCCGGCCTACTCCAGCAGCACCGATTTCCCCTGGTACCAGATTGATAGCAACCAAAGCATCTACTACTCCGGAAACCTCTTCGACTCGAATTCGGATGGCACACTCAATGGCAGCCCAACAACTCCATACTGGTACTCGGGCACTGGCACGATCCTCTCGGCGCCCTGGTCGCCGGTTACCACGAGCGTTCCTATCTACACGACCGCCGCCGGATACCGGATTGCCGTCTCCCAGGCGGGTGCGCTGCCGCGGGACCAGATAGATGACCTGGTGCTCAGCCAGGTGAAGACCCTCGGCAACGGCCCGACCGGCACGGGCGCGGGAACCGCCGGGCCGGATGGCGGCCTTTACACGAGCCAGGCCCAGACTGGCCTTGGCAACAGCGGTTACGGCGTCATCAACGGCGGCATCGCTCCGACCGACAGCGACCTGGACGGCATGCCTGACTTTTGGGAACAAACGGTAGGTTTGAACCCGGCCAGCAACGATGCCATGAACCTCGCCGCGGACGGCTACGCCAACATCGAGCACTACCTAAACTGGCTGGCCGACCCGCACGCGCTGACCGCCACCAACACCGCAGTGGACGTTGACTTGTGGTCCTACACCAGCGGCTTCACCAACGCCAGCCCGGTCTATGCCGTCTATGCCGCCAGCAACGGAATCGTCACTCTCACCAGCGGCCATGTCGCGCATTTCGCGCCGGCCACCAATTACTTTGGGCTCGGCAGCTTCCGGTTCAGCGTCCTCGCCGTTGACGGGAGTAGCTATAGCAACACGGTAACCGTCGCCGTCGCGCCGCAGTCCCTGGCTCAGACACAGCCCTCTTACCTGACTTGGCGCGGAGATGGCGTCACCAACCTCTGGGCCGTCGGCAGCGGCGCCAATTGGTTCGATGGCACCAACCTCGTCACCTTCAGCGCCGGGGACACCGTCACCTTCGACGACACCGGCTCGAATGCCCCGGCCATCAATCTCTCGGGCGCCTTGGGCGCCGGGAGAGTCTATGTGCTGGCGGCCCAGGATTACACGTTCGCCGGCGGCGGCGCGCTGGCGGGGCAGACCGCGCTGTTCAAGACGGGGTCAGGCAAACTCACGGTGCTGACCACCAACACCGCCACCGGTGGCACGCTCATCAACGACGGCGTGGTCCAGCTTGGGGACGGCGTCGCTGCCAACGGCAGCCTCGTCGGCAGCCTCACGAACAACGACACGCTGGTCTATGACAATCCCGGCGCGCTTTCCAGTTCCGTGAGCATCAGCGGCTCCGGCACCCTGGTAAAGAACGGCGCGGGAGCTTTGACCCTCAGCGGCACGCACTCGTACACCGGTATGACCACGGTAAACGCCGGCTCGCTGCAGCTCAGCGGCACTCTGCCGCCCAGCGACATCACCAACAACACGGTGTTAACCCTGGCGCCCTCGGCTTCGCAGATCTACAGCTATGTCCTCAGCGGCCCGGGCAACGTGTCGGTCAGCGCCGGCGGTGTGCTGAACCTGAACGGGGCCAACCTCCAGACAGGCAACATCACCAACGTCGCCGGCTTCCTGGTCCTCTCCAACAACCAGGCCGCCGGCTCTGGAACCGTGGTTTACAGCGGCGGCTATGTCGTGGTGGCCAGCGGTATCGTTATCACCAATACCTTCTCCATACCCGGCAGTGCCACCTCCGACCTCAGCATGATGGCCACCAACACCGGCACGGCTGTCTGGGCCGGCAACGTTGTCGGCCTGGGCAGCGGCGCTTCCTGGCGCCCCGGCAGCGACGGCGGCACGCTCGTCTTCACAGGAACCGCGGCCCAAGGCAGCCGGAATTTCATCGTTCCCCGCGGCTCCGTCCAATTCGCCTCGAACGCCGTCGTCAGCGCCACCGGCACGGCGACCGCCTTCGGGCGCGACGGCAGCGCCAACAACCGCAGCGCGAACATCACCATCAAGGACAATGCCGCAGTGACCCTCGGCGTCTGCTCGCTAGGCGGCGGTAAGGCGGGCGGGGCTGTCACACTTACTGTGCAAGACAACTCTGTGCTGTCGTTCGGTGCTAATGCCCTCGACCTCCAGAATGTCGCCCGTTCGACCGCCGTCGCCACCCTTCGCCTGAACGGGGGCACGACGATTCTGGGCGGGTTCACCAAGACTCAAGCCAGCTACACCAATGTGATTAACCTGAACGGCGGGTTGCTCAAAGCCGGCGCCAACAACGCCTCGTTCCTTCCCGCGTTCACGTATCAGACAGTAAACGTCCAGGCCGGCGGCGCCAGGATTGACGACGGTGGTTTCGCCATCACCGTTGCACAACCCCTGACTCACGACCCGGCATTGGGAACGACGACGGATGGCGGCCTGACCAAGCTCAACAGCGGCACGGTGACGCTCGCCGCCGCCAATACTTATACCGGCCCGACTTTCGTCGGCGCCGGTACCCTGGCGCTCTCCGGTGCGGGCGCCATGTCCGATTCGACGAATATCAACGTCGCCGCCGGGGCGCTCCTGGACGTGAGCGGCACGTCGAGCGGCGGCCTCACCCTTGGCAGCGGTTGCGCGCTCGTGGGAAACGGCTCGGTCAAAGGCAGCTTCACGCTGGGCGCCGGCGCCTCTCTGGCACCCGGTAGCGACGCCATCGGCAGCCTTATCTTCAGCAATACCCTTGTCTGCGCCGCGGGCAGCACGACTCTGTTCGCCCTCTCAAAGTCCCCGCTCACCAATGACACCATTTTTGTGCGGGGCAGCCTGACCTACGGCGGCGCGCTGGTGCTGACCAACATCAGCGCCGCCTCGCTCGTGGCTGGCGACGTCTTCAAGCTGTTCGATTGCGCAAGCTACTCAGGCAGCTTCTCCGGGTTCATTCTGCCGCCGCTGGATGCGGATCTGTCCTGGGACACGAGCGGCCTTACGAACAACGGCACGCTCAAGGTCGTCAGCCTGCCCCCGCCTGGGTTCTCCTCGATCACCTCGCTCGGCAACGGCACGTTCCGGCTCGTCCTCTCGGGCACGGCTGGTCAGAATTATGAGGTGCGCGCGACGACCAACCTCGACCTGACCCCGCTCACGAGTTGGGCCCTGCTGAGCAGCGGCAGTTTTGGCGCCGGCCCGATCACCTTCGATGACCTCCAGGCGAGCAATTGCTCGCAGCGGTTCTACCGCGTGCGCGTGCCGTAACAGCGTGCCTGGCTTTTCACAGAAGGAAACGAAGCAAACGAACAGGACTTCAGCATGCGGTTAGCTCTGAGTGCGGACATTCTTGTGCGCGGCAAGCTGCTCTCTGTCTCTGTAAGAAGGCTCCTGCTTAGCTTTCTGGCCCCCTGTGTTCTTCTCCCGGCCCCGGTGCCGGCCGAGCCCGCTCAGCGCATTGACCGCCATGCCCTGGCGGCGCGCCACCAGCCGGTGCTCCACCAGTTCGATCCCGAGAACCCGCTCTCGGTCGGCAACGGCGAGTTCGCCTTTACGGCGGACGTCACGGGCTTACAAACCTTCCCGGAGGCTTTCACCAACACGATCCCGCTCGGCACGCTCTCGCAATGGGGTTGGCACAGCTTCCCCAACCCCGCCGGCTGGAGCATCGAGAGATTCCGCTTCAAGGAATTCGACAGCCACGGACGTCCAGTCGGTTACCCTGATGTCCCAGACAACCAACGCACGCCGGAGATCAACTGGCTGCGCGGCAATCCTCACCGGCTGCACCTCGGCCGCATTGGGTTCGTCCTGACCAAGGCCGGCGGCGGCGCGGCGCAACCGGGCGACCTGGCTTCCATCGAACAGCGCCTCGACTTGTGGGAGGGCATCCTGCGCAGCCGCTTCGAGCTCGAAGGCCAGAGCGTCCAGGTGGAGACGGTGTGCCACCCGGACCTGGACCTCCTGGCGGTGCGCGTGGCCTCGCCGCTGCTCGGCAGTAACCGCCTGGCCATCCAACTGCATTTTCCCTACGGCACGGGCGCGACGACCACGGCCGACTGGAGCCGGCCGGAAGCGCACACCACCGAGCTGGCAAGGCCGGGCACCTGGACCGCGGTGTTCACCCGTCGGCTCGACCAGGACCGTTACTATGCCGGTGTCACCTGGTCGTCCAATGCTGTCCTGAGCGAGGTCGCCAGGCATCAGTACGTGGTGAAACCGGCGCGGACAGACTGTGCGGCGGCCGAGGCGCTGGAGTTAGTCTGCCGCTTCTCACCGACGATGCCAGCCTCCACCCTCCCAAGTTTCGAGCAGACCCGCATTGCGGCGTGCGAGCATTGGCAGCAGTTTTGGAGCACCGGCGGCGCAATTGACCTGTCGGGGAGCAACGATCCCAGGTGGCGTGAGCTGGAGCGGCGCATTGTCCTGTCCCAGTACCTCACCGCCATCCAGTGCGCGGGTAGCTTGCCGCCCCAGGAAACCGGGCTGACCTACAACAGTTGGGAAGGCAAGTTCCATCTTGAAATGCATTGGTGGCATGCCGCTCATTTCGCCCTCTGGAACCACCTGCCCCTGTTGGAGCGAAGTCTCGGCTATTATCACGCCATCCTGCCGCGCGCCCGGGCCACCGCCAAACGCCAGGGCTACACCGGCGCCCGCTGGCCGAAAATGACCGGCCCCAGCGGCGAAGAGTCCCCATCCCCGGTGGGGCCGTTTTTGATCTGGCAACAGCCTCATCCTATCTTCTATGCCGAGCTGTGCTACCGGGCACACCCGGACCGTGCCACGCTGGAAAAGTATCGGGAGGTCGTCTCCGAGACGGCGGAGTTCATGGCCTCCTATGCCGCGTGGGACGAAGCGTCGCGACGCTACGACCTCGGCCCGCCCCTGCAATGCGCGCAGGAAATATTCCCGAAGGAGCGCACGATGAACCCGACCTTCGAACTCACCTACTGGCGCTGGGGCCTTGAGACAGCGCAGCAGTGGCGTCAGCGCCTCGGGCAGCCGCGGGTCGAGAAATGGGACCACGTCCTGCAGCGCCTTTCCCGGCCGCCGGTCGCCGCCGACAAATACCTCTTTGCCGAGACGGCGGCGGACACCTACTCGCGCACCAACTGGGTGAGAGACCATCCCTCGGTTACGGCGGCACTGGGCTTCCTGCCGGGGCCGGGCATTGACCGCGAGACCATGCGCCGCACCCTGGATTGGATTTGGGTGAACTGGGATTGGCCCAGCACCTGGGGTTGGGACTACCCGATGCTGGCCATGTGCGCCGCGCGCCTGGGCC
>DATKNZ010000215.1:0-2505 GCA_035541055.1 Candidatus Acidiferrum sp. | reverse complement strand
CCACCCGCGCTGAGTTCCTAAATCCGAAATCCGAAGCACGAAATCCGAAACAAATCCAGAGTCTCGAACAAGCAATGACTGAAACCTGCGGCCAGGCCGGGTTTTGAGCATTTGAAATTGGACGATTGGGATTTGTTTCGGATTTCGGGCTTCGGGTTTCGGATTTCCGTCACCCAGGGCCGCGCCTGGCTCTGTAATCGTGTGCGTCGTGTCGTTCGTTGCCTTCTGTGGGCATCTGCATCGCGCCAGCCCGGCGGGACTTGGGACAGGCAAGAATGCCTGCCGGTGCGCCGGGGGGCGCGGCCGTCCGGAACGGGAGTTTCCGCTTACTTCTGCAGGCGGTAGAATAACGTGCCGGTCGCAGCGGAGTTGGTGACGAAGTACTGGTTACCGACCAGGGTTCCGGTGCTGACGTTTGTCCAGGTCGTGGGCGAGGCCAGCGAGGGCGACGCCGTCAACGTGTAACCCGTCACTTCAGAAGACCAGGAGATGACGACGCCGGGCGGGGTTGGTGTGATTTGCAGGGTGGGCTCGATGCGGTAAGCGACCAGGCCGTTGTTGGAGTCCAGCGCATACACCCGGTCGCCCGAGATGATGATACGGCCACAGCCATTGCCGTTGGGCTGGTGGTTGACGGGGAAGTTGTAACTGGCCACGAAGAGCGGCTGCGTGGGGTCCGAATAGTCGTATTGGTCCACCGTGTCCGGCGTGCCCGACGGAGAGCTGATGTTGATGGCCAACAGCAGGTTGGTTTGGGCGTTAAAAGCGACCAGCGGCGGGCTGCCCGGCAGGTTGGGATAGTTGGTGATGATCGCGCTGGTGCCCATGGAGGTCGAGATGTCGTAGCTAAGCAGCGTCAGCCCGTCGCTGCCGTGCTTTTCCCAATACGTGGGGTCGGTGCCGTAATAAAGGACGGTTCGGCCGCCCGTCGCGCCGGCGGTCACGTTGGTGAAGTAATTGTAATTCCAGGAGTTGGGGGTATTGATACCGCCCGCTCCCGGCGTCAGGATCGTGCCGGCGACGCCGGTCGAGTTGATCAGCAGCACCTGCGTGCCGGCCCCGCTGCCCCGCACCGCCATGCTGTCCCCGAAGCGCAAAGGCTGGGATTGCCCTCCCGGGTCGCCCTGGAACACGGCAACCGGCGCGGTGTTCGGGTCGGAGTCCGGCCAATAGTAAAGCTGGAACCAGTCGGGCGAGGCCGCGACGTTGCCGACATTGCAGGCGTACACCGCGCCGTCGGGCCCGACGTCAATGCAGTTAAGCGAAATCAGGTTCGTGCCGCCGCCGTTGATATCCAGCCCGCCGTAGATGCCATTGGTGTTCATGCCATACAAATCGCCCCCGGTATTCCCGTCCAGGACATAGACAGCCGGGTTGGTATCGGAGGTGATCGTGTTGGTGCGGCTGACGAGGAGCACCTGGTTGGAGAGCACGTTGTAGGCGATGCACCGCTCGTTAGGCGTCGTGCTGCCATCGGTGGTGAGGTAAGGCCGGCTGCCGGGCGCCAGGCTGAACAGCGGCACCAGGACAGGGTAGATGTTGGGGTAAACGGTCAGCGTGGCGTTGCTGCTGGTGACAGGGGTGGCCGGGCTGTTGCCCACGACGACGTCATAGGTGCCGCCGTCAGAAAGCTGCACATCGTTAATCGTCAGCGGGTTCTGAGTAGCGCCCAGGATGTTCGTGCCGTTGTGCTGCCACTGGAACGTTGCGGCGTTAAACTGCCCGACGCTGAAGGTAGCCCGCCCTCCCACCACAACACGCTGGTTCTTCGGCTGCGTAGTAATGGCCAGCGGGATGTTGGTAGGCGTGACCTGGTCCCAGGAGGTGCCGATCGAAAGCTGGTCGAGGATGATGCCGTGCGGCTCGCCGGGGTTGCGGTTGAACAGGCAGAAGCTGGCAATCTGGGCGAGGTCGTTGCCCGTGGAATTGGTTAGCGTGGCTGGAGGCTGGTTGGTCGTGCCGAACGTGCTGGGATCCGGGTCTATCCACAACTGTGACACGTCGTCCGAGGTGCTGGAGGTGTTGAAGGTGTAGCTGCCGACGACGAAGATGTTGGTCCCGAGCTGGAAGAGGTTGGTTGCGAACTGGAAGGCGGAGCCGGTGCCCGAACTCTTGTCTAGCCCAATCTGGAAACCACCCACGGCGGGCCGGCAGTTGATGCGAGTGCCCACGGTGGTCGGGAGCCCGGATTGCGAGCCGGCGCTGTTGTTGAAGCCGGCCCAGAAGTAGGCGGTCGTGCTGAGGCCGTTGGTATCGGTCAACTGAAAGATGAACGAGTAGTAAAGCGTGCCGGAGGTCGCGATGTTCCCGCCGGAAGTTTGCGAGAACCGGGCGGCCATACCGCCGCTATCGACGCCGCCGAACTTCACCGCGTTGCCCGTGGATGGCGCCAGGCCAGGATAGCTGAGATTGCCGGGATAGATGGATGGCACGTTGGTGCCGCCCGTGGTCGGCCCGGCCTGCCACCAGGTGAAGCCCACCCCATTGGGATTGACCTGGCCCACA
>DATKNZ010000214.1:0-18097 GCA_035541055.1 Candidatus Acidiferrum sp. | reverse complement strand
TTGAAACTAGCCATAGTGTTCCTTTCATCGAGTAGTTGTTGTGGTTTCTGCTTTCGGCGCCGGGGCGTTGGTGAACAGCACCCGGAATACCTCTTCGCCCATCGCGAAGCGGTGCCGCAACTGGTCGAGCATGGCCGGCTGGCCTTCGAAGATGATATTCACATAGAACCCCGCCGTGTGCCGTTTATTGGCGACGCGGCTGAAGCTCTTTTTATCCATCTTCTGCACGGTCTCTATTTTGCCCCCGAGGTTGGTGATCTCCGCGGAAATCTTGTCGATGGCGTCCTTGATGCCTTCTTCTTTGGCGGCGGTATCCAGGATGAACAGGCCTTCGTATCTTTTCACTGCGCGTTGCTTTCGTTGGCGGAGCCTTCCACGGCTCCGTTAAACTGACTCATTGCTTTCTGTATTCCGGCGTCCAGCCAGGTTGCCACCTGGTCCGACGCCACGTTTAAGACCTTATCAATCAGCGCGGCTTCCGTCGAACTAAATCGGCCCAGCACATGGCCGGTGATCTCTCTCGCGCCCGCCTGCCGGCCGATGCCGATGCGCAGCCGGGCGTAATCCCGCGTCCCCAGGTGCTGCTCGACCGACTCCAGCCCATGGTGGCCGCCGCTGCTGCCCCCGGGCCGCAACCGCAGGCTCCCGAGCGGCAGGTCAGCATCATCTACTACGACCAGCAGCCGGCTGAGCGCGACATGGTAGAAACCCGCCACGGCCCCTACCGCCTCGCCGCTCGCGTTCATGTACGTCTGCGGCTCGCACAGGAGCACGCGCCCCTGGGGCCGGTCCGCGGCGGCCAAGCGCGCCTTGAACTTCTTTTCGTAGCCCCAGCGCGCGCGCCAGCGTTCGGCCAGTTGCTCCGCCACGAGGAACCCCGCGTTGTGCCGCGTCCGGGCGTAATCCGCGCCCGGGTTCCCCAGGCCCACGATCAAATACCGGTCCGGGGAGTCTTGCGCCTCGCCTTTAAAGCCTTGAGTCATCGTTAGCCGACGACTTTAGACTTTAGGCTTTAGACGCAAGGCTGAGCCAAACTATTTCTTCTTCCGGGCGGCGGGCGCAGCCTTCTTGTCGGCGGCAGCCGGGGCGGCTTTCTTGTCGGCTCCCGGTGCGGCGGCCGCAGCTTCGGGCGCGCCCTTCTCGGCACCCTTGGCCGGAGCCTTCTCGGCCCCCTTGGCGGCGGCGGCGCCTTTGGCCGGCGCAGCGCCTTCTTCGCCCTCTTCCTTCTTCTCTTTGATCATCTCGACCTCGCCAGGCGCGGCTTCGGCCGCGGCGGCTGCCTCGGCGGCTTCCTCTTCTTCCGTCCTCGGCGCGGCGACGGCGATGACGGGGATGCCCTTGTCGCCGACCAGCTCGACTTTGCTGTCCACCTTGAGATCGCCCAGGTGAATGGCCTGGCCGATCATCAGGTGACTGACATCCGCCGTGATCACCTCGGGAATATCCTTGGGCAGGCCGCGCACGCGGACCTTGAAGAGCACGTGCTCGAGCACGCCGCCCTGGGTCTTCACGCCTTCGGCCTCGCCAATGGTCTCGACCGGCACCTGCACGATCACCTTCTCGTTCTCGGCGACCTCGTGGAAATCCACATGGAGGACCTTGCCGGTGAGGGGGTGATGTTGGATTTCCTGCACGAGCGCCAGCCGTTTTGGCCGCGCATCGTCTTTGACGTCGAGGTCCACCAGCAGGTTCTCGGACACGGAATGATGGATCAGGTCCTCGATTTCCTTGGCCTTGATTTCAATGTTTTGGGTCTTGGCCTGCCGCCCGTAAATGACGGCCGGGACGCGGCCCTGGTCGCGGAGGGCCTTGGCCCCCGCGCGGCGCGTCAGCGCCCGTGGTGTCGCATTGAGTGCTACAGATTTCATTGTCTTAAAATGGCTCGACCGGCGCGCTGCGGTTAGCTCGTGCGCCCGCCTTTAAACTCAAACAGCGAAGTGACCGACGAATTACTATGGATTCGCTTAATCGCTTCGCCCAAAAGCCCCGCTACGGACAGCGTGGTGATCTTTACCCCGCTGATGGCAGGGCGGAGGACAGTATCAGTTGTGACCAATTCGTCAACAGCGGATTTGCGCAATCTTTCGATGCCCACTCGGTTGAGGATGGCGTGGGAAACGCAGGCCAGAATCTGGTGTGCCCCTTTGCGCTTGAGCAGGTTGGCCGCCTCGGTAAGGGTGCCCGCGGTCTCGGTCAGGTCGTCCACCAGCAGGATGTCCTTGCGCCGGATATCGCCGATGATGGCCAGCGATTCCACTTCCGTGGCGCTTTTGCGCCGCTTGGCGACGATGGCCAGGGCGCCCCCGAGCACTTGCGAGTAGGCATAGGCCATCTTCAGGCCGCCGACGTCCGGGCTTACCACTACGAGGTTCCGCAGGTGCATCTTCTTCAGGTACTCATACATGACGGGCGCCGCGTAGAGATGATCCACGGGGATGTCGAAGAAACCCTGAATCTGCTGCGCGTGCAGGTCCATCGTCAGGATGCGGTTGGCGCCGGCGGCCACGAGGAGGTTGGCGACCAGCTTGGCCGTAATCGGGACGCGGGGCTGGTCTTTGCGGTCCTGCCGCGCGTAGCCGTAGAACGGCAGCACGGCGGTGATGCGCGCCGCGCTGGCCCGCCGCAGCGCGTCGATCATAATGAACATCTCCATCAGGTGATGGTTGGTCGGTGGGCTGGTGGACTGCACCACAAAGACATCCTCGCCGCGGACGTTCTCTTCGATCTTGATGAACGTCTCGCCGTCGGGGAAGGGCTTGATGGTGCTCTTGCCCAGGTCAATGCCGATGTAGCCGCAAATGGCCTGGGCCAACGGCTGATTGGAACTGCCGCTAAAGATCTTCACGATGTGTCTGCGCTGCCGGCTAAACCATTAACCCACGGTGTGGGTGGTGAAAAAGCAGGCTGGACTGTACCAGCGCGTTGACGCCGCGCAAGTTGATTTGCGGAGCTATCCGAGGACCGCGTTTCGGCTCCGGAAAACTTGTTCTCCTTTTGAGGGGATGGTTTCGGCGTTGCCAGGGACCAGCATGCGGTCAATCTCGACTCTCTTGGGTGCGGATGTTTGAGCGCCGAAGCGGGTGGCGGAGATGGCGGCCGCGGCACAGGCGAAGCGAGCAGCATCGGGCAAGGAGTTCCCCTCGGCCAGTGCGACGGCCAGCGCGCCGTTGAACACGTCGCCCGCGCCGGTGGTATCCACGGGCTTCACCTTGTATCCGGGGACCAGTGTTGACGCGTTCTTGGTGGCCACAAGAGCGCCGCGGGCGCCGAGGGTAATAATCACGTTTTGCACGCCGCGCGCCAGGAGGGCATCGGCCGCCCTGCCGGCGGCTGCGTCATCCTGCACGGGCAGGCCGGTGAGCAACTCGGCCTCCGTCTCATTTGGAGTCAAAAGATAGATTTGCCGGAGCAAGGCGGCGGGCAGGGGTTGGGCGGGGGCGGGATTGAGAATGACGCGCGCGCTGGCCTCGGCGGCGAGTTTGACCGCCGCCTGGACGGTCTTGAGCGGCGTTTCCAGTTGGAGGACGACGACACTGGCCTGGCTGAAGGCGCTGCGGGCCTTCAGCAAGTCGGCCGGAGCCAGCGCGGCGTTGGAACCGGACGCAACGGCGATGCTGTTCTCGCCATCCTGGCCGACGAAGATCAGCGCAACGCCCGAGGGGCAGGTCCGGTCACGGACCACGTAGTCCACGTTGATGCCGTCCGCGACGAAGCCGGCGATTGCCTTGTCGCCGAACATGTCCTGGCCGATGCGCGCGATGAAGGTGACCGCCCCACCCGCCCGGGCGGCGCCGACCGCCTGGTTCGCTCCCTTGCCGCCTGCCGCTGCGGCGAACTCTCCACCCAGAATTGTTTCGCCGGGCTTGGGAATGCGCTCGACCTTGATGACCATGTCGGTATTCGAGCTGCCGACAACCAGGATGGAGTTATTTGTCATAGGGGAACTGCGGGGAACACAACTTGCGGCTTCAGAGCTTTGAGGCAATGAGAACGCCCAGGCCCAGCAAGTAGAAGAGGAACATGGCCGCGAGGTACCAATTGGTGCCGGCGGGGGCGCCTTTGAATTCCTTCCAGATGAACACCCCCCAGAGCGCGCCGATCATGGTCGCCCCCTGGCCGAGGCCATAGGCTAGCGCCGGGCCCGCCGCCGTGGAGGCGATAATGCTAAAGCTCATGCCGACGTTCCAAATGGCGCCTCCCAGGATGCCGATGAGATGCAGGCGCGCATTCCCTTTGCTGAAATAGTCGCCGAAGGGCACCGGCTTGCCGGAGAGGGGCCGTATCATCATGACGCTGTTCCAGATGAAATTGGAGAGCAGCAGGCCGGCAGAGAACATGACGATAGCCGTATAGGGACTCAATTTGCCAGCCTCCAACGCCCGGGTGACCGGATCAATCTTGCCCATTGAGTGAGCCACGAAGCTGTAGAACCAGCCCATCAGCAGGCCGGCTGCGGCAGAGATCACAATGCCCCTGGCGGGGGTCTTCAGGCCCCCGCTGGCGAGCCGCCTGTAGGCGAGCCCATCGAGGATGATGGCGATCATCACCCCTGCAACGCCCAGTGCGAGCATGGGCACGTTGCCCTGGTGGGTCGCCAGGTACGTGGTGATGACCCCAAGCACCAGCGCCAGGCCGACGCCTACCGGGAAGGCCACTGCCAGCCCGGCAATGTCTATGGCGGCGACCAGCAGGATGTTGGAGAGGTTGAAGATCACCCCGCCCAGGAATGCGGAGCCCAGCCATTTGGGGTCGGCTTGCCCCAGGTCGGCGACGAAGCCACGCCCGCCCGTGCCGGAACTGCCCATCGTGAAGGCCAGCAGCAGCGCCAGAAGCAGCACGCCAATCGCGTAGTCCCAGTAAAAGAGCTGGAAGCGCCATTCCTTGGTCGCCAGCTTCTGGGTATTGGCCCAGGAGCCCCAACACAGCATGGTGATGACGCACATCACGATCGCCAGCGGGTACGATTGAACGATAACCATGAGGTATTCCTTTGAGTTAGGTGGTAGGTATCTGTCGTGACTTCAACTCGAGCCTGACCTACAGCCGTTTGACCGATTCACGGATCACCAGGCTGGTGGGCAGCAGAATGCCGCCTTTGGTTTGCCGATGGGGGGACTGGATTTGGTCGAACAGGAGCTTGACGGCGACCTCGCCCATTTCGGAGTTGGCCTGTGCCACTGCCGTCAGCGGCGTCGCCAGGTAAGAGAAGTAGGGCGTATCATCGAAGGAGATGATGGACACGTCATCGGGTATTCGGCGCTTCTCTTCGGTGAGGGCGCGAATAGCGCCCAGGCCATTCACGTTGCTCAGGGCCAGAATGGCTTTCACCCCGGGTTCGGTGCGAAGCAGAAGCTTGGTCTCGATGTAGCCGCTCTGCTCGGTGAAGCTGTCGCCGACGATAAGGCCGGGCTCAATCGGCAGGTGATGCCTGGCCAGCGCCTCCTTATAGCCGCGGACGCGCGACTCGTTTGGAGAGGTGCCTCGCAAGCCTTGCAGGCAAGCGATGCGGCGGTGGCCGTTGGTGATCAGGTGCTCGGTCGCCTGCCTTGCGCCGGATACATTGTCGGAACTCACATAGGGCAAGGGCAGGTGGGAGAAGAAGCGGTCCACCAGAACGATGGGCAACCGGCCACCCACGAAGCCGGCCAGGTGTTCGCCCGTCTGGCCGGCGGGACAAAGCACTACGCCTTCCACGCTCCGGCTCTGGAGCAGCGCGAGCGACTGCACCTCCAATTCGGTGTCGTCCTGGCTGTCGCACAGGATGACCGAGTAGCCGTGTTTGCGGGTGCCGAGGATGACCTGGTGCGCAATGCCCGCGAAGAACGGATTCGATATGTCCGGGATCACCAGGCCGATGGTCAGGGTTTTCTTCAGACGCAAGCCTCGCGCCAGTTGATTCGGAATGAACGCCGCCTCCTTGGCCAGTTTGCGCACCAGCGTTTCGGTCTGCTTGCTGATGCGATACCGGCTGGCCTGGCCGCTCAAGACGCGGGAGATGGTGGTCACGGAAAGCCCTGATTGCTCGGCGATACGCTGGAGGGTGGGCTGAATACGGGCCGGCCCAGCCGGAGGCTGAGGATTGGGGTTTTCCTGTATCATCGGCAAAGCATTGTCTTTTTTAGTCGAGCCTGGCGAAGACGCTCTTTTGGGCCCCCGGCGTGTTACGAGCGCGCGGACACAAACGTTTGTGCTATGCTGCGTTTGGCCTGCTGCGTCGTCAACAGGTTTGTTGCTGGCGCCCCGGCCAATGGGGTCAATCGGTGTCAGAAGCTGCCTTCCCAGGGCCGCGGCATCACCCAGTGGCTCCGCACGGCAGCTTCGGCCACGGTCAGCCACGAACCGCCCCGCCACCCCGTTTCGGGCACCTACTGACCGCTCAGACATGCGGGGTTCCCTGAATGGGCCTGCCCACCGCATCACCAGTAGCCAATGTAGTCATTCTGCACGGGGGTGGGGTTCCAGAATGTCCAGCGCGGGTGCATATACAATTGCTGACGCCACTGGACCGATCCGTCCATCAAGCCGATGTTCCCACCTGATGAGCTCAGCGAGGTGGGAGGCGGGCTGCCGCTGGCATGACGCAGCCCTGAGGGCGTGTGAGGCGCGACGGTTACGTCGGTCTCAGTGTCGAACGAGTCAATCCCGGTGCTGATGATGTCCGCTACGAGGAGCGTATAGGGCGTCGCGATGTCCGTGGCCTTTTTGGGGGAATCCCAGGGCCAGGGGATGGTGCCGTAATTCCCATCGCGGGGCCGCGTATCGTTCTGCGTCGGAATGCTCCAGAGGCAGAAGTAGCCCACGCGCACCCGCTCCGGCTTGAACCAGAACCAATCTCCCACACGGACCAGGTTTGGGCACGATAGACAGTTCGTGCTGACGCGGGCGGAGGTGACGAAATAGTTGTAGGAGTTGGTTGGCAGCCACACGGCATGGGTGGATGGGGGGCCGGTGGGACTCCAGACCGCACTGGGGAAGAATTCACTGTTTTCGCCCGCATACATGATCGAGGTCAGCGCAACCTGCCGCATATTGGATTTGCAGGAGGCGCGCTGGGCCTTTTCTTTGGCCCGGCTCAACGCCGGAAGGAGCAAGGCGGCCAGGATGGCGATGATCGCAATCACTACGAGCAACTCGATAAGCGTAAACCCCTGGCACGGGAGAGGAGCGCAAACCTTTGTTCTGTTTGGACGCGGCGTTTTCATCAGGTGCTGATTATTACGCTAATTGCGCCGAAGCCATTTCCGCAATCGTTTGCGCAAATATGGTTTGCGGTCGCTTTGGTGTCAATCTGGTAAGTCAATTTCAGTAAAGAGCCGGCTTGCTAAGGGCGGGAGGGAATGCCTGTAGTTCGGCGCACGTGGAGAATGCCTGTTTGGGATTGTCTCCGCACGCGGGCTTGCCGATGACCCGAAGGCCGAAGATCTCGACCGGTTTGGGTAGCGTGCAGACGAAGCGCTCACCTTGCTTCAGCCCCGCGGGATCAGTCGCGGTGGTCGCCGGGTAATCCGCCAACGCACAGAGCGCCACCCATGGGCCCTCCGGCGTGGACTTGATCTGCAGGAGCGGTTTGCCTGCGGAGGCATCGAACCAGCCTCCGTCGTGGAACGTCTTTCCATGGGCGAACACCACCCGGGCGACGGTCACAGGCTCATCCAATTCTACTCCGAACCAGTCCTGCGGGGCGCGTTTGTTGTTGAACGTGGCCGCGAAGGTCTGGAGGTTGCCGTCGATGATCGAGCCGGCATTAGGTTTGCGCGAGCGCACCTCGATGCCGTCGGCGAGCAGATTCTTGTCGGGGCGCGGGGGTTCGAACGGCAGCCAAATCCTGTAGTCCGTGCCCGAGGCTCCCGCATCCGCGAAGGGAACCAGGCCGAGCTTCAGTGCCGCGCCGGCTTTCAGGGAGCCGCAGGGCCTGTAGGCCACACCTTTGATGTAAAAGACCTCTGCGCCGGGCCAGGACCTGAGCGGTGCCGGCGCCGGTTCGGCGGTGAAGTTAAGCGCCGCAAGTTTCGGGCTTGAGACCCCGATGCAGCCCATGGAGCATGCGTTCTTCTCCATGAGGGCCTGGTCCGCAGCAAGCACCAGCGGTCCGTACATGATGGCCAGCCGGCCTTCGTTCTTGTGATCGCCTATCACCACGCGCGGTTCCAGCTTGAGCGAGAGTTGCACCTGATCGCCTGCTTTCCATTGCCGGCGCAAGGCCACGTACCCGTCCGCTCCAGGGTCCGTGTTCTGTCTCCCGCCATTGACTTTTAATACCGGGCTCTTGCACCACGCCGGGATGCGCAGCTTGAGGGCGAACATCTTTCCCGGCGCGGACGCGACGATGATGCGGACCTGGCCCTCCGTAGGGTAACTGGTTTCCGTTTTAAGCGTCACCCGTGTCCCGTCCCGGAGGAGAAGATCGGCGGTGTCCTCCTCGTAGAGGTTGACCACAATGCCCTCGGCATCGGTGGCCAGGGCGAAGGTGGGAATTAGGGCCACCCCACGCGGCCCGCTGGAGAGGCAGCAATGGCCATCGAGGTTGCTGCTGTAGGGCTTCTTGCCCTGCATCTGGACGTAATAACCCCAGGCCGATCCGTCTGGGCATTGGGCACCGAACAACTGGTTGAGGACCACCTTTTCGAGTTGCTCGGCAAAGCGCGCCTCGCCGGTGAGCCGGAGCAACTGCGCATTGAACTGCAGCCAGGTGACCGTCACGCAGGTCTCGCCGACATTATTGACGTTGGGGAGGTCGTAGTCGCCGTGGAAGAACTCGCGGTAGCTGGCGGTGCCAGTCAGGTAGAGGCGGTGGGCCACGATGTCCTGCCAGGCATTGAGGCAAGCTTCGAGGATTTGGTGGTCTCCGACAGTGCGGTAATACTCCAGCGCGCCGTTAAGGCAGGAGAGCATTTCGTAGGCTTTGCCGTTGCCGACCTTGTCCACGCGCTTTGCGTCCAGGAGGGTTGAGATGATCCTGGGGCCATTGGGCTGTTCCCAGGCGCGGAGGATGTATTTGCAGAATTCGAGGTAGCGGGCATCGCCCGTGAGCCGATAGAGCAAGACCATCGGCTCCAGCACGCTCGTGGGCGCCATGCCCATGTGCTGTCCGGCGGTGATGATATCACGCTTGCCCGGCTCATCGCCGAAGGTGTTGCAGAGCAAGTCGGCCATGCGCCGGCAAGCGGGCAGGGGGGCCATGTTGCCGGTGTAACGCATGTAGGTGACGAGCCCGATGAGGTTGTATTTGTGCGCCCAAACGTCCCACTCGGTCCAGCGATCCTTTTCCACGTAAGTGCCGAGATAGCCATCGGGAAGCTGGCACTTGATCAACTCGGCGGCCGTGGAGTCGAGCTTCGCGCGCAAGGCAGGGTCGCCGGTGTTGGCCCAGGCCAGGGTGGCGGCATGCAGCCACTTGCCGACATGTTCCCCGTCCCAGCTCTGGCGGCCAGGGCGATGACGATAGCCTTCCAGCAGGCGCGCGGGGTCCAGCTTTGCGAGGCGGTTGCTTTCATTCGCCAGGATGCGTGTGCCGATCCAGCCGCCCAGATGGACTCGGTCCGGCACCTGGAAATCCTGCCGATCGGGGATGACGGGCGTGACCTTCTCGGGGACCGGAGTGATGGCAGTGGCGCGGGCTGCGAGGGCCAGGGAAAGAACGAGAATCAGTGTCGAGTAGTTGGCAGTCATGTTCCTTTCACGTTTCGGCTGGGAGTGCTCTGGGCTGAATCGCCAATAGCCAATCGCCGATAGCCGATGGCACATGGCACATGACAGTAATGCTGCGGTGCGCATGTGACAAAGCATTATGTTAGGATAAGGTCACGTGCTCGCGTTATCTATTTCCCCCGCGGTTGTCCTGGGCGGGAATTGGTCATCCCGGTTGCGTGCTCCTGCAACACCCGGTCGAGGGATACCACGCTGACGTAGGGAACAAAGCCCAAAGCCCGCTGGCGCGCGTAGGCGTCGGCGATGCACGCTGGTGTTTTGGCATAATCCACCCCCAGCACGAGCTTCCCGGCCTTCCTTATGGCCAGGGCGTTCTGGCGATTCTCCTCGCACCACTTCATCTGCGCCGGCTTGTCGTGGGCGAGATAGAAGACGTCCTCCAGGCCAAGGCCATCAATCGCCTGCAGGTATTCTTCGTTCGGTCTGGGCTCCCAAAAGGCCCAAGTGTAAAGCTCGGGCGCGTTCTGCGGCACGATCTTGAATTGCGGATTGGCAGCCTTGGCGTATTGGGAAACGCGGCTGATGAGCGCGACCATCCTGCGGGCCAGTTCCTCACGCTTCATTTCCCTGGCCGGCGCTTCCTCGTAGGCGGTCACCATATCCAGGTAGGCGCCGTCGAAGCCCGATTTGAGGGCCTGGTCCACGCGCCCTTGCACGATGGGCCACCAGCGTTCATCCCAGAACTTCACCAGGCGCTCCCTGGGCCAGCCTTTGACCGCGCCCAGCTTGAGATCCTCGGGAACGGCCTTCCACTCCGGGCGGTAGTTCTCGATAGCCCCGATCTCAAAGTAGGCCAGCACGATCACACCTTTCTGCTGGACGGTCTCCACCTCCGCGCGCCTGAAGAAGTCACTCCCGCCGTCACGCGCCAGGTCAATGACCACCAGATCGAAGCCAGCGCTGCCAATTTCATCCAGCTTGCCATCTTTATAGTTGGTGAGCTGGTAAGCCCAGCTTTTGACTGCCGCCCAATCGCGGGCAGCCATCGCGGGCGTGCCCACGAGCAGCGATGCGCTCATTGCGCCAAGGAGCAGCTTTCTCATTTGTCCGGCACGTTCTTCTTCTGCGACCTGGGCGCGGCTTCCGGCTTGGAGGGGTCGTATTTTGGATTGGGGGTCGGCATTTGCGCGCCGACTTCCTTGCGCCAGGCGTGCAGGCGGGTGCGCAGCTCGTCCACCTTGTCCGGCATCTGCGCCGCGAGGTTATGCTGTTCGCCCACGTCTTCGCGCAGGTTGTAAAGCTCGACGCGCATGTCGCTGAAGAACTCGATGAGCTTGAAGTCGCCTTTGCGAATGGCTCCGTAGGGAGTGGTCCCGCCAAGCTGGTAATGCTGGTAGTGCGGGTAATGCCAGAACAGCTCATCGCGCAGCAGCCCGCTCGTCCCGCGCAGCAGCGGCACCAGGCTGACGCTGTCCACCGCCTTCTCGGCGCCGTCCTTGACTCCCGTCACGTCCAGGATCGTGCGGAACAGGTCCATGCCGATGACCGGCGCATCGCACACGCTGCCCGGCGTGGTTACTCCCGGCCAGTAGATGATCAACGGCGTGCGCGTGCCGCCCTCGTAGCACGAGCCCTTGCCGACGCGCAGGGGCAGGTTCGAGGTGGTCGGCACCCGGCCACCGTTGTCGGAGGCGAAGATGACCAGGGTGTGGTCGGCCAACTTGAGGTCCGCCAGCCTCTGGCGGATGCTGCCGACAGTGTCGTCCATGCTCTCGATCATGCCGGCGTAGCCCGCATTATTCTGTTTCTGGCCGGCGTGCCGTTTGGCGCGGTATTTCTCCAACAGCGCCTGCTTGGACTGGATAGGCACGTGGACCGCGAAATGGGGCAGGTAAAGGAAGAATGGCTGGTCTTTGTGCTGCTCGATGAACCGGACCGCCTCCACGCCCAGCCGGTCGGTGAGATATTCCCCGTCCGGCCCCTCGGGCAGTGTGGGGATTTTGTAAGGAGCGAAGTAGGTCTTGGGGTTCGGGGCTTCAGTGCCGGCCAGGTTGATATCGAAGCCGTGCTTGTCCGGGTAATAGGGCGGTCCGCCCAGGTGCCACTTGCCGATGCTGGCCGTGGCGTAGCCCGCATTGTGCAGCGCGTTGGCGAGGGTAAACTCCTCCAGCGGCAGGTACTTGGTCCAATCCGGCACGAGCAGCTTCGGGTTCTCGGGCGGCAGTCCTGGAATCCAATCCGTGATGTGCAGCCGCGCAGGGTATTTGCCGGTCAGGATGGCCGCGCGGGACGGCGAGCAGACCGTGCAGGCGGAATATGCCTGGGTGAACCTCACCCCGTCGCGGGCCAGCTTGTCAATGTGCGGGCTCTCGTAATACTCGCTGCCAAAGCAGTGGAGGTCTGTCCAGCCCAGGTCGTCTGCGAGGATCAGCACGACGTTCGCGCGCTGCGGGGTGGCCGTCTGGGCCCGCGCAGCCATGGGGGCCGCGGCAATGGGCAGCGTCAGCAGGAGAGAGAGGCCGGTTTTCATTTGTAGGCTCATAATCGTAGCAGCGGCTCGGCAGAGCGCCGCTCTCCGCGGCGGCAGGACTTGGCGGCGCTCGGCCGAGCCGCCGCTACGCGGGAATCCAGGGGCAGTGGCATGCAAGTTACCTGGTGCCAGGGACGAAGCGCAGGGCCAGCACCGGCTTGCCGCCGGCGCCGAAGTCCCCGGTGATGCGGACATCGGCCTCAGTCCAGGTGTTCGTGCCGCCGCAGTTTATGGCGAGCGTCAGTTCCTTGCGTTCGCCCGGCCCGATTTCGGCCGTGGCCGGGAACGCGGTCTGCCATCCCTCGAGCCCGCTAACTAGGAGGCGACCCGCGGCTTTGCGGTCGCCGAAATTATACAGGAACACCGGGACGCGCTTGTCCTGCCCGGCGGCCAGCTTGTAGGCAGATTTGTTCACGACCACATCATCGTCCGGCAGCAGCGCCTGGAGCACCACCGGGCCGGGTTTGCCGGGCAAAAGGCTGGCCGGCTTGGGCGGGGGCACAAGCTGAGGGCGACTGTGTCTGGCCAGTACGGCATAAGTGGGTGCGGGACCGATCTTCAACGTCTTGCCTTCGATCGGGTGCGGCCGGCCCAGGTGGTCGAAGCAAGCCTTCGGCGCTCTGGGCAACGAGAACGAGGTCTCCTGCTGGGCCCAGGCGACCATCACGTCCGCGGGCTCGCCGTCCGGCTTGGCGCGGAAGAAATACGCCTGCCCCACGTCGTTGGATAGCGCCACCCGGCCAAGCGGTTTGGCGTCTGCCAGCAAGCGCCCGACGGCCGCTAGTGCGAGATAGCCGGGCCGCGGCGTCAGGTCCCCATGCAGCAGGCCGAATTGCACCGCGCCTTCGCTGTACTGCGGCAGCATGAAGTAGAACACCTGTGCCACTCCCTGGTGCAGGGTCAGCGCGAAGGTCTTGGTTACGCGCTCGCTTTGGAGGCGCAGGTCCTCCGCACTTGGCTCCCGCAGCTTGTCGTCGCCCTGCCATTTCACGTGCACGCTCGTCTCGGTCACCCATATCGGCTTGCCGGCGGAGACGGCACGGTAGTCGGCGTAGGCCTTGGGATAGTCTTTGAGCTGCTCGTAGCAATGCGCGTTGAAGGTATCGAAGTACGGCCAGGCTTCGTTGGCGGCGAAGTTGTGCAGCGTCGCCGCGCGATGGATGGCGAACACGTTCTGGCACGCAATGACCTTCGGATTTCCGGCTTTCAGCCCGAGGTAAGCCGCCTTTTGGAATGAGGCCATTTCATCACCGGTGTGACCTCCGAATTCCTTGATGTCGGCCTCGTTCCACGGCTCGATGGCTAGGACCTGGCCCTGCCAGCGGCGGGCGATCTCGCGGTAGAAGCTGTAGATGTCTCGCAAGTCGAGCGGGAAGCGTTTGGTGTTCGGGTTGGCCCAGGGCGCCGAAACGTGGCTGACCTGAAGCACCTGCAGACCCGCCGCTACCTGGGTCCGCGCGGAGTCGTCGTATCGCGTGCCGGGAAGGAATTCGCCGCGCCTGGGCTCGAGCTCCTGCCACAGGAGCCGGTCCCGGACCCAGTTGATCCCGGCCAGCGTGCAGAGGCTGGCTGGCGCCGCCATGCGCTCCTTCGTGAAGAACCACGCCATTGCGACGTCAATCGAGATGGGCGACGTGCGCGGCGTCGGCGCGCGCAGCGGTTCCACCACACCCAGCGTTGCGCGGTTGGTTGCGGACGGGCCGGTCAGCAACTCGTAGTAGCCGACCGGCAGTTTGCCCAGATGCGCACAGCCGCCAGCGTCCAGTTGGCCCTGGGCGACAGTGGTGCCGTCGTAATCCACCACGCGCCAGCCTTGCGCGCTCGGTGCAGGGACCGGGACAATAACCTGCTCGCCGACGAGAAAGATGTTGCCGGGATGGCCGGGCAGCGGACGAGGGATGACGCGCGGGCTGGTTTCAGCCCCGGCGCGGAGCCCTGGGTTCATCAGAACGCCCAGGACCCCCGCCGCCATCAGGATTCTTCTCATCATGCTTTTCGCGTGCGCGGCGCGCGCCTTCTCTGGAAACCAGAGCTGCGCCAGGGTGCCGCTCTGCCTCGGCTCCCGAGATTCCGCGCGAACCGAGTAATACAAGACTGCCGCTACTGCCGCAAACGGAAGAACTTCTGCCCGGCGGTGCTGGAGTTCGTGTAAGGCCGCGTCCCGTTGATCACATCCGAATACACCCCGGTCGCGTTGAGGGACGACTGGAGGAAGAAGGAGCCGCTCCAGTTGAGTGTAACGTTGCCCGGGCCGGCCGTTTCGGAGAGCAACGGGCGGGTCGTGTTGGTCGTGGCCGCGGGGCCGAGGCGGATGCCGCGGAAGTTCTGGCTCGCGCCGGCATAAGCGACCACCGTGCCGGGGGAACCTGACCCGGCGTCGGAGATCCTCACGATCTGGTTGTTTTCGGCGTCCGTAGTCACGGCATACACCACTGGGTTGGCGCCGCTGAAGTCCGCTGTCACGTAATACGCGCCGCCGGGCAGGTTGTCGTTCAACGTGTATGCCAGGTTCCAGTTCGAGCCGTCGAACTGCCAGCGCTGCACGCCGCCCCCGGTGCCCGACGCCTCGGAGTCCGCGACGTAAACCACGGTCCCGTCGGGGCTGACCTCGCAGTCGGACGAGAAGCTGCTGCCCGTGTTGATCACCACCTCCACGGTCTCCGGGGCCTCAGGCAGGCCCGCGAAGCGCGCCACGCCGGTCTTGCCGGCCACGGCCGAGACCGCGTACAGGCGCCCGTTGAAGATGGCCATCGAGCGCAGGTTGGACCAATCGCTCTGAACGACCAGGCCCGGGACGTCGAAGCCGAAGTAATACGTGCCTGCGGTGCGCGAGAAGCCCCAGTAGTCGTTGGTGCCGTCGAAGGCCGCGCCGCGCCAGAAGTTCCCGCTGCCCGCGCTGCTGCTGGAAATCGCTAGAGTGTATTGGGCCTGGTCGTCAATCAGTCCGATGCCGCGTGGGACCGTCGTGGCATTGGCGCTCTGAAGATCCGAGGCGAAGCTCAGGTTGGTGTTGTAGGCGCCGAAGACCAGGAACCGCCCGTTGGCTGAACGCGAAAGGTTGTTGCCGGTCACCGAGGTGTTCGCGCCCACAGGCACCACGGTGGGGCCGATCGCCACGACGCTCGTCGGCCCCCCGTCCGGCAGGCTCATCGTCGTCAGGTAAGTGCCGTCGGGCGCAAACTGGTCCACGGATATCGAATTGCCATGCGTCGTCAGCGCCTCGGCTCCGTCGCCGACCCGGAGGACGGCGATGTTGGTCGGGTAGAGGTGCAATGAGGCGATGATCGCGACCGCTGCCGGAGAGCTGGTCTGAACGTTGAGCGAGTTGGACACGATGACCTGGTAGTTCCCGGTGACCGCCGGCTGCACGTTCGTCAGGATGTAAGCAGCCGCCGTCGCGCCAGGGATATTTGTGCCGCCGAATTGCCATTGGAACTGCGGGGATGAGCCGGTATAGCCCACCGCCACGACCGTCTTTGACCCGGCCAGCACTTTGCGCGGCGTGGGCTGCTCGGTGATGTTGATGGGCGCCGGCGGGCTGACCGCCGTCAGAGTGACCGGGCTGCTGGTCACCGACAGGCCACCTCCGTTCAACACGACGACGCTGTAGGTGCTCTGGTCGGTCGAAGCCACGTTCGAGATGCTCAGCGTGTCGGTTGAGGAGCCGGCGTACTTGACCCCGTCGTCGAAGAGGATCGTGGTGTTCTGATACCAGACATAGTTGAGGCCGGGCGTGCCAATCGCCCCCACGTGGAAGGTGGCGGTGCTCCCGGTCACGTTGGTCGTGGACACCGGCTGATTGGTGATTGCCGGGTCGAGCACCGTCAGCACCGCCGGCGCGCTGTCCACTGACCCTAAGGAATTGGTCACGGTGACCGAGTAGGTTCCCGCGTCCGTGTAGGAAACGCCGCTGATGCTCAGCAGGTTAGTGCGGCTGCCGGAGATGTTCCCCGTGTCGCTCAGGTCGCCCACGCCGGCCTCGTGCCATTGGTAGCTGAACGGCGCGGTGCCTGAAGGGGTCACCTGGAAAGTGGCGGTGGTCCCATACAGGTTCGTCACGCTCTGCGGCTGGCCCACAATCGAAGGATCGGTGAGCAGCAAGAGCGCGTTGCTGCTGGTTATGCTGGACCCGTTGCCGTTGTAAACCATGACGTAATAGGTCCCCGCGTCGCCCGAGGTGAAGCCGGTGATCGTCAGCTTGTTGGTTTGCGAGCCGGAAATCCGGCCGCCATCCGACAAGGGATTGCTGTTCTGATACCACTGGTAAGTTAATGCCGGCGTGCCGAGCGCGGCCACCTGGAGCATGGCCGTGCCCCCGATGTTGAGCGTCTCGTTCGTGGGCTGGGTGGTGATCCAGGGATCGTTCACCGTCAACACGTCAACGGCGCTGGTGACCACGTTGTAGCTGTTGCTGACCACGACGTCGTAGGATGCGGCATCGGCGGAGAGAATGTTGCTGATCGTCAGGATGGATGTGGTGGCGCCGGAAATATTGCTGCCGTCGCTCAGGTTGGCTCCGTTCTTCTGCCACTGATAGCTTAACGGCGTGCCGCCGAACGCGCCCACGCTGAGCGTGGCTGTGGCTGCCGCGTTGAACGTCTGATTGCTGGGCGACGCATAGAGGCCGGGGCCGCCGGTGACGGTGGCCCAGTCCGTGCCGAAGCGAACATCGTCAATCACCCCGCTCGGGGCATTGGCATACTGGCACAGGAGCGCGAAACCGCGCGCGCCGTCATTATTCAGCGCGGTGTTGGCCGTAGGCGTCAGCGGCGCAATGAGCGTTGGCGCCGGCGGCGCATTCGAGCCAAAGCTCGACGAAGGAGGATTGACCCACAGGAACACATTCGTCTGGACGCCCGCATTACGCAGGTACGCCTGGACGACGAACAACACGTCTCCCACGTTGTGGGCATTGCCGCTGGCTTCATACACGAAATTGGTGGTGTATTGGTTCATGCTCGTGCCCAGCACATAACCACTGCCAACCTTCTTCGCCAGGACACGGGTGCCCAGCCGCTGGATCTGGTTGCCACTATGGCTCGGATCGTCAATGAAGCCCACGAACGCGTTGTTGGCCGCCGTCGTCGGCACGACCGAGATGTCCGTGATCTTCAGCAGAAACGAGGCGTAAACCGTGTTGGGCTGGCCGCCGGCGGGCTCGCTCAGATCCAGGCAAGCGCTCGTGCTGCTGGCCGGAGCGAATGATGCGCTGTTGCCGGTCGAGGCGGGCAAGCCGGGGTAGCTCAGGCTCCCGGCCACGATCAGCGGCGTCGTGCCCGGGAAATTGCCTCCGCGCGAATACCAAGCGCTGTAAAGCGCCGGGTTGAACTGGTTGGTCAGCGTGCTGCCCACGGCATAGCTGGTGCCACCGCTCGCCGTGGCGTCGGCGAATGGATCAAAAGAGGGCAGGGCGAATGCCAGCGGGGAAAGCAACAGTGGCAAGAGGAAAGCAAGGCATGCCGTCGAGCGGGTTCGACATGGGCGGCCACAGCGGGAGGTTAGGTTCGGGATGGGGTTTGTGTCTGAAGCGCAAACCTTTGTTCTATTGGCGTACATCTGTTGCATTCTTCCTGCCTTTCTTTCTTAGTGGGGTCAGTAGGTTAAATACGCAATCGTTTGCGCAACTATGGATTGCCCTCCTAAAGGTGTCAACTGGAAACTGTGGACCCCCACAGTCCCCGGTGTGTGTCACATGGGCAGCACTCCATATGGGAGACACACCGGGGGATCATCGGGCTCAGGGCGATCGCAAGCTCGAAACCTGCATCATCATCACCACGCCGTCACCACGCCGTATCCTCCCCGTCACCTCACCGTAGTACCTCTAATAGGCTATTAGAGGTACTACGGTGAGGTGACGGTGCGGTGATGGAGTGCAACCGGTGGAGGGAAGGTGAGGGTGGCTGGCTGCGGCGGTGG